>JAYUGC010000056.1:0-36506 GCA_043767805.1 Pseudomonadota bacterium | reverse complement strand
TCGCGCCTCGCGCGACGATCCAGGCGAAAACCGAATGGCTCGCGAAAGAGCCCAACTTCACTGTCGTGACGTCGGAAATCGGCGCGGCTCAAAAACTTTCCGAGAGCTTACTTCGCGCCAATCCCAGCGTTCAGTTGCTCGCGCTGTCTCCCTACGATCGCATGGCGAGTGATCTACGTTACGGCAAAGCCGGACCTGATTTTCAGGCGAAACACTACATCAGCGAAAAGCGACTCATGCGGCAGCTCGATGTCGAGTGGGACAGCTTGAAGCCCAAATCGCACGAGATTCCGTTTGCGATCGCCAACACCGCGGCGACCAACCGAAACAACGGTCAGGCCTGGATCGGCGTACGCACTCGCCTCACCGCCGACGGAAACGCCGTCGGCGTGCGCCTTCATATTCGTCTGCTCGATCCTTCTGGCACCTCCCAAAAAGACACGTTGGGAAAAGTGGGCATCAACCTGGCTTACGCCATTCATCACTATTTCGAGAACCCCGAGGTCTTCGTGAAGTCGCTTTTTGACGGCATCAATCATGAACACGTCATCATCGACTACGTTCGAGTCGAGGCCCCAGTGGATCACCCTCTGCTCGCCCTCGAAAAGGGCTGGCCGCTCCTACACCTCGGCGCAACGCCTTACTTATTGTTTAATCCCGACGGCATTGTCGTCGACGCCTTCTCCTTCGCGGGAGAAGCGGCTGAAGTCGGGACGGGCGAATCGCCACAAGTAGACAAATGGACTCTCGTCTCCACCGAGGCAAATGCCTCGCGAGCGGAAGCTTTATGGCGATCGGCGCTAGCTCCCTCACCCCCACCCGCTCGCTCGACCAAAGATCCGGTAAAGCCTTTGACCGATCTTGCGGAGTGGAAAGCCCGCCGCATCAACGTCTTCGACGAGTTGAAAGGCACGCTCCTCGAAATCGGAGGAGGCCAACGCATTTCGGGCCGCCTCTTCGAAGCGCCTTACGCGCACACCATTTTCCAAGCGCTCTATTACAAGGGCACTGACGACGCCAAAGGCCGCTACGGCGCTCAAGCGATGGGCGCGGACCCTCGCGAGCGCGTTGAAGCCCTCCTCAAAGCGGAGTACCCGCACGTGGCCTATCACCTGCCTCACCGCAAATTCGTGGTGGTCTCACTTGTGGAAGGCAATCGCGGCTGGATTGGCGTCATGGGCGAGAAGTGGATGGGCGAAACGCCCGTTCTCGTTGGTATCGAGTTCGAATTGAAGCAAAGCGATCCGCTCGCCCGTCAGGAAGCGGTGGGAAAGCTCGGCATCAACGTTCTCTACGGCTTCTTTCACCGCATGGAAACGCAAGAGAGATACCTGAGATCTCTGAAGGACGGTTTGACCGACCAGCAGCTGGAGATCCTCGGCCTCTGGTATTAGTCTTCCGCGGACTTTTTCTTCTTCGCCGTTTTCTTAGCCGTCGCTTTCGCTTTGGTCTTGCTGGCTACCGTCCGTTTCGCGGCGGCGGTTTTTGCGGCGGTTTTCTTCGTCGCGCCTTTTTTCGTGGTCGCGGCGGTTTTCTTGGCAGCCGTTTTGCCGACGGCCTTCTTCGCGGAAGCGGTTTTAATCGTTTTCTTCGAAGTGGTCGCGGCAGCGGTCTTACCCTTGGTCGTGGTCACGCGGGTCGCGACCGCGGCCTTGGCCGGCGCTTTGGTCGCGGTACGAGCCGCCGGAGGCGGTTGCACGGCGGCCGGGCGCGGAGGCAGCGCTACTTCGGCTTGCGGGGGCGGAATATTCTGCGCTTGTTGCGGAGGCGGAGCCACCGCTTCAGGCGGCGGGTTGTTCGCTTCCACCGCGGGAGGCGGAGCTTCCACGGGAGCCGCTACCGGCTCCTGTCTCGGCGCCCGGCGCTGCATCGCCATCGGCGCGGGCTCCTTAGGAGCAAACATTTGATAACCGAAGAAAGCGAGAGGCGCCGCGATGACGAGTGGAATCGCGTAGTGCAGCTTTTTCGCTTTCAGCTGCTGATAAACGAGCCCGCTTTTGGCGCGAAGGATGGCGGTGTGAACCCGCATCCGCGCCATGAGCTCGTTGATCTTGCTACCACGCGGACCGCGGTCCAGGCCCGCCGCTTTCAAATCCATGGAAGACGTGAAGTCTTCTTCAGGCGGAGCTTCGCCTTCAGGTGTAAATTCCTGTTTGTTCGGTTTGATTGCCATATTTTATTGTCCAAGAATTTGGCGGTTAGTGGGCGGAGCCCATATGCGGAGGCCATGTAACGGATCAACCCCTACGAGAAGGGTAGCGGCTCGCGGTGCAGCAAAAATGCAGCAATTGTGGAAAGACCCGCACCGGTTTTTCAGGCTTGTCCGGAAGCGGTCAGGTACTAGAATAACACGAGAAATGCGGCGCAAATCTCACGCAAATGCGCTTTCAAACGTCCTCTCCTGAGAAGGGCTTAACCTCATTGAATTAACAGCTTAGCCCGGCTGGATTTGACTTTCCGTTCCGTGTCGCCAGATTAACTATATGAAGCAGGAACCCACATACGGGCTCTTTCCAGTCCTTCCCATCCGAAACACGGTGATATTCCCCGGCACGGCTCTACCTTTAAGGGTGGGCCGGCCCGGAAGTGTTGCCGCCATGGAGAAGGCCATTCAGGGCGAAGGCTGGATTCTTACCGTCACCCAAAAGAACGATAAAGGAAGCAAAGATCCCACCTCCAAGGATCTTTTTCACGTTGGCACGCTCTGCCATATCGAGAAAGTGCGCGGTAACGCGAACGACGGATTCCAAGTCCTCGTCCGCGGCGTCGCTCGTTTTCGGATAAGCGAGTTCACCGACAAAGAGGGACGCATCGAAGCCGAAGCCGATCTCTGGCCGGACCAGGCGGATATGGATGAGGGCACTAAGAAAGCCCTTCTCGATAGCCTGAAGTCCCTGGCCAAAGAGATCCTCGACTTGCTGCCGGCTAACACCGAACAGCTGAGTCAGGTAGTCGACGGCATCGAGGACTTGGCGTTTCTCTCGCACCTCTGCGCGGCGAACCTCGAGATCCCGCTCGATAAGAAGCAGGAGATTTTGGAAACCATCGGCGTCAAAGCCCGTGTGCTCCAACTTCTCGGACTCATGCAGTCCCAGAAGGAAAATCTCCAGGTGCAAAGCGAGATCCGCTCGAAGCTCTCGAACCGCATGGACAAGATGCAGCGGGACGCGATCTTGCGCGAGCAGATGAAGGCTATCCAGGAAGAGCTCGGTGAAGGCGAGGATTCTCCCACCGGCGATAACTACGAGAAGAAAATCGCCGAAGCCGGAATGCCCGACGAGGTCAAAAAGGCGGCGCTCCACGAGTTCAAGCGCTTAAAGACTATCGGCAGCGGTTCTCCGGAAGCGCACATCATTCGCAACTATCTCGATCTGCTCGTGGCGATGCCTTGGAACAAGGCCGCTAGTCAGGACATCGATCTCGATGCCGCTCGTGCGCAGCTCGAAAAAGATCACTACGGGCTTCAAGACATCAAGAAGCGCATCCTGCAGCATCTTGCCGTCATGAAACTCAAACCAGGCGGCAAAGGCTCCATCTTGCTGCTCGTCGGCCCTCCTGGGGTCGGTAAAACGAGCATCGGGCAGAGCGTGGCCAAAGCTCTCGGGCGTAAGTTCGTTCGCGTGAGTCTCGGCGGCGTCAGAGATGACGCTGAAATCCGCGGCCATCGGCGCACCTACGTAGGAGCAATGCCCGGGCGTATCGTTCAAGGCATCAAGCGTGGCGGCGAGAAAAATCCCGTTCTCATGATGGACGAGATCGATAAGCTCTCACGCAGCTTCCAAGGCGATCCGGCTAGTGCCCTACTCGAGGTCTTGGACCCCGAGCAGAACACGAACTTCTTGGATCACTACCTGGACGTGCCCTTCGATCTATCTCAGTGCGTGTTCATCGCGACGGCGAACACTTTAGAGACGATTCCGGCTCCTTTGCTGGATCGCATGGAAGTGATCGAGTTGTCGGGCTACACGACGGCTGAAAAGCTCCACATCGCCAAACGGCACTTGTTGCCCAAGGTGTTAGAGGAGCACGGCATGGACGAGACGAAGCTCACCATCTCGGATGAAGCTTTGCTTCGGGTCATCTCGCACTACACCCGGGAAGCGGGCGCCCGCGATCTTCAGCGACGGCTTGCGGCGATTTGCCGCGGCTCGAGCGAAAAGATCGTGAAAGCCACCGCGTTTCCGATTCGGGTCGAAGTGAACGAGCTCGAAGAGATGCTCGGACCTGAAAAGTACACCCATGAAGTCGCCGAACGGCTCGCGCCCTCGGGCGTGGTGACCGGGCTCGCTTGGACGCCTCAAGGCGGTGAGATTCTCTTCATCGAGACCACCGCGATGCAAGGCTCCGGGAAGCTCATCATCACGGGTCAGCTCGGTGAGGTCATGAAAGAGTCGGCGCAAATCGCGCTCTCTTTGGTGCGCTCGAAACTAAGCTCGATCTTCCCTGGGTTCGACTTCGAGAAGAAAGACATCCACGTGCACGTACCCGCGGGTGCCATTCCGAAGGACGGCCCCTCGGCTGGCGTGACGATGTTCACCTCCGTGGCGTCGCTCTTCTCCGGCCGCAGCGTGGATCCGAAGCTCGCCATGACGGGTGAGATTTCGCTCCGCGGGACGGTCATGCCGGTCGGCGGTATCAAAGAGAAAGTCATCGCGGCTCATCGGGCAGGCATCGAGAAACTCATACTGTGCTCGCGCAATAAGAAAGACCTGCGCGACGTACCAGATGACGTGAAGAGCGCCATGAAGATCGAGTTCGTGGACGACGTCACCCAAGTGTTAAAAATCGCGCTCGATATCGACGTGAACTGGAATACTCCCACTTTGGGAACTCCTCCTCCGTCGCCGACCGCGGCAGCGTAATAGAGAAAGAAGTCGTCATGTCCGAGCACAAAGCTAGCGTTAAGTGGAAGCGGCAAACGTCTGACTTCGCGTACGACACCTACGATCGCACCCACACCGTGGCTTTCGAAGGCGGCGTGACTATCAAAGGATCGGCCGCCAAGGAGTTCCTCGGGAAACCGGAACACGTCAACCCCGAGGAGCTCCTTGCCGGCGCTCTCAGTAGCTGTCACATGCTCACCTTTTTAGCGATTGCCGCGAAAAGCCGGCTGACGGTGGATGCTTACGAGGACAACGCGGTAGCGATTCTAGGTAAGAACGCCGCCGGAAAGGCCGCGGTGACTAAAACTATGCTTCGCCCGAAGGTCACCTTCGCGGCTTCGACGCCGGTAACGCCTGAAAAGCTCGTCGAGCTTCACGAAAAAGCACACCGCAATTGCTTTATCGCAAGCTCGGTGAACTTCGAAGTCGTCACCGAGCCGGTCGGCTAATAGACCTCCGCTTTAGCCTGAATGAACGAATAGAAGAAGACCGCGTCCGGGTCGTTCTTTAATTTGGCGAGCTCGCGCTTCATTTCGTCGACTAACTCCGCCGTCACGCGCCCGCTTTGAATGATTTGCGGCGCTCCACTCGACAGCAAGTTCGTCCACTCCTCGACCATGGAGGCCCGCATCTTGGGCATGCGGTTGTCGTAATGGAAGCTCTTCACCGTCGTCTTGATGTTTTGAAAGCCCGTCGCGAGCAGCAGATTGCCCAGCTTCGCCCCCACGAACGGATCTCCCTTAAGATTCCATTGGTGATCGTTGAAGTGAAACCAGTACTGCTGGGTCGCGGGGCTATACGGGTGAAGATAGAAAGTCGCGTTTAAGACTTCGCTGCAATAAATCGTTCCGCCTGGCTGCAAGACGCGGGCGACTTCTTCCAAAACCGCTTGGGGTGACTCGACGTGCTCCAGGAACCAACAAATGAAGGCGCCGTCGAAGGAACTGTCGGCGTACGGAAGTTTCTTGGCGTCGCCTTGCGTGAGGTTGACGCGCCCATCGGCGACGGCGGCTTTCAGCCGCTGCTCGGCACGGAGTAGTTGCTCGCGGGAGTAGTCGAGTCCGGAGATTTTTAGATGCGGAAACTTTTCGAGGAGAATCTCGGTCTGGGCTCCGACGCCGCAGCCGACCTCGACGATCTTCTTCTCTTTTGAAAAATCGATGTCGGCGTAAACCTGGGGCTCCAGGAACCGGGCTTGCCGGTAAAGGCGGTCTTGTTCGTCGGTCGAGTAGCCGTGCAGGTATCCAGTGGTGTTAGCCATGTGCCCTAGCTTAAGGGCGTCTCCGCTCCGAGTCCAGGGGCGCCGGAGATTGGCCAGGTTTTGAGGCGGTTCAGGAGCGTGGCATACGGGTTACTTTTGACGAATCGGCTGACTTCCTGCAAATGCCCGGGCCAGAAGCGCTCGAGAAGCAGATTTCCGCGCTCTCTCAGGAACTCGCGCCTTCGGCCCCGTCCGTAGGACGCCGAACCGGCGTGGTAGATGAAAACATCGTCGGCGCAAGCCACCTCGAACCCTTTTTCCCGGGCGCGGTAGGAGAAATCAACTTCTTCTCCGTACCCATCCACGAAAGCTCGATCGAAAAAGCCAACGCTTTCGATCACTTTGCGGGAGATGAGCATGCAAAAGCCAACCGCGGTGGGAAGCTTGGGGTACTCGCGGTTGGAGATGAGAGCGACTCTCTCGGCGAAAGCCTCGAACGCCCATCCCTCGGGAAGCGGGTTATCCACTTCGATATTGGGAATGGAGACGATCCAGCCGCAATTGGACACGGGAGTCACGATGCCGACCGTCTTCTTGCTATGAAGGCAGGCGCAAAGCCGGTTCAGCCAGTTCTTACCCACTAAGGTATCGGAATTGAGTAAGACCACATCGGTCGTCGAATACCTAAGTCCCTGGTTCGCCGTCTCCACGAAGCCCCGGTTACTCTCCGTGCGAAGGCACACGACGCGCGTGTCGCTTTTACGAAGGTGCTCGAGCAGCTCGGGGATGCGCGGATCGGTACTGCAGTCGTCAACGAGAATGAGACGCCGGAACTCCGGCGTATGTTTTAGCACCGACTCCAGACAGGCCTTAACCTCGTCGAAGGCATTGAAGATGGGAACCACGATGTCCGGGAGATGCCATCTCTGCGCATCGGGCCACTCGCCGGGTAGCCCGTGCGAAATCTCCACGAGCCGCCGCTCGATCTCGATTCTCAAAGGAGAGGTCACGTTGCCATTTCGGTAGAAGATGGAAAGATTCGTGTCGTGCAGACGGTAACGAAACGTCGGAACTGGGAAGTAGCGCAGATCGGTCTGCTGCAAGAGGCGATAGAAATAATCCAAATCCTCAGGACCTCTGACCACTTCATCGAAAAAACCGATGCGCTTCACCGTCTCGCTTCGGAGCATGCAGCCACTCATCGGAGAAGTGAGCTGGAGCCGGGTCTCGAACATCTCTTTCCAGCGATAGAGATAAGGCGTGCTGTGAAAATTTCTTAAGATCCCCGGAAACGCGGCGAGCACTTCGCCTCGGTCATCCAAGATGAGCTCCATGGAACCCATGACGGCTGGTTCTTCGGGGTGCGCCTCGAGCCAGTTGCCTCTCCACTGCAAACCGCCAGGGGCGATCGCATCGTCGCTATCTAGGAAGCAAATGTACTTCCCCTGCGCCTCGCGTAGGCCCGCGTTTCTCGCGGCTCCCGGTCCCCGGTTCTTCGGCAGCGAAATAGCTTTGACCGGGAAAGACTTCAGCAGCTCCAGCGTGCCGTCTTTGGAGCCGTCATCGATGACTAGAATCTCGAGATTGGGGATACCCTCCGCGAGCAGGCTGTTCAGGCAGGCGGGAAGAAAATGAGCCCGATTGAACGTCGGTACTATGACGGAGATGAAAACAGGCTCAGGCATCCGGTGCCCTAATTTACGGCGGTGGCCTCGGAATTGGCGAGCCTTTCTTAGCTCTTTTTCTCAGGAGGACTTATGAGGTAGGTTGGGCCCTCATGGAAGGCCAAATACCCCCTCAACTACCGGGCGCCCCGGGAATTTCCCCTGAAGATGTAAAGACTTGCGTGAAAGTCCTGGAAACCATCCTGGGCAATCGCATGGTCTTGGGCGACGTGGCTTTCGACGACCGCAAAGCCCTTTTGATGGCGGCCGGCAAAATTTCCCGTCCGGATAAGTTAGCGATGATGAAGCTCGCCAAGGCCCACCGGCGGAACCGCCGGAAAAAAGATCGGGCCCACGACCGCGCCTTAAAAGCTCAATCCGAGATTAGAACTGCGCGGCTCGCCAGCATTTTCACGGCCCCGTCGCAGGCGGAAGCGGAACAACGCAAGTTCCGCGGCCGCATGAAGGACCCCCTCGCGTGCTACGTCTGCAAGAACGACTACCACGACATTCACTTTTTCTACGATTCCATGTGCCCGCGTTGCGGCGACTTCAATTACGAGAAGCGCTTCATGACGGCGCCGCTCCACGGCCGCGTGGCTTTACTCACCGGCGCCCGGGTGAAGATCGGCTATCACGCGGCGCTGATGCTGCTTCGCGCTGGCGCGAAGGTCATCATCAGCACGCGCTTTCCTCACGACAGCGCCCAACGCTTCGGCAAGGAAGACGATTTCGCGAACTGGAAAGATCGCCTGCAGATTTTCGGTCTCGATTTGCGCCACTCGCCGAGTGTGGAACTTTTCTGCCGCTATTTACTGCGCACGGAAACGCGCCTCGACATTCTCATCAACAACGCCGCGCAGACCGTGCGCCGTCCGCCGGGGTTCTACTCTCATTTGATGGAGCTCGAGAATGCGACTCCGTCCGCCGAGATCGCCCCGCTCCTCTCGGGTTACGAACAGTGTAAGTCGGAGCTTGCGAATCAGACCACGCTTCCCGCCAAGCTTGGTGTCGAGGGAGCTTGGGTAACCTCTTGGCAAGGCGCGGGCGTCGGCATCGGCATTCATTCCGCCGCGGCCCTCTCTCAAATTCCTTACGCCTACGAGCCCGAGGAAGGCACGGAGCTTTTTCCCACGGGGGCGCTCGATGCGGATTTGCAGCAAGTGGATTTGCGCTCGGTCAACAGCTGGCGCCTGAAGCTCGCCGATGTTCCCGCCGCCGAGATGCTCGAAGTGCAGCTCGTCAACTCCATCGCGCCGTTCATTCTTTGCAGCAAGTTGAAGCCGCTGATGCTGAAATCCCCCGAGAAGGACAAGCATGTCGTCAACGTTTCCGCGATGGAGGGTAAGTTCACGCGTTATACGAAGACGGACAAGCACCCGCACACCAACATGGCGAAGGCCGCTCTCAACATGATGACTCTCACCTCGGCGCCGGATTACGCTAAAGACGGCATCTACATGAACGCCGTCGATACGGGTTGGGTCACCGACGAAGATCCCAAAGAGCTGAGCCTTCGCAAGCAAGCGGAGCATGATTTTCAGCCGCCTCTCGACATCGTCGACGGAGCGGCACGGATCGTCGACCCGATTTTCCATTGCGTCATCACCGGTGAGCCCATTTGGGGCAAGTTCCTCAAAGATTACTCACATACTGATTGGTAGCTATGAAGCCCACCTCTCCCACCGCTCAGGTCCTCGGTAAAATCGGCTTGCCCATGCCGCTCTCGCGGCTAAAGCAAGAACGCTGGGACGCCATCGTCGTCGGCGCCGGCCACAATGGGCTGACGTGCGCGGCTTATCTCGCGCGCGGCGGAATGAAAACTTTAGTTCTGGAGTCTCGACCTCAGGTCGGTGGCGCTTGCACTCTCGAAGAAACCTGGCCGGGACTCAAATTCTCGCCCTGTGCTTATGTCGTCGGCCTTCTTCACTCCAAAGTGTTGAACGAGCTGAAATTAAAAGAGCACGGTTTTCGCTGGAGCCCCGCCGAGGCGGGGATGTTCGTGCCGTTTCCGGATGGCTCGAGCATTCAGCTTTGGAATGACGACGCTAAATGCGAGGCCGAAATCGCCCGCTTCGCTCCCGGCGACCTCAATGGCTGGCGCGCCCTTGGGGCGATGAAAGCCGAGATGCGGGACGCCCTTCGTCCCGATTCGGACGCCGACATCTGGCTCGGCACGTCTCCCACCGCCGAGGAAATCAAAGGAAAAGTCGCTCATATTCCCGACGCCGCGGACTTTCTTTTTGAATGGTCCATGGTCGACCTGGTCGAAAAGTTTTTCAAAGACGAGCGCATGCAGATGGCCTACCTCGGCCAAGGCGTCATCGGCACCAACGCGAGCCCGCACGATCCGGGTACCGCTTACATTTACTTTCACCACGGCAGCGGACGCATGGACGGCCAGCCCGGTACTTGGGGTTACGTCGAAGGCGGCATGGGAATGCTCTCCTTCTTACTTTGCGACATCGCTCGCGAAGCAGGCGCGGTCGTCGCGACCGATACGAGAGTTTCGAAAGTGATTCCCGGCGAAGGCGTTCTTCTCGAAAGCGGCGATAAAATCTTCGCGCCGAATGTCATCTGCAACGCCGATCCGAAAGTGGCGCTTCGTCTGGTGGGACTTGAAGCCGATGGGAACTGGAGCGATAAAGTTGGGGCGATTCGCACCGAAGGCTGCACGGTGAAGCTGAGCCTCGCCCTTACCGCCCTACCCGACTACCGATGCCGCCCGGGAACTCCCGCGCCTCATCACCGCGGGCAGATCAATACGCCGCTCACTAAAAGAGAATGGCATGAGAGTCATCGTCTCGCGCGATCGGGTAAAATGCCGACTCGCGTTTGGACCGAGCAGTACTTTCACACCGCTTACGATCCGAGCGTTGCCCCGGACGGGCTCCATACGATGAGTGTCTTTGCTCAGTACGTGCCTCACAAGTTCGTGAATGGAACTTGGGAAGACCGCCGGGAAGAAGTCGGCGACGTCGTCATGAGCTCGATTCAAGACTACGTCTCGAACTTTCCCGAAGCGGTCTTGCACCGGCTAGTCATGGGGCCGCCCGATATCGAGAAAAAAGTCGGCCTCACGGGCGGGCATATCTTCCAGGGCGAGTGCTTGCCCGACAATATGTGGGAAAAGCGGCTCTCCGCGCGCACTCCCATGAAGGGTTTCTATCTCTGCGGCGCGGGCACTCATCCCGGCGGCAGCGTCATCGGCGTGAATGGCCGGAACGCGGCCATGGCGGTGCTCGAAGACCGGAAATAGAAAGAGGCGGAAGCCCTTTGAGAGCTCCCGCCTCTTTAGAGACCTCTAAATTACAGAATGGACTTGAGCGCCTTGTCGTAGTCGGGCTCGTTGGCGATTTCGGAAACCTGTTCCGTGTAAACCACCTTGTCGTTCTCGTCGAGAACCACAATCGCGCGAGAGAGAAGCCCGGCGAGCGGTCCGTCCGTCATCAAAACGTTCCAGTCCTTGGCAAACGACGGGTTACGGAAAGACGAAAGGGTATCGACGTTCTTGATGCCTTCGGCCGCGCAGAAGCGCTTTTGGGCGAAGGGAAGATCCGCGGAGATGTTGATCACGACCGTATTGGGCGCGTTCGCGGCTTTTTCGTTGAACTTGCGGACCGACATCGCGCAGGTCGCGGTGTCGACGCTCGGGAAGATGCTCACTACTTTGCGCTTGCCCTGATAAGCGGCGAGCGTCGTCTCGGAGAGATCGTTCTTCACGAGCTTGAAGCTCGGCGCCGTCGTTCCGACTTTGGGCAAGTCGCCCACTGTATTGACCGGGTTACCTTTGAGAGTGATTTTAGCCATATGTGCCTCCTGAAATTTTGACCATCTAACCCGACTTCGGAGCTTTTTTCGAGGCTTTCTTCTTAACCCAGCCGTAGAAGTCCCCGGAGAGGTCGGTTATCTCGCAATAGGTCTTGAGATAAGACTCGAGGCTTTTACCGACCGAGAGCTGGAGAAGATCCTTGAGGGAACAGCGCTCGGCAATCATCTGCATTACGGCAGTGGAGGCCTGGTAGACGTAACGCGGATCTTCCCCTGAATTGAAAGGGTGACCCATGCGGGAAATATCCCGCTGGGGGCGGGAGGCGAGATAGGCGAAATCCACCGGCTCTTTGCGCGACACGTAGTTCGCAAGCCCCTCATCCAGCCACTTGGGAATAGCGTCTTTGTACTTTTGAAAGACGACGATGTGAGCGAGCTCATGGCCGAAGGCGTCGTCGAAAGTGGCATCCGTGATTTTGGGGCCCAGGTGAACTGTCATGTCGGCACGCTTCGCGGCCGCGCGCACGGAAGGACCGAGCCCGTGCGCCCGCTCGAACGAGGCTTGCTCGAAATAAAAGTAGACCCGGATCTTACGAATGTCCCATTCGAGAAAAGCCTGCACTTTATCGACAATTTTTTGAACCCGGCTCGCGCGGAGCCATTTGGGCGGAGTATGAACGACGGCTTGGTTTAGCTCGATGGAAGCGCCGTCATTGCCCTTTAGCTGATCTCGCCAAGACCAGCCCGAAAGACAAAGGCTCGCCGCGAGAAGAAAGGGGATTAGTCTTGGCACTGGAAGGACGTTGCCTTACTGGGGCAACCCTTGTTGTTGCAAGAGCCTTGAGCGGAGCAACCCCATTGATTGCAATAGCCACCCGGGGTCCAGCAGCCGTAGAGATTGCAACCTCCGCCGTCAGGAAATTTGCCGAAGTCGTTCTGGCCGACGCAGTGATACACCTTGGCGCCTTGAGTGTTGACGTCGTTCGTGGCCACCTCGTGCATGACCTTGGCTTGATCGTCGGCATTTAAAAGTTCGACGACTTTGCCGTTCTCGAAGACGACGAGTTTCGCATGCTGTCCGTCGGTGCCCGGGTATACCCAATGCTCTTGTTTACCGCGGAAGGTGCGATCTTTGGGAGTGCCCATGACTTCGAGCACCTGCTCGGAGCCCATGCCGCGATCGATTTTGATGACTCGATCCCGGGTCGAGGCGCAAGCACCGAGAAGAAGCGCCGCGGCCAAAATAACGGTAAAGCGAACCATAAGGCCTCCAGTAGGCCCCGATTATAGAAGCGTCGGATCGCGGAGGCTAGCGCTTCTTGGAGGCGGGACAAAACCCAGGCCGAGGACCGATTTCGGGAAAGCGGCGGCAGACGTCGGGGCGCTTGTCGTACACCGTACAGCGGCGATCGACCTTGCCTAGAAAGATGCATTCGCCAGCCGGACTGTGCTCCAGGATAAATAGCCCGCTCGTCGCTCGAAAGGAGCGCACGATTCTCGCGGCCATCAGCCGGCGAGCCACTTTCTTCAAAGACCCTTCCAGCTCGTCGGGCTCGGCGACGCCGAGGCGAAGCAGATCGGAGGCGCTCACCTCCACGGGCAGAGTGCAGCACCCCGCGCGGCAGCCTTCGCATAGCCCGTTTCGGTACTGCGTCCAGGTGGAAGGACGGTCGGGATCGCCATTCAAGTAAGGATCCATCGTGGAATGCTATGGAGCCTGGGCTCGTTTTTGGCAAGGCCCGTTGACGGCCCGGAAGACTCTAGGAAAGCTTTTACCAAGGACTCTCCCCTCAAACGCTTCGGCACCCCACTTGAAGACGCCCACGCCGTTTTGTTCTTGGCTTGCGACGAGAGCACTTACATCACCGACTCGGAGCTTAATATCGACGGCGGTCTACTCGCCGGTAACGTAGACAGTCCCTCCGCCAAACGCTGATATAATTGGGGGATGAAACTCTTCGCGTTTTTCCTGCTCCTCTTAACTCTGACGGCGCGCGCCGAAAAGCTCGACAAGAATGCGCAGGAAGCGCTCGAGCAGACCATGGGGCTTTTGCGCTCTTCCCAGGAGCGGAACGAGGAAATCAAGAAAGACCCCAAGGCCAAAGCGGTAAACGCTCAGGTCGAGTCGCTCGCGGGCAATGCGGCAAATACTCAAAAGCTGTACGAGCTCTCCGCTCTGATCATGCAAAACCTCGCCGAGCAATCCGGCGGCGATCCAGACAAGATGGTTAAGATTTTAGAGCAAGCGCAGAAAGACCCGGCGGGTTTCGCGAAAAGCTTCACCCCCGAGCAGAAGAAACTGCTGCAGCAGCTCGCTGGTGACATCGAGAAAACGAAAAATTCAAAACCCGTTCCCTGACAGAACTAAAACTGATACGCCTCCTCGACGAACCTAAATAGGATCCATGATGTCAGTGAGATCCTATTGGACCAGAGGGATCTCCTGCCCCCTAGCGTGCACAAACATCTTGGGCGACTAGCTGACATCTCCCACGATCTTAGAAGGGACCGGGAACTTGCCTTCTATGGCAGCGAAGACTTAACGCCTTCCGAGTTTTACAAAAAGGCCGATGCGGACAAAGCGCGAGAAAGCGCGGCCTGGGTAGTCAAGATCGTACGAGCGGGGTGTACTTTCTAATGCCCTGCTACCTAGCCGACTACAGACGTTGTGTTGGACTGGCCTCGATACTCTTTCAATAACGCGGACCCTGACCCCTTTTAAGGCGAGGGTTTCGTGATGAGGTAGGCGAAGACGGTCCAAGCGGCCAAGACGAACCAGGCAAAGTCGTTTCGCCAACGCGCCCACTTGGCTTCGTCCGAGACAAATCCGAGCTCGCTCATGAGCGCTTCCGTTTGCTCCGGACCGAGCAAAGCGCATGGAACACGCACGCATTCTCCGGTATCGGTGAAAAGATCCCAGTACCCATACCACTTCGCTAGAAACGAGCGCTTCCCGCTTCTCGCCCGGTAAATTTTCTCCCGTAGGATTGCCCTTCGCAGAAAAATGGAGTGGCGCCAAGGGCCTGTGAGGTGAGTCTCAGAGAGCTCGACCTTGCTAAATCGCCGGAAGATACAGCGAAGGAAAACGACGAAAGGAATGGCCACGAGGGCCACCCCCATTCCTACACGCCAAGAGTGCTGTCGGGACATCACGGCGGCCCCGATGACTATCCCGAGACCGCCCCAGTAGGCTTGCCTTCCGTCGGATGTAAAAACGCGATTCAAAGTTTTGCAGTCGTAGAGAGCTTTTTGCCGTTTCGGTAATAGTGTAACACGACCGTCTCGCCGACTTTCTTCTCGAAGATGTAGTTGAGTAAATCGCGGATCGTCGCGACGGGGGCACCTTAAAAGCTTCGAGAAGCCCGGCGCTGAGTCCCACGCCATCCACGCCCAAATCAGGGCGCTGCACTTACCGAACCGAATACTGTCTAAGCCCAAAACAACGATTCTCGTTCCCGTTAGGGAGAAGGGCAAAGCACGCTAATCCCGGAGTTCGGGCCCAATACGATGGGACAGTTACCTCCGCTACGGGTTTGGATCGTCCAGGCTCCGGTGTACTGTTCCTTCGACGAAAAGGTTTGCGTGGCCCAAACGAGGGCCCCCGCTACCGGATCCAAGCCCATGACGAACTGGCCGGTTGCACCTCCACCGGAGAGAAACACCATTTGGGTCGCGGCGGTAAAGGTCCCAACCAAGTGGCCATTCAATGTCAGGTCGGACCAGTTCATTCCCTCGGGCTCAAGGGTTCGAATATTGACGGACGAAAGATAAACTCCATTGAAGTCATAGGTGCGCAGGGCGGGAGATCCCTTGAGCTGCAAATAAAAGTGCCGTTTCCCAGGGTTGATAAGTGGCGACACTTCCATTCCAGAAGATAACGGTATCCTCCAGAGAATTTTGAAAGTACTTCCTTGATCTTCGAGCGCGACCAACTCATCCGCGACCGTCGAACTACCTGCTCGAGCAGGCGTATGAAGAAGAAGCATCGGGTAGACCCTGCCCGAGATTTGCGGGGGTACCACAACCGCGCTGGCTCCGGTCATGCCCCGATACGAAAACTCCCACTTTTGGCTAAGAGTATTATTGGTGGCCTCGATGGCTTTCAGATAACTATTCATGAGGCCCGTGCCGCTTTCTTGTGTAGCGGCGTACACCCGATTCTTATGGGCACTTACCGGAGAACTCAGCCTCACATTCGAACCGCTATTGTTCTTGAGCTGTATCGATCCTTTGTTCGTCAATTGGTCCAGATCAAACGCGGTAAGAGCTCCGTTCTTCTGGTTCACCAAGCCGATATTCTGAGTGAGGCCTACGACGCCGAAGGAGAGAGAATCCAGGCTACCGGTCAGCTTCAAAGTCTTTACGAGTGCTCCCGTGGACGTATAACGAACAACGGACTGATTGTCCGAAGCAAGGATTTGACCGGTGCTCGTAATGAACGGGACTTGTCCCATGCCGGCCTTGCTGGCGTTCAGGTCGTAAGAGCCCTTACTCCCCCAAATCTGCCGCTTCTCTATAGGATCAAAGACTTTGAGCGTCCCCGTGCCGCTCTTATCCACGGAATATAGGCACGCAAGTCTTTTTCCATCGCCACTGCATCCCTGAGCTACCAAGTTGCCCGATTGATTTTCTTGCCAAAAAAGCGGGTGGGCCGCGCTGTCAATGTCGAGGGACATCACACTCGTCGCCTCTGAGTTACAGTGAAATACGGGGCACGCTCCAGACTCACCCAGGGCTGGCTCCGTGGATGCGAAAAGACCCAGCGTCAATAGAACCGTAAGAGGCGAGAGGGATTTCATGAACTTCACCAAGGGGCGAGGGAAGTTATCTATTCAACAAATGGGATGGGTCCTTCACATTCCCAGCGAGCTTACCTAATAGTGTATTCAAACAATGTGGCGGAAATTGCGGCATTTTAAGTACCTATTTTAGTGAATGATTCAAACATTTTTGCGGCGATGGCGGGTAAGAATCGCAATCCGGAACGCCAATTAAAGTTTCAACATGCAGCTGTCTCCGGCGCCAAACGCTTCCTGCCAGCCAAAATAGGGACTGACATTCCCCTTCTTTGATGCCGCGCCTCGACAGAGTTTAAACACACAGATCTCTTCCGGTATTTCGGGGTTCCGTGTATCCACCACCTCGAAGGGAATTCCCTGTCTTTGCAGGGCATCGGTCTCTTCCCTTACTCCTTGGGTTCTCCCATACGCGGCACAAACCATTCCTATGTCTTTTTGAAGAATAAGCGGACCGGTGACAATGCCGGAGCTATCGGCGTTGGCCGAAGCTCCGAGGCCAAGCAGAAAAAATAGCGTAAAGCAGGTCGACAGTTGTGTTTGCATGGTGCCCCCTGGACCTGACTTAATGCATTAACTATACCGGTCTCCGTCGCCGCTTCCCGGATGGTGTCCAGAGCGGGGCGCTGTCAAAGACGCCGAAAATGTCGAGAAGTTCAACGGCCTACCCCAATCACGATCCCGACTATGGCTGAAACACCCGCCGCGTAAATTCCCGCGCGCCCTCCGCGGACCTTTTAAGATACGGTTTCTTGAAGACCTGGGAGACCTTGTCTTTGGAGTAACCGTTTCGTTCGTAAAAGGCGTGAGCGCGCTCTCGAGTCATTCGGGAGAGGACTCGGATGGCCTCGCAATGCTGGTCTTGGCCCCAGCGTTCGATGGCCCCCAGGATCAGAGCGCCCACGCCCTTACTTCGAAAGCCTTCGTCGACCACCATGGCCGCAATCACCAGCCGCTTGCCAGTTATCAAAGTTTTTTCGATGAAGCCGTGTCCCCATCCCACGACTCGTCCCGTCTCGTCGGTGGCCGCGCAGAAATAGTGATCGGGGTCCTTTGCCAGCCACTCGAAACGCTTCTCGAGTAACTCCGCTTCGACTTCGTAACCCAGCTGAGCGCAAAGGGTGCGGACCTCTTCCAGATGAATTTGCCGTACGGTTTCAATCTTCATAGTCACTCTCCAATGCGACGCATCACGTCATCTGATCTAACCCTTCGATCCACGAGGTCATTTCCCAGTAGTCAGCCGCCATAGTCACTAGTAAGTTGGCGAAGTTTTGAACGAGGCACATCTCGTTCAGTGAGGTAATTTTTAGGAGTATAGAGAAATGAAGAAAGTTGTATTTTCGTTGGCCGCTTTGGCCCTGCTCGTTGGCGTTCCTTCCTACGCGAAGGATAAAAAGGTCGTAACCACGACCACTACCCGTACCGTCGATGAAGACACCAATTCCGGTCCTTCTTCCACGTGGCTCGGCGTCAGCACGAACGTGGCGCTGACCGGCACGACGACCCCGCCCATCACGGCCTTGTTTGCGTTCAGCGACAAGACCGCCCTCCAGGCGTACCTCGCCATAGACGGCACGAAACCGAATTTCGGTTTCGGCGTGGGCGCGGACGTTAAGTTCACGGTCGTCGGTGGCTTGCACAAAGGTTTCCACCTCGGCGCCGGCTTCGGCTTGGGCACCACGCAAGCGGCGGGCACGTTCTTCGCCAACATCGGCGGCTTACTCGGCTTGCACTTCACGATCGTCGACAGCGTGATGTTCATCGCGGACGCGGGCCTCCGGGTTCACATTCAGTCCGGCGCTACCGATTTCGGTATCGGCGCGGCCTCGACGAATCTCGGCGCGAGCGTCTTGTTCCACCTGTAATTATTTGACGAGGAGGGCACCTGCTCAAAAAGCAGGTGCCCTTTTTTATATGATCCAAATCCGCAAATCCGAAGCCCGAGGCACTTTCGATCATGGGTGGCTGCAAACCCGCCACACCTTCTCTTTCGCGACCTACCGCGATCTCCGCTTCATGGGCTTTAGCGATCTTCGCGTCATCAACGAAGACGACATCGCGGCCGGCCAAGGTTTCGGCACCCACCCGCACAACGACATGGAGATCCTCACTTACCTCGTGAAGGGCACCATCGCTCACAAAGACAGCATGGGAAACGTCACGCGCATTCCCGCGGGCGACATTCAAATCATGTCGGCCGGCACCGGCGTCGAGCATAGCGAGTTCAATCCTTCGGCGACCGAGCCCATTCGGCTCCTTCAGATCTGGATCAAGCCGTCGGAAAAAAGTTTAAAGCCGAGTTACGGACAAAAATCTCTCGACGCGTTGAAGCTCAAGAACCAATGGGGGCTTTTGGTCGGTCCTCCCGGCGAAGCCGACTTAGTCGTCCACCAAGACGCTCGCGTGTACGCCACCCGCCTCGAAGCGGGCAAGTCCGTGGCCTTTCCGATAAAGGAAGGCCGCACGGCGTGGATTCAAATCGTTTCGGGTACGGCGAAGTTGAACGACGAAGGGGTAGAAAGCGGCGACGGAGCCGGCGTCCAGGACGAAGCGCAAATCACCCTCACGGCGAGCGCTCCCACGGAAGCCTTGCTCTTCGACTTGCGCTGACTATTTGCGGAATTTCTGAATAGCTTCGGAGAAAGCTTCGCGAAGCTGGCAAGTCATGGGACCGGGCTTGCCCGCTCCCACCGTCCAGGCGTCGATTTTCGTAATGGGCATCACTTCCGTGGTGGTAGCCGTGACGAAGACTTCGGAGGCGACTTTCAGCTCTTGCACCGTCAACGCGCGCTCTTCGTATTTAATATTTAGTCCGCGCGCGAGATCGAGCACGTAGTCGCGGGAAATTCCCGGAAGGATGGCATGAGACAGCGGCTTGGTGCGCAAGATCCCGCCGACGACACCGAACACGTTGGTGTGGGTACCCTCGGTCACTTCACCGTCTTTAGTAACCAAAATAGCTTCGTACGCGCCGGCTTCCTTAGCCGCTTGAGAGGCCAGCACGTTACCGAGCAGATTTACCGTCTTGATGTCCACGCGGCCCCAACGCTGATCGAGCTGGGTGATCGCGGAGCCGCCGTCACGGCGGCTATCCTTCTGCGGATCCAGGAACGGCGCGCAATAGAGGAAAATGGTCGGCTGAACCTGACCTGCCGGAAAATAATGCGAGCGAGTGGGCGCGGTCCCGCGGGAGATCTGCAAGTACACCACGGACTCTTTTTCCCCGGAGGCCTTGATAACTTCCTCGATGTCCCGGCGAACCGAGTTGATGTCGACTCCGGTAATCCGCAAACAATCGAGGCTGCGGTGAAGGCGCTGGAGGTGAGGCTCTAAAAGGAAGGCCTTACCTGAATAGATTCTCATGGCCTCGTAGACCGCGTCTCCGAAGAGAAAGCCGCGATCCATGGGCGATATCCGCACCTCGGTTAGGGGCATCGTCTTGCCATTGAGGCGGGCCGTCCAGTTTTCCATGAGACTCCTTCCCTAAAAGGTCCCCACCATAGCGAATAGGAGGGAACTTTGTCCATATCGGCCTGTCACTACCGACGAGGTAGGCTCGTCTGTAGTGACATAGGGAGAATCGACATGGGCAAGTATCACTTCATTGTTTTTCTACTGGTTTGCGCCAACGCCATCGCTTCGGGGCCCCTCGCCCTGAGAATGGAAGGCAAGTTCGTGGAAGACGGGGAAGGCCCCCGTACGGTCCACGAATGGAATCACACGGTCTATGCGGAACCAGGGCAACCGACCATAGCGGACGAGACCCGGCGAAAGCGGTGCGTGGGTAAGGATTGCGTCACCGAGCAGTTCACCACCGAGGTAACCGCGGAGCGGGTGCTTCCGGACCTCATCCAAGCCAAGTTCGCCTTCAACCGAAAGGTCGGCGAAGAAACGACCCGCATCGACGGCACTATATTCGCCCGGCCCGGCGAAACGGGAGAGCTCAGCGTGCACACGGACCAAGACACCAAGCAGCGCTACCGGCTGAAACTGACCCCCATTCTCGACCCCAAGCCTTAACCTTTTCGGCTCGGCCTGCCCCCTGTGAGCACCCCCCTCGGGCGCTCAGAGGGGACAGGCCGATTCCCTCCCATCTATCCGGATTGATACCAAAATGACGCGGTGAGCCTAGGGTGGACCTTTGAAAAAAGTAATGCTATAGCTTTCCATTCTTTAGGTCCTTTCACGAAGGGAGCCCCTCGGTGTCCGCCACCAATCTCGATCCGAATATTTCCGTAAAACGCATTCTCCGGAACCTCTCGCCCGCGAAGCTTTACGAAGAGGCTCTGCGCAACGAGCAAGGCTCGGCCATCTCGAGCGCCGGCGCTTTAATCGTCCGTTCGAATGCGAAGACGGGACGTAGCCCCAAAGACAAACGCATCGTGAAGAACCCGGCCAGCGAGAAAGACATCTGGTGGGGCGACATCAACATCTCCCTCGAACACAATAACTTCCTGGTCAACCGGGAGCGCGCTTTCGACTATCTGAACACGCGGCAACAGCTCTATATCGTCGACGGCTATGCCGGATGGGATCCTCAGTTCCGGCTGAAGGTCCGGGTCATTTGCTCCCGCGCCTACCACGCGCTTTTCATGCACAACATGCTCATTCGCCCGAGCGTCGAGGAGCTCAAAACGTTCGGCGAGCCGGACTTCACGATTTACAACGCGGGCGCCTTTCCGGCGAACCGCTACACCCGCGAGATGACGTCGAAGACCTCCGTCGACGTGAGCTTCGAGGACAAGCAGTTCGTCATTCTCGGCACTGAGTACGCCGGCGAAATGAAAAAGGGCGTCTTCACGGTCATGAACTATCTCATGCCCAAGAAGAATGTGCTCTCCATGCATTGCTCCGCCAATATCGGTAAAGACAACAACGTCACTCTCTACTTCGGTCTTTCCGGAACGGGTAAGACGACGCTCTCCGCCGATCCCGCGCGCCGGCTCATCGGCGACGACGAGCATTGCTGGAGCGACAACGGCATCTTCAACATCGAAGGCGGCTGTTACGCCAAGTGCGTGAACCTCTCTGCCGAAAAAGAGCCGGAAATTCACCAAGCCATCCGCTTCGGTACGGTTCTGGAAAACGTGCTTTACGACGAGGAATCCCGCTGCGTCGATTTCGACAACATCTCGATTACCGAGAACACGCGCGCGTCTTATCCCATCGAGTACATCCCGAACGTACAAATCCCGTGCGTCGGCGGTCATCCGAAGAACATCATTTTCCTAGCCGCCGATGCCTTCGGCGTCCTGCCGCCTGTGAGCAAGCTCACTCCGTCCCAAGCTATGTACCACTTCATGAGCGGTTACACGGCGAAGGTCGCGGGCACGGAGATGGGCGTCACCGAGCCCCAAGCCACTTTCTCCGCCTGCTTCGGCGCCGCCTTCATGGTCTGGCACCCGAGCAAGTACGCCGAGATTCTCGCGAAGAAAATTAAGAGCTCCGGCGCGAACGTTTGGCTCGTCAATACGGGCTGGACGGGCGGTCCTTACGGCATCGGAGAGCGCTTCCCGCTGAAGTACACGCGCGCCATCTGCGACGCCATCAACAACAACGAGCTGGCGACGATGCCGACGACCGAAGACAAGACCTTCGGCTTCCAGGTTCCCGCCAAATGCCCGGGCGTGCCGGACAAGATGATGCAGCCGCGGGAAACGTGGCCGAATGCCGCCGATTACGACAAGAAAGCGGCGGAGCTCGCGGGCCTGTTCAAAAAGAACTTCAAGAAGTACGAAGCGGGCTGCACTGCGGAAATCGTCGGCGCCGGACCCAAGTAAGCTCTAGTCAGGTTAAAAAGACGACGGTACTTTAAGGGGATGGTCCTTCCTCTTTCGCTACTCGTGCTTTCGAACGTCTTCATGACCTTTGCCTGGTACGGGCATTTGAAGAACCTCATGGGCGCCGTCTTTTTCATCTTCCGTGACCGCGTCGTCGCCTAAGTTGCTATAGAAACCAGAGCGAGGTATCACTTTTCGAATGCAGAAAGTGCATAAATTTTATTCCGAAGATCTGATGCTCCGCATATCGGCCGCCATCACCACCGACGTCGTGCGCGAAATGAAGTCGAAGCAGAAGACGTTTCCCCTTCCCACCATGGCGAGCGGCCAGGCCCTAACCGGCGCCTTACTCATGGCTTCGCAGCTGAGCGAGAATCAGCGGGTTGGGCTGCATTTTCGGGGCAACGGGCCTCTGGGCTGGTTCTATACGGAGTCCTCGTACGAGTGCAAAGTGCGCGGGTACTGCTCGAGTCCGCAAGCGGATCTTCGCACCAAGGAAGGCCACCTCGATATCGCACGCGGCTTGGGCACGGGGTTACTTACGGTTACCCGCAACCTGCCCTTTCAAAAGCAGCCGCATACCGGAATCGTGCCTCTCATCAGCGGCGAGATCAGCCAAAATATCGCCCACTATCTTTTTCAGTCGCATCAAATTCCTTCGGTGGTCTCTCTCACGGTTTCCCTCGATGCGGAGGGAGAAGTGACGGCGGCCGGCGGCGTGCTGGTGGAAGTGATGCCGGGCGCGAGCGAAAGTCTCATCAATTCGCTCGAGGAACGCTGCCGCCGGGCCCCCGCTCTCTCGAAGGAAATTCTAGGCGGCGCGCCTCCGGAACGATTCGCCATGAATTACGCGCACGACTCGAAGCTCGTGTACGTGGAGCATCCGCACACCATCTCCTACTCCTGCCGCTGCGAACAAGAGCGAGCGGCCCGCGCCGTGGCCTTTTTGGGCCGCAGCGCCGTTTCGGAAATGGTCTTGAAGGGAAAAGACGTAGCCGTGACTTGCGAGTTCTGCGGACAGTCCTACATGGTGACCGTCGCCGAAATGCGCAGCATCCTGCATCCCGACGCCCACTAAAAATAAAGGCCGAGACGGAGCGAGTAGGAAGCCGGGCTTCCGAGCGAGCCGCTCTTCAGCATGAAGACGATACGGCCCGCGATTTCCAGATTGATGGCGGAAGTGCGCAGTAAATGAATGCCGACGAGCGGAGCCAGCGTGAAACCGGAAACGGTCTCGTTCAGAAAGAGGCTTCCCCGATCGATGCGCGCCACGCCGAACCCCGCATCGAGTCCGACGAACGGAGCCACGCTACGTTCGGAGAGGAAGAAACTGCCACCGATTCCGAAATCGCTCAGTAGCGCCCCGCCGTTGATCGCCATTTCGGCCCGGAGCCGCACCATGGCGCGGTTCACGTCCCAGGAGTAAGCGCTCGCCAGGTAAAATCCGAGGCCGGTAGCGTTCAGATTGCTGAGCGACGCTGGTCCAAAGGCGAGAAAAGATCCTCGCCGCGCCGGACGACGGCGCATGCCGCGAATGGCTTCTTCTTGAGTGACGTCGTCGATGCGAGCGTCGTCGTCCGCCGGTACGCCGGTCAAAGCGGCGCGCGTGACCCGGTTCACGACCCCATCCAGCTCTTCGAGCTGGGCGGCCTTCATCTTGGAGGAAAAGAGAAGCGTCTCGCCCGCGTGCTTTTCGAGCGTGAAGATATAACTCTGGCCTAGACGCATCAGCTTCGGGCGGAGCTGAAACTGAGCCTTTTCCCTCTGAGTACTGACGGTGTGACCGACGTCGGTCACGGCCGAGCGGACGAGCTGCAAGACGGCAATGGCGTCTTCCGCGCCAAACCCCGTCCCGGTGGTGTCCTCGATGAAATAGGAATCGCTGAGGGCCAGCCTGCAGAAAAAGCAAAGCAGGCAAAGGAAAGATCGCATCCCCTAATTGTAGGCTAGTCGTTGGGTGATGGCTAACGGACGTATTTACGCAGAACCGTCTGGCAGTTCGCGGGGAAATAACTCATTCCCTGACTGATGTCCGTGCCGCACGCGTTGAAGACGCCTTGCAAACGCTCTTTTAAGCCGGTGCAGTCGATGTTGTAGAGATCTTGAAACTTCGCCGCGCATCCCGAGGAGAGCTCCTCGATGTTCTGTTGAAAGAACCCGCCACACGCATTTTGAATCGAGCTGCCGGCCGCGCGGTACTGATCGCAAACCTGAAGCGTTTGATCGTAAGCCGTATTTACGGTGCCCGTGGAGTTGGGCGTTCGAGTCGCGGTGGACCCGCCCGTCGTCCGGCCCGTGCTTCCGCCGGAGCCCGTTCCCAAATTGGAAGTGCCGGTTGTACTTCGTCCTCCGGAGCCGAGCATTTGCCCGCAACCTGAGAGGAGCGCCAGCGCACAGCCGACCGCCACGGTTTGAAAGAGACGCGTTTGATTTTTGAGGGAACTAAACATTCAACCCTCTCCTGGTGCACTACCTGATGATGCCTTAGTCGAACTTGTGTTTACCTTTTCATTATAGCTCGTCGCGTTGCAAAGCGCACGGGTCAACTTTGAGAGCTGGACCGCCTATAATAGCCTTAAGTTTCAACAGTTTATAATCATGGTCTCTAGAACTTAGACAATCGGGCTACTGCTTCGCGATGGGTTTTTCGTCCTTCGCGGCGGCCTTCTTATCGGCGGCTTTATCCCCGGGCAAGCCCTCGGTGGTGAGGCGGATGAGACCTCGGACCGAGATGTAACCCGTGGCAATGGTAGCGCCGGCACTCGCCACGGGGGCGACCGCTTTGAGGCCCTGCCAGGGCAGAGTGAGGTAAGAGCCCTTCTGGCGAGCGAGGGCCACCGCGCCAGACAGCGCCTGCATCCCGGCGTCGCAACGAGTCCTGGAGTAGCTCTCCAGACTGGCTGCGGCGACAGGAGTGGGACGGCCGTTATCACTGGAGTGAAACACTCCGGGCTCTCGGTTGGCCCAGGTCAAAAGCTCGGAAAGAGTCGGGTTATGAATGTCAGAGTTCAAGTCACGCGCGAAAATCGAGAACTCGCGAACGAAAACCTTGGCCGCCTTTTCTTCGTCGACTTTTAGTCCGGCGAGAGTGACTTGCCAGCTCTGCTCGTTCTTTCCAAAAACCATTTTTCGGCCCTTGTTTCTCTCGAGCCATTCGTCGAGCAGAAGGGCGCTGCCTTTTTCCAGCCAAAACGCGGCGGCCAGCTCTTTCTGGTGGCGGGTATATTCCAAGAGCCAACCTCTACCCTCGGGACTCTTCAAAAAGGCGGAACTCATGTGCTTACCGATCCAAGACTCGATGGGATAACTGCGATGATCCAAGCGCCAGCCCTCCAGAGCGGCGTCGATCTCCGCCTTAAAGCGGGAGGCTTTCGGCATTTCGGAAAGACGGACGAGATCTTGCTCGACCGTCCCATAACGTTCAGCTAACTGAGACGGTTGCTCTCCCAGAACGGAGCGAACATGGGTATCGAGCTCGCTCAGCGCCGGCTGGTATCTATCGATCGCCAGCTTCAGCTCCGCGAGCTTGGATTCCTTTTGCGCCAGGAAAGTCTCGAGCTCTTCCTGAAGGCGGACATAATCCTTATTATTCTTCGTGAAATTTTTCATTTCGTCGACGGCCTGGAGAGAGGCCTTCACGGAAGCAGGAATAGTTTGAATGGAAATGAGGGCGCCGACCGCAGACGACAAAGTAAGAGCGAGCTGAGACGCATAATTGGGATCGACCGCCGCCGCGAGGCCGGAGGCTCTCTTTTTCTCGTCGTCCTTCTTCTCTTCGTCTTTCTTTTCGTCTTTTTTCTCTTCCGTTTTCGCTTCCGCCTTGTCCTCGGTCTTAGCTTTGTCGTCGGCCGACGCGCGTACGGGCACGGCCATCATGAGCGCGAAGAGCAACGCGCACACTACCGGAATGCGGGGCAGAGATTCACTCAGTTTACTGCCTAATCGAATTTGCACGGGCATCTAGGGGAGCAATTTTTCGGCCAGACAAGCAAGGCTAGAAAATCCCGTAGACCGAGAGCGTTCTGTTAATGGGATGCAGAGAAGAGAGGATTTCAGGCGTATCTAGAGGAAGAACAGCGGACGAGAGGATAAATGGCAGGGAAGACGGATACCTTCCAAAGAAGGCATCCGCCTTCCCTGCCCCTTGATCCCGCAAAGGTATTCAGACCTCGTTTAAGCGAAGCTTAAACGCTGCCTGAGACTACCAATGACGGCGATGCCGGCGATGGTGCCGGTGCCGACGACGATGATGCCGCCGGCGGTGACGAGCGATCTCACGCTGAATGTTGCTACCTTGAGTTGTGGTCACTTGCTGCTGTGTCGTGGTCTGAGTGGCGGACGACGCCGTCGCGTCGATGGCTTCCGCCGCCGGGCTGACGAGAGCAAACGTGGCTCCCATCAATCCGATCAGTACTAGCTTTCTCATGATTCCCCCTTGATGCCGGTGAGACTTTTTTCAAAGTCATTCCCAGCGACTTCCGGGAAATCCCTTAAGCAAAAGGCGTTCCTTGCTTTGTCCTGAGGGAAAGAACCTAGACAGACGGCTAAGCGGCAGACACCCCTGCCGTTTTTCGTCCCTTCAAGGTTTGAGGCGGACTTGGAGAGACGGATCTCCGAAGACTATGTAGGTCTCCCAGTAGTAACTGCTGCGGTTACGGCCGCCGTAGTAGCGCCAGACTTCCGAGAGCCCGGCGGTCGTAAAATCGCCCAGCCGCACATCGCCCTCTTTGAACATCATGTCGTAAATCCGGCGCTGAAGGCGATCGTCCTCGTTCCAGTAGGTGCTATCCATGGAGCCCCAATACGCCACCGCGCCGTTGGGGTGGCGAAGCCAAGCTTCGGCGAAGGAGTTCCCAATGAACTTACCCGTATCGCAGGAGTTGGACATGACGAACGGGGTGGCTTCCGGATGTTGGATCGTGGCCACATCGGCCGCGGTTATCTCAGGTCCGAGCCAAGAATCGGGGCCTCCGTGGCCGCCGTAGTTGATGAACCCGCGGCCTTCCTTTAGCCGATCCAAGACCTGAGCGGAGGTGGCTTTATGGCGAATCGCATAGAGCAAGTCGCCGCCAAGCTGGATGAGGTTGGGGAACGTACCGAGATAGCCAAGAGGAGCGGTGTAGCGATCGGTGAGGTAATCGAAGCTCGCCTCGGCGACTTGATAATGACTCTCGTCATCGGTAGCGATGAAAGAAAATTTAGAGATCCAGCTTTTATCGGTGAAGGCCCCTCGCTCGTACCGAAGCTGCTTGGAAACGACCGCGGCCAGTTCGGCTTCCGTATGAACGCTGAAACGGCCCACGTCGATATCGGGCGCTCCCAAGTCCTTTGAATAATCCGCCTCATCGAGACAGCGGTAATAATGATCGGTCACTCCCGCGATCAAAGTCGTCGCGTAGCCGGGAACGTCGGCGTTGTCGCCCACGATCATCGCCTCGACGAGATTCGATTTTGCGTAAAGGGCTCTCAAGGCGTCACGAATCTCGGCGCTGGTTTTCCCGTCTTTTCCGAACTCGAGACGAGCGATTTCGTACCCTTGTGTTTTCTTGAACGCCAGGTACTCGCTTAAGGCGGCGCTCGCGGAAAAACTTGCGCCCAGGACCACCGCCAAAGTTTTGGGCCCCTTCTTCGCCAGCGGAAATTGCATGGGATCCAGATGCACTTGGAATTTGCGGATCGTCTCGAAGCGATTTTCATCAGCGAGGTAACGAATGGGAAAGAGACTTACGAGCCGTCTGAGCCGCCCGTTGACTGTTCCCACTTTTTCGACGGAATAGGGAAGCTTGGGAAAAAGCTCGCTGGATTTATAGGTGGCCCAGTCGATGACCGGAGGCGCCGCGGCTCCCGGGCGCTTGGCTTCGGAAGGCTGGAACGGACGCACTTTAAGAGCGCCGCGTCCCCAGATCCGATCCACGGGCCCTTCATAAATCTGGATGGGGCCTTCTCCATCGACGAAAAAACGGATGGCCGGAATCTCCGGCTTTCCCTCTTCCGCGACGAGTCCTTCGTATCCGGCAATGCCCCCCAAGCGCACTTGAACGTAAGCTTCCCCCTCGATGGTCTCTGCGGGATCGAGCGTAACTTGCTCGATCTCGAAGCGATACTCCGTGCCAAGATCCGATTTCGTAATCCCCACTTTGGCGTGGAGCGGAGCTGTTAGAAAACCAAGGAGAAGCAACGCTCGCCGAAAGTTGGGGCGCATGGTCATGAAGACCCCCGTTGGATATGATTTACAGCTAGGATAATCCTCAATCTTTAAGGCAGTCCCGGCAACTTCTTTAAATTTTGTCAGCGAGCCGCGCCCAATGGTAAGGGAATGCCATGATTTTTCAGCCCAACTTTCTGCTTTTGGGAATCGTGGGAGCCGTTCTCATCGGCTCGCTCGTATTTTTGATCTATCGCTCTTGGCATCAAGAGACTTCGACCGCGGTCGAGCAACGCGCTTTGCTTGGGGTCGCGGTCAATATCGCCCTGGCTCCCGCTTCTACTTTCGCCGTCGGTTATTTGGCGCGCCCTACCCTCGGCGGCCTCGCAGCGTTCACGCTTATCGCGGCCGCCGTATCCTTGATTCTGCTGTCTCGCATTCACGACGATACTTTGGGACAAGAAGGCCTTTATCGGCGAGTCCGGAACTTAAGCTTCTACTACGCGTATCTCTTTTTCCTGCTCTCCCAGTTCCCAAAGCTCCACGTCACACTCTCTTGGTATCTGGCGGATCCGGGCAAAGCGCATCTCGCGCTACTCTTGGCGCTCCTTCTGCCGGGGCTCCTCATTCTCGCTGCCGCGAAACCGGCCGAAGCCGAATGGTCGAAGTGGTGGCCCATCCGTCAGTGGTCGGCCCTGTTTTTGGTTTGCCTGCTCACGGCCTGGATGTGGCTCACCTGGCCCCGATGAGCGTTGCGCTGCGTCTTGAGCGCCGTGATCATCCGTTAAGGTAGACCTGGCGCGATCCCTTCCCCGGTCCTCTCCTCCCGTACAATTAGGGAAAGGGGAAAATTCATGCAAGCCTTGCTCGCCTTTCTGGGTGGACTGTTTCTGACTGCCGGCCTTCCCGTTCCGGAGACCTCCCATTACGTCGAAGTGCCTTACGGCAACGTGATGGACTTGAAGCGTCTTGTCGATCGCGGGTTCGACATCGGCGGCGTCAATCTCGATAAAGGCACCGTCACCTTGGTGATGCCCGACAGCACCCTTCGCCAGGTTTCTGATTTGCGCATCGTCTCGCAGCGTCCGATTCGATCTCCCGATTCTCAATTCAAGCACTACGCGGACGTAGAGCGCGCGCTCAAAGATGCCGAAGATCATTATCCCCATCTTGCCACCCTGGAAGTCATCGGCAAGACCGCGAATGGCCAGGATCTACTCGCCATCCATCTCACCGCAAAGTTCGTGATGCCGAACATTCCGAAAAAAGCGGTGCTATTCGATGCCATGCACCACGCCCGCGAGGTCATGACCACGGAAGTCGCTTTGGATATCGTGGATTATCTCACCAAGAATTACGAGACCGACGCGAACGTTCAGAAGTGGATGAACAATAACGACATTTGGGTCGTGCCCATGATGAACCCCGACGGCAACGATTATGTCTGGAACACGAACTCGATGTGGAGAAAGAACACGAAGGGCGGCTACGGCGTGGATGTGAATCGGAACTATCCCTACGCATGGAACGCCTGCAACGGTTCGTCCGGAAGCAAATCTTCGGAAACCTACCGCGGGGAAAGCGCGGGCTCGGAGCTTGAGACGAAAGCCATCACCGCGCTCGCCTCTCGCATTCATCCGATGATGGCGGTGTCGTATCACTCGTTCTCGGAGATCGTGATTTATCCGTTCGGCTGCAGCCCAAATAAAATCTCCGGCACCGATGCGGCTACCTACATCACCGTCGGCAAAGAGCTCGCGAAAACGCTCGTGAAGGATTCGGGGAATGGCACTTATCGCGCCGGTACTTCGTATGAATTGCTATATGACGTCGATGGCGGCTCGGTGGACTGGATGTATGACCACGAGAAGACGATGGCCTTCGTCATCGAAATGAACGGCGACGCTCAGGGATTTCAGCCTTCGTTTAGTCAATGGCGCGACAAGACGGTTCAGCGCCAACGCCCCGGTTGGCAGTACATCCTCAACCGCATGGCGGGGACCGGTCTCCGCAAGCGGAAGTAGCTCACCGGGGTTCGCCTCCGGCGTTCGATCCGGCCGGTCAGTGGTTGCTGGATGCTGGTACGAGGTAGGCTATTTTGATCTTGGCCTCCCGCACTCCTCATTTGCACCGAGCAGCCGATGTCGAGCAGCCCGAGAGGGAAAGAACCAATGGATTACCTCGTACCAGCATCCAGCAACCAGTGACTGGGCCGGATCGAACGCCGAAGGCGAACGTGTATTCTGCGCAGTTCGCCGACAAACGCGTGCCCTGTTACGGCAAGTGCGCCGTTCCCAAGCCCAGCGCAGGCTGGAACCACGATTGCAGTTCCGAGCAACCGAGGTGACCGATGGCCCGCATTTTCTTTTTGGCGTTCTTTGCTTTAGCGACGACCGGAATTGCTCACGAAGGCGGGAAAGAAAACTGCCGCGTTACCCTTCAGACCTTCTTCAAAGACGGGAAACGCAAAGTCGACGTCACCGAAATTCACGTCGATAGCCACTTCGAGTGCAAAGGCGAAGCGATGAAACGCAAAATCTCCTCCGAAAGCGAAGGAGACGAAGAACTCTACCGCGTAAACGTAATCTTCGCCTACCGAGATCTCGCCATCGCGCCCCCGTCCAATTAGTTTTTGCCAGGCTTTTGCCAATTTCACTGATATTACGATTACTTGCGTACCATCCATCCCGCGCCGAATTCCCTTGTCTTAGGTCGGGCGGAGATTTTTCGTGGTATTCGAGCCCTTAGCTCCGGGGCCAGATCCGGCTGTCCAAAAGGAACCTTTATCCACGTCTTGATAAGCGGCAAGCGGGCGAGTAGAAGAATGCGTCACAACTCTGCATTCCTGGGGGAAGCAATGTTTTCTAGCTTGATGCCCAAAGAGGGCCGCTTCTTTGATCTCTTCAAAGAGCTCGCCGATTGCATCGTTCAAGGCGCGGTCGAGTTCAAAGAATTGACCACGAACATGGGGGAAGCCGAACGGCGCGTCCGCTCCATCAAGAACATCGAGCACAAGGGAGACGAGATCACCCATCAGACGATGGATCTTCTCCACAAGACGTTCATCACCCCGCTCGATCGGGAAGATATTCACACGCTCACCTCCCGCATGGACGATATCCTCGACTTCACGGATGCCGCCGCTCAAAGAATTTTCATGTACGGCGTCACCGAGATGCCGAAAGAAGGCCAAGAGCTCGCCGAGATCTGCGTGCAGTCGGCGCGCCTCGTTCAGTCGGCGGTAAGCGCCCTCGATAATCTCAAGCACCCCGAGAACATCATCAAGACCTGCGTCGAGATCAACCGTCTCGAAAATGACGCTGATCACGTGCTTCGCTCCGGTCTCGCCCGTCTCTTCAGAGAAGAGCCCGACATCAGACAGCTCATCAAGCTCAAGGAAATCTACGAGCTCTTAGAAACCGTCACCGATCGCTGCGAGGACGTAGCTAACGTCATCGACGGCATCGTTCTGGAATACGCTTAACGCTCATGGCACACTCAATGATGCTGATCTACGCCACCATCGGGATGGCCCTGATCTTCGACTTCATCAACGGCTTTCACGACGCCGCGAACTCCATCGCCACGGTCGTCTCGACCCGCGTCCTCCGACCTCACACGGCGGTCATTTGGGCGGCGGGATTTAACTTCATCGCTTTCCTCTTTTTCGGCCTCCACGTGGCCAACACTATCGGCAAAGGCATCATCGATCCGAGTGTCGCCGATCCGCTTCTGCTCTTTGCGACCTTGGTCGGCGCGGTCATCTGGAACCTGATTACCTGGTACTATGGCATTCCTTCGAGCTCGTCGCATGCCCTTATCGGAGGCTTGGGGGGCGCTGCCGTCGCGAAGGCCGGCATTCACGCCCTCAACTTTTGGGGCTTTGCAAAAATCGCCGCGTCCATTGTGCTCTCTCCGCTTCTCGGCATGGTGCTGGGCTACATCTTGATGACCATTGTTTCGATGATCTGCATCCGCCAGACTCCGCGCAAAGTGGACCATTGGTTCCGGCGCCTGCAACTGGTCTCGGCCGCTCTCTATAGTCTCGGTCACGGCGGCAACGACGCCCAAAAGACCATGGGCATCATCGCGGTACTGCTCTTCTCGTCGGGCATGATGGGCAAAGAGTTCCACATCCCGCTTTGGGTCGTTCTCTCTTGTCACGCGGCAATGGGTTTCGGGACGCTTTTTGGCGGCTGGCGCATCGTGAAAACCATGGGAATGAAGATCACGAAGCTGAAGCCCGTCGGTGGGTTCTCGGCGGAGACCTCGGGCGCCATCACTCTCTTTGCCGCGACCGCTCTCGGCATTCCTGTCTCGACCACCCATACCATTACGGGCTCCATCATCGGTGTCGGCGCGGTTAGTAAGCTCTCCGCCATCCGCTGGGGCGTTGCCGAACGAATCGTCTGGGCCTGGATACTCACGATTCCGGCGTCCGCTTTCGTGTCCGCCATGACCTGGTGGCTACTTTCGCACTCGGGGCTCTAGACCGGCTCCCTCTCGTCTTTTTTCAGAGGCCGGGCTATGCTCGGCTCCATGAATACCTTCGAGCAAAAGCCGATGCCCTCCAAATCCAGCCACGACTCCGATGCGCCGCCAAATCTCATCGAGTTCATGCTGAAAAGCTGGAAGCCGAAGGCGGCGAAACCCGCTCCGGTCCGTAATCAGGCGAATTTCAAGCGGCGGCGGGCGGTGGTGTCGGCCGAGTTCAAAGGCGAGCTTCTGGTGCTTCCCGCGGGACATCTGAAAATCCGCGCGAACGACACCCACTACCCCTTTCGCCCGGCTTCCGATTTTTTCTATCTCACCGGAAATGCCGAGCCCGATTGCGTTTTGGTGTTCTTTCCACAAGGCAACGGCAAGCACCTGGAAGTGCTCTTCGTGGAACCGAACCCGGGAAAGGCGGATGCGACTTTTTTCACCGATCGCATTAAGGGTGAGCTTTGGGAAGGCGCCCGCATGGGCGTTCCGGAAAGTGCCGCGCATTACGGGCTCGAATGCCGCGCACTCGGCGAGTTGACGGCGGCCTTGGAAAGCGGGCGCCGTTCCGCAAAAGGAATGCGGATCTTGCGCGGGCACTCGACCTCTCTCGAAGCCCAGCTCGATTTCGCTCCCGAGCAGGTCGGCCGAGACGGCGAGTTCGGGGCGTTTCTCTCCGAAATGCGTCTCTTGAAAGACGCCGAGGAAGTGAAAGAAATGCGCGCGGTGATCAACTCCACTCAGCGCGGCTTCGAAGACGTCATTCGGCGCATGAAGACCGCGAAATCCGAGCGCGAGCTGGAAGGCGTGTTTTTCACCCGCGCGCGCATGGAAGGTAACGACGTGGGTTACGGTTCCATCGTCGCTTCGGGCGATCACGCCTGCACGCTTCATTGGAAGCGTAACGACGGCAAGCTCACCAAAGGCGATTTGCTTCTTCTCGACGCCGGCATCGAAGGCAATTCGTTTTATACGGCCGACATCACGCGGACCATTCCGCTCAGCGGAAAGTTCTCCAAAGAACAGCGCGCGATTTACGAATTGGTGCACGCGGCGCAACTAGCCGCGTTCAAGGAAGTAAAGCCGGGCAACGATTTCATGGCGCCCAACCGTACGGCGATGAAAGTGCTCGCTCACGGGCTGGAATGGCTCGGCCTTCTCTCCATGCCCGCCGAAGAGGCGCTGAAGCCCGAGAATCAGTTTTATAGGCGCTACACGTTACATAACGTGAGCCACATGCTCGGGCTCGACGTTCATGACTGCGCGCAAGCCCGCGCTGAAGCGTATAAGTTCGGAAAGCTCGAAGCCGGCATGATTCTCACCGTGGAGCCCGGCCTTTATTTCCAGCCGGACGATCTGACGGTACCCGCGAAGTACCGCGGCATCGGCGTTCGCATCGAGGACGACGTAGTAGTCACCGAAAAGGGCTGCAAAGTCCTTTCCTCGTCGATTCCGAGCGAGGCCGAAGCGGTAGAGCGCTGGGTCCGCAAATTATGGAAACGCTAGTCCGGTCGCTCTTCTCGCTGATTCAAGCCGGCAACTTGGGTGCCGTTACCGACCTCTTGAAAGGCAATCCGAGCCTCGCCTTTGCCACCGATGCGAATGGGATGAGCCCGGTCCTCTACGCCATTTACTGCGGCCGGGTGGACATGGCCCGGACGCTCGCGGCCTTGCGGGCTACGGCGGCGAGCGTTTATGAGTCGGCCGCGTTCGGAGATTTGAAAGCTATCCGCGCGGCTTTGGAGAGAAGTCCCGATCTGCCCAAAGCGTTCGCTCCCGACGGGTTTTCCCTGCTTCATTTGGCGGCTTTTTTCGGGCACGCCGAAGTAGTAGCGGCGCTTCTCGAAAAAAGCGCCGATCCGAACTTGGTGTCTCGCAACGACGCGCATCTGCACGTGATTAATTCCGCGGCCGCCCAAAAGGATCACGCGAAAGCGGCGCGCACGGTCGATTTGCTCCTAAAGGCGGGAGCCGATCCGAACGCCTCTCAGAAGGGCGGCTTCACCGCCGCCCATTCCGCGGCCGGCCACGGCAATCTCGAAGTCCTTCGTTTACTCAAAGCAGCGGGCGCGGCTCTCGATCGAAAGGCTGAGGACGGAAAGACGCCCCTTCAGATCGCGGAAGAAAGAGATCAGGCCCCCGCCATCGCTTTTCTTCAGGCGTGATTTAAGTCAGAATGCCTTCACGCATGCGTAACGTCGTTCTCATCGCTGGCGTCTTGATTGGTTTTGTTTTGGGCTACGCCTGGCGCCCCAAAGACGATCGCGCGCCGGACTCTGCCGCCGCGCCCACGAGCCCGGCTACGACCACGGCCGCCAAAGGCAACTGCGCCCACGATCCTTCCACCTTTCGCTGCGTGAAATTCGATCACAACTACGACGGCGACACGATCACGTTCCAGATTCCGAATGTGCCTCCTATCTTAGGCAAGAACATCTCGGTCCGCGTTTTCGGCATCGATACCCCGGAAATGAAGGGAAAGGGCCCGTGCGAGAAAGACCGGGCGCGGGAGGCGAAAGAAGTCGTCACTCATCTGCTCGAGAAGGCCAAGCATATCGAGCTCCGTAATATTCAGCGGGACAAGTATTTTCGTATCCTCGCCGATGTGGTGGCCGACGACGTATCGGTGAGCGAAAAGTTGCTCAACGCCAAACTCGCCTACCCCTACGACGGAGGCACCAAAGCGAAGACCAATTGGTGCCAGCTGGCGTCCCGGCCATAGGCCGGTTTGACGAAACCCTCCTCCCAAGGCTTTAATCGCGGCTTCCATGGCCACCCCTAAACCTTCCAAAACCCAGAAAGTAGGCATTATAGGCGGCGGCCAGCTTGCGCGCATGCTGGCCCAAGCAGCGGTCCGCGTAAAAGCCGAGGTCCGGGTCCTCACCCAGAACGCCGACGATCCCGCGGCCCGGGTTTGCCCCGCGGTCTTGGGTACCCTGGACGACCCGCGCGTCTTGAGAGCGTTTTACTCTCAAGTCGATGTCGTCACTTTTGAGAACGAGTTCGTCGACACTAAACGTTTGTCGCGGCTCGCGGCCGAGTTTCCCCAGCTGACTTTTCTACCGTCTCTGACGGTACTCGAGCGGCTTCAGGACAAGATGAACCAGAAGCAGTTGCTGGATGGTCTCGGCATTCCCACGGCTCCCTGGATCGAGCTGACTCCGGCGGTATCTCCCGCGACACTCGCTCAGACCTTTCCAAAGGGCGCGGTTCTGAAATGGGCGCGCATGGGATACGACGGCAAGGGTCTCCACTTTTTCGATCCCGCTCGGCCCGATGTCGCGGCTATCGCCGCTTTCGGCATGGCCGGCTCAAAAAACGGCGGCCGTCTTTACGCCGAAGCGAAAATCCCGTTTCGGCGTGAGCTCGCGGTGGCGGGCTGCCGCTCCCGAACGGGCGAGTTCGTGGCTTATCCTTTAGTTCAGTCGAAGCAGCAAAACGGAATTTGTTCCCTGGTCATCGGTCCCGCGACGAAACTCGGCAACACGGCCGCCCAAGAAGCCCTCGCCGTCGATTACGTCCGCCGGTTAGCGGAGTCTCTGGATTATGTCGGCGTCCTCGCGCTCGAGCTTTTTGAAAAAGAGGACGGCGGTTTATTGGTCAACGAGATCGCGCCGCGCGTGCACAATAGCGCGCACTATTCCCAGGACGCTTGCCCTTCGAGCCAGTTCGAAAATCATTTGAGAGCGGTTTTGGGGCTGACCTTGGGAGACACGAAACCAAGAGCGCTATTTGCGATGTTGAACATCCTCGGCCCCGAGGGCGCCAAAGCCTCCGCCGC
>JAYUGC010000055.1:0-15250 GCA_043767805.1 Pseudomonadota bacterium | reverse complement strand
GTCTGTGAGCTTTTTACCCGTCACCACGACCTTGGCCGCGTTGATGATGATGACCGAGTCACCAGTCGCCGCGTGGCGGGTGTACTGGGGCATGTGCTTGCCCATCAGAAGGTGCGCCACGTGGGAGCTGATACGGCCGAGGGTGAGCCCCGTCGCATCGATGATCTTCCACTTGCTGCAGTTCGTTCCCCAGGGGGCGAAGAAGGTTTTGGGCGCCAGGGGAGCACGCTTGCCGCTCACCGAACCAGGCTTTTTAACCTTTTTCGCTTTGGTTTCAGAACCTTTCGCGGCTCCAGCTTGGACATCGGCAGGGGCCTTCGTCTTGGCCGGCGTTTTTTTCGCGGCAAGCTTCTTCGGTTCGTTCTCTAAGTTAGGTCTAGAAGTCTTCTTCGCCATAGGTAAAAACTCGTTACAGTTGAACGGCTATACCTAAAGGGAAGCTCTAATTAAGTCAACACGTAAGAGCGCTTGGGAGGGGGAGGGGTCAAGTATCGCGGAACAGGGCCTTGAAAGCAGCCTTGGCGCGGTCGGCCTCAACCTGGTTGGGGTCTTCGGGGGCGGGGGAGACGTGGGCGCCCACGAACTCGAAGTAGGGACAGGAGTTGGTGTGGGCGCGGTCCCGGACCCAGGGGCTCTCGGGCTCGCGGCACTTGGAGCTCAGGTTCTCATCGTAATGGACGCAGTTCCTGCAACAATGGATGTCGCTCGCGCAATTCGGGCATAGCCGGTTCTTCTGCTGAACCGCTACTGGGAGTGCGTTACGGCAGTAATGACATTGCCCCATGCTTGTCTCGCCCAAATTGAAAAGGAGAAGTGAAGGATCAAAGGTCATTGTCCCACGAAACCCCGCCTTCGCTAAAGCTTCGGCGCGGCAAGCCCACGCTACGTAAAGGCTTCGGCGCGGCAAGCGTCCCCTTTACTTGCAAAGCTGCCGTCCCTTGCAAACCCAGGCGAGACGTGGGTGCCCAGGCCTTCCATAATCGGGCTTGCCGCGCGTGCAGCGAGCGTTAGGATAGCGGCGGATTTCAAAGTCTCACAACTGAGTAAGAGGTAGCGCCATGAAAGCCTGGATTGCCAAAGATCAGAAAAGACGGGTCGCCGTCGTTTCCGGGGTGCGGACCCCATTCGCCAAAGCGGGCACCAAGATGAAGGAGACCTCGGCGGTCCATCTCGGCGTGACTGCGGCTCGTGAGGCCATCGCCCGCGCCGGGCTTTCCGTGGGAAGCATCGATGAAGTGGTTTTCGGTAATGCCGGCACGCCGGCCGACGCGGCCAACATCTCCCGCGTGATTGCGCTGAGAGCGGGACTACCCGAATCGGTCTCGGCGTATACCGTTCATCGCAACTGCGCTTCCGCCATGGAAGCCATCGCCCAGGGCTGTTTGAAGATAGGCTTAGGCCTTGCCGAAACCATGCTGGTCGGGGGCACCGAGAGCATGAGCGAAATGCCGCTCCTTTATAGCGACGACATGAAAGACGTTTTCTCGGACTTCATGGCGGCGAAGACCCCCCTCGGGAAGCTGAAAGCCGCGAGCGAGTTCAGGCCCAAGTACCTGGCTCCGCGGGTCGCCATCATGGAAGGGCTTACGGATCCGATAAGCGGGCTCAATATGGGACAGACGGCGGAAGTGCTCGCCCGCGATTTTCAGATCGATCGTAAAACCCAAGACACCTTTGCTTTGAAGAGCCATCAGAAGACGGTGGCCGCGCAGAAGGAAGGGCGGCTCACCGCCGAAATCGTCGCGACGGTGCTGGAGCCCGATTACAAGGAGTGCCTCACTGCCGACTTTGGGCCGCGCGACGGACAGACCATGGAAGCCCTCGGCAAGCTACGCCCCTTCTTTGATAAGGAGAACGGCACGGTGACCCCCGGCAATGCATGTCCCATTACCGACGGCGCGTCCGCGCTCATCTTGATGGACGAGGAAAAAGCGCGGGCCGAGGGCCGGGAAATTCTCGGCGTCATCACGGGCTACGCTTTCACCGGCTGTGACCCTAAGCGTATGGGCCTCGGTCCCGTTTATTCGACGGGCAAGCTCTTTAGCGAAATGGGACTTTCCATGAAGGACATCGATCTCGTGGAGCTGAACGAAGCGTTCGCGGCGCAAGTCATCGCGAACCAAAGGGCGTTCGCCTCGAAAAGCTATTGTTTGGAGAAGCTCGGCTTGAGCGAGCCTCTCGGGGAAATCGCCGACGACAAGCTGAACGTGAACGGCGGCGCCATTGCCCTTGGTCACCCCGTGGGTGCGACGGGCGCGCGGCTCGTCGTTACCGCGCTTCACGAAATGAAGCGGCGGGGCGCGGGCCGAAGTCTCGCCACGCTTTGTATTGGAGGCGGGCAGGGAGCGGCGTTCGTGTTGGAGCGGAGTCACTAAGCGTTAGGCGAAGGAAAACACCATGGAATTATCTAGAGACAACAAAGACGAGATCACTCAGTTCCGATCCAACTTCAAGCCGGAGAGCTTGGCGAATGCCGAGAAGTCGGTGCGTCTCGAGCGAAAGGGCTCAACGGGATTCATCGTCTTCGACGCGGCGGACTCCAAGGCCAATAAGCTTTCGACGCCGATCATGCTGCGGCTCTTCGAGCTGCTCTGCGAAGTGGAGGGGGACAAGAGCCTCAAAGCTCTCGTCGTCATTAGCAGGAAACCCTCCATTTTCATCGCGGGCGCGGACATCAGCGAGATTCAAGGGCTCTCCGAAGGCCGCCCTGGCGCCGCCGAAGCTTTGATGAAGCTGCAATCGGTCTTCACCTTTTTGGAAAACCTCCCGATTCCGACCATCGCCGCCATTCACGGCGCGTGCATGGGAGGCGGCACGGAGCTGACCCTCGCTTGCGATTACCGGCTCGCCACCGACGATAAGGGAACGAAAATTGCGCTCCCCGAAGTCATGCTGGGCGTTTTGCCGGGTTGGGGTGGCACGCAGCGGATGCCCCGTCTCATCGGTCTTGAGGCCGCGCTCGAAATGATCCTCACCGGCAAGACGGTGGACGGCATCAAGGCGAAAAAGATGGGGCTCGTCGATAAAGTTTGTCCCGTGGAAGTGCTCGAAGCGCGCGCGACCGCGTGGGCCGACGAGCTGGGCAAAAAGGGCGTCAAGCGCGACATCGACAAGGAATCGAAACATACGATTCTCGAGCGGGTGCCTGGCTCGAAGTACGTGATCTTCGATCAGGCCAAAAAAGACGTCATGAAAAAGACGCGCGGCAATTACCCCGCGCCTTTGAAGATTCTCGAAGTGCTGTCGAAAACCTACGGCATGAGTATCGATAAGGGACTAAAAATCGAAGCACAAGCGTTCACCGAGCTCGTGGTCACTCCTGAATCGAAGTCTCTCATCAACGTTTTCTATCTCCAAGAAGCCGTGAAGAAAGACGTGGGAGTCGCCGGCAAGGTGAAGCCCTTGGAAGTGCGCACGGCGGGCGTGCTCGGAGCGGGCGTCATGGGAGGCGGCATCGCGCAGCTTTTCTCCGCGAAGCAAATTCGCGTGCGCATGAAGGACATCAACTGGGACGCGATCACCAAAGGCTATGCCCACGCCTACAAGCTTTTCAAGAAACAGGTCGATCGCCGTCGCCTGAAGCGCAACGAGCTCGATAACGCCATGGAACGCATCTCGGCTTCCACGGGGTATGAAGGCTTCGGCGATTTGGATCTCGTGGTGGAAGCCGTCGTCGAGAACATGGACATCAAAAAGAAGGTCATGGGCGAGCTGGACGCCATCGTGAAAAAGGGCGTTCTCGCCACCAATACCTCTAGCCTCTCGGTCACGGAGATCGCGCGCGGCACCAGTCACCCCGAGCGGGTGGTCGGCATGCATTTCTTCAATCCCGTCGACAAAATGCCTTTGGTGGAAGTCATCCGCGGCAAAGAGACCTCCGATGAAGCCACGGCGACCGTTTTCGCGCTCGCTAAAAAGCTCGGCAAGACGCCCATCGTGGTCAAGGACGCGCCGGGGTTCGTGGTGAACCGGATTCTCGGACCGTACCTGAACGAGGCCGCCTATCTCTTGAACGAGGGCGTGACCCCGAAGGAGATGGACAAAGTCATAGTGCGCTTCGGCATGCCCATGGGACCCGCCGAGCTTTTGGATGAAGTCGGCCTCGACGTCGCCACCAAAGTCTCCAAAGTCCTCTACGGCGCGTTCGGCGATCGCATGAAGCCGCCGTCTCTCCTGGAAAAGGTCGTCGAAGAAGGCCGCCTGGGAAAGAAAACGGGCAAGGGCATCTATATCCACTCGGGCGAGAAGGACAAAGAAGAAGACCTTGCCTGGCTGAAGGGCCTTGGCGCGAAAGTGGGTGAGGCGAAAGTTTCCGATGACGAGATCGTGAAGCGCCTCATTTACGTCATGGTGAACGAAGCGGCGCGCTGCCTCGATGAAGCGCTGGTCCGGACCGTCTCCGATATCGACGTGGGCATGATTTTCGGAACGGGCTTTGCGCCCTTCCGGGGCGGCCTGCTCCGCTACGCTGATTCCATCGGCGCGGAAAACATCGTGGCGGATCTGGATCTTCTCACGCGGCGCCATGGCGACCGCTTCAAGCCCTGCGACTATTTGCAGCGGCTCGCGGTAGCGAAGAAGAAATTCTACGACGCCGAAGTTTAGTAGGGAGTGTTCTCGGTTTGCCATTTCACCCACTGCTGGGCGGGCGAGGCGAGATCGGTCCGCTCGGCGTAGGCGGCGTGCGGAACTAACGCGAGTGCCGCGAGGCCAACTAAACCTACCCGAAGTGAGCGATAGAAACGCATGGTGTCTCTATCTCATTGGAATTTTTAGGTACTTTGTGTATTACGCTTTGCGTAATCGACCAGCTTATCCGCGCGAGCCGATGGGCGGGTATAAACGCTGGATAAGGTTACCGTTTGCGTCGGATTCCTCGACGATGAACGGGGCCTCGACGCGAACATTGGGGCCGGCGCCGTTCCTGTAATCGAAAACGCGTACGGTGCGGCCGCCTTCGGAGTGTCCGACCCAAAGCTGGCCTCTACGAGCCGATTTCAGTTTCAAGACATAGACGCGGGCGTCGGGGGTGACGAAGCCGCAATCGTGAAAACCGAGCTTGAAGTTCGAGAGGCGGAGCGTGGCGGAATCCGTCGTCCAGACGCTGAAGGCCGCTTTCACGCCGGGCTCGCATTGGTACATCTCGATGTGTCCACGGTTCGGGTAGAGATTGGCTTTGTAGCCGGCGGCGAACACGGGAGAACAAAGAGCGAGCGCGAGAAATAAGGTTTTCATGGGCGCGGTAATGCGAACGGTCGAAAACCTTGTCAACGGAGTAGTTCAGCCGCAACAAACCCAACTAAGCGGCGCGGAAAAACAGGCTGAACCGGCGAGGGCAAACGTCTCGAGAGCTACCAACCTGCCCGAACTCTTTTTTACAAACGGCTAGGCATGCTCGCGCATAATGAGACCCGCCGCGAGCTTCGGGAAGAAGTACGTCGACTTCTGCGGCATGAAGCCCTTTTCGTCGGCAACTTCCGCGACGGACGCGACCGTCGGCGGCGCGTGGTAAATGGCCAGGGCGGTTGTTTCACGATCCTTCCATACGAGGCGCCAATCGCGCTCGTAATGAATGGCGTGCACGCGCTCTTGCGCTTCGAGGCCGAGGAGTCCCGTCAGAAGTTTCTCGTCGGACCAGAGGACGGGCTGGCGCGAAAGCGCTTTGCCGTGCTTGGCCTCCGACGAAGCGGGGTGCTTGGGCTCGCACCGCAAAAGCTTGCCGCCGACCCAAAGGGCGAAAGCGGGCGTTTGCGCGGGCGTCGTACAGAAATGAGCCAAGCCGGCTTCGTCCATGGCTTGGGTGTGAAACTCTTTTTCGAACGCGGCCCAAGGGAAGGTCTTCGCGTCGAAGTGCTTGAGCTTCCTGTGCGTCGGGAAAACCTTGAGGGCCGGATCGGACGTATTGGAGATGGAAAAAAGCATCCGCGCTTCGGGCGCGTTCTTGTCTCCCAAGACGCCGCGCTCTTTCGCGTACATGACCGCGCTCGAGTAACGGTGATGACCATCCAAAATATAAAGCGGCTTGTTCGCAAAAAACGCCGCGAGCTCGGGCGCCTTCGAAGCCTCCACGCGCCACACGATTTGTTCGACGCCGTCCTTGGTTTTCGCGCGCAGAAGCGGGGTATCAAACTGCCAGCGCTCGTAGAGGGAGGCGAGGAAAGCTTCAGGGTCCTGCACCATGGCGAAGACGTGGCTCAAATTGTGATGAGTCGCGCGCAAGATGCGCAGGCGATCTTCTTTGTGAGCGCCGTGAGTATTCTCGTGGGGGCGGACATGCCCTTCGCCGAACTCACTCAGCTCCACCGTGCACATGAGGCTCGAGCGGTGGTAGGTGTGCCCGTCGACGGTGAACGTCTGGCGGTACAGGTAGTAATGAGGCCCGTGATCCTGGAGCAAAACTTTGTTTTGGCGCCACTTGCCGAGAAGGTCGACCGAGTGGGCGTAATTCGGGTCGTCCTTTCTCGGCATGATGATGTGCGTGAAGTTATAAGGGCTGCGCTTTAGGTAGCTGTCCACTTCCTCGTCGGGAATGTTGTCGTAAGGTGGGGTGACGACATCGGAGAGGTCTCCGATCATCTTCGAGTTGTAATAAATCCCACTGAACGGGTGAATGACGGGCATGGAGCTCCTCCTGAAGGGCACAGAAAACATTAACCTGACTGAGTCTTCAAGGGAAAGTTCCGGCGCCCACCCGAAGGACTTTCGGCTGGGCCTCGGTCAGATCCACTAGAGTACTCGGAACGGGGTTCGTGACCGTTCCTCCATCGACGTAAAAATCCACTCTTGCTCCGAACTGCTCCATGGCTTCCTCGACGGTGCAGGCGGGCGGCAATCCGTGAAAGTTGCAGCTGGTGCTGATGATCGGGCCACCCATGGTCTCGATGAGCTTCTCGCAGAACGAATGCCGAGGCATCCGCAGCGCCACGGTTTCCCCGGGAGTTAGGGCGGGGACGATGAAAGTGTAGGGGCCCGGCCAGTGCCGAAGGGCGATGCGGGCCTGCTCCTGCGTCGCGCGCGAAAGCAGCGCGAAGTCCTCCGCATTGCGGATGAGGGTGATGAAGGTCGAACGGTTCAGCCCCTTCAGGTCCCGGATGCGCTGAATGCCGGCTTGATTCGTGTGAAGGGTCGAAAAGCCGTAAATCGTATCGGTCGGCGTGATGAGCACGGGCGCGAGCGGCAGCGTTTCTTGGAGCGCCGGCCAAAGGGCCGGGTCGTTCTGGCGAAAAAGGCGAGGGTCTTTCACTGTAACACCTTCCCGATGTCGTGGCGGAAGTGCTTGCCCCGCCAGGTGACTTTTTCCAAGGCGGCGTAGGCCGTTTCGCGAGCTTCGTCGGCGTTGCGGCCGAGAGCGCCGACGCCGAGGACGCGGCCCCCGTTCGTGACGAGATCCGCGCCTTTACGGGCCACGCCCGAGAAAAAAACTTCAGCACCGTCGGGCAGTGCTCCTACCCGGATGACGTCGCCGTTTTTGACCGTGCTCGGGTAGCCTTCTGCGGCACCCACGACGTAAATGGAAGTCTTTTCGGACCAGACCGGCGCGGGCGCTCCCGCGAGGTTGCCCCGGGCGGTGGCTTCGAGAAGCTCCGGAAAGTGCTTGTCGAAACGGAGTAGGATCGTTTGAGTTTCCGGATCGCCGAAACGGGTGTTGAACTCGAGGACGTGCGGGTCGCCTTTATCATCGATCATGAGGCCCACGTAGAGAATGCCGCGGAAATCGAGACCGTCCCGGGACAGCTGACGGAAGAGGGGCTTCAAGATGCGCTCGTCGACTTTTTGCTTTAAATCGCTCGTGAAGTAAGGAGAGGGGGAGACCGCGCCCATGCCGCCGGTATTGCCGCCCGTGTTGCCATCGCCCACCCGTTTGTAGTCCGTGGCGGTCGCGAGCGGGACGAAACGTTTGCCGTCGCAAAACCCGAGGTAGCTCACTTCCACACCGGCCAAGAAGCCCTCGACCACCACCTCGTGGGGACCGGAGCCGAACTCGTTGGTCTGCCAAACGCGCCGGGAAAATTCCAGCGCCTCTTCGAGACGGGCGGCCACGACCACGCCTTTGCCCGCGGCAAGCCCGCTCAGCTTCAAAACGATCGGAAAGGTGGTGAGGGCGGCTTCGAGCTGTGCGGCGGAATCGACGAAGCAGAAGGAAGCGGTAGGAATCTCGGCCCGCTTCATGAACTCTTTGGCGAAAACCTTGCTCGCTTCGAGCTGGGCGGCGGCTTTGCCGGGGCCGACGACGAGAAAACCGCGTTCCCGGAGCTCGTCGGCGAAACCATCGGCGAGCAGCATCTCGGGGCCGATGACGACGAGAGATATGCCGAGCTTCTTGGCCTTGGCGGCGACCGCGGTGGCGTCCTTCCAGTCGGTGTCGCCCAAGGTCTGAATGCCTGAGTTTTCCGTGCCCGCGTTACCGGGATGGAGAAAGACCTTCGCGGGGCCGAGGTCTTGGGACAACTTCCAGGCGATGGCGTGCTCGCGCCCACCGGTTCCGAGGACTAACGTCAGCATACTTCCCTTCGAGGAACAGTTAGAAATTCTGCGTGAAGACTATAGCAGGGATGTAGTCGGGATGGTAGGAGAGCAGGTTTTGAATCTTTTCGCGAGCCTGGCCGTCCCGGCCGGTGCGTTTGAGGAGAGTCGCGTAGGCGAAATTGGAGATGGCGGACTGGGGCTCGAGCTGCAGGGCGAGAGAGAAGTCAGCCTGGGCGCCTTCCATATCTCCCGTGCGCATGCGGCCTTCGCCGCGCAGGACGTAAGCGAAGTAGCCAAAATCACTTAAATGGGGCGGCAACCGGCCCAAGGCTTTTTTGATTTCCTCAGGGGTGCTTTCGCGGTCCAGGACCACTTTGAGGGCGAAGACTTTGGCCATGAGGCCGCTCTTTTCGGCGACCTGCTCGATGCGTTTCGCATCGTCGCTCGAAGCGCCGTTCATGAGGTAGCTCAAGTACAGCCGGCCGAGCTCGCGCTCTTCGCTCGTACTCCCCTGCATGACGTGATTGAAGCTGTTTAGGTATTCCGCGTAGTTGATCTTCTCTTGGTAGAAACCAAAGGGCGGCGGGTTTTGGAACTCGTAGCTCGGGTCGCGGGTCAGCATGGTGCGCATCATGCGGCGGGCGCCTTCCTGGTCTTCGCGCTTGATCAAGAAGAGAGCCTGATAGAGATACGAGATCCAGCGATCTTTCGAGAGGCTGACCGCTTTCTTGAAATCAGAAGCCGCTTCGTCGACGAGATCCAAAGCGGTTTTCGCGCGGCCCTTATAAATGTGAATGAGCCAAAGATTGGGCACGTCGAGCTCGGCGACCGTCAGGTAGTCGAGCGCTTGACGGTACTTCTGCTGCTTCATGAACGCGCGGCCCAAGTTGAAGCGGGCGGCGGGATCTTTCTTATTGAGCTGGAGCGAATCGAGAAAGTGACTTTCGCCCCAGTCTTTTTCGTCTTGGCTGAGAGCGAGGTAACCGAGCCAGTGATGGGCTTTCGCTTTGAGCTCGTTACTCGCGTCGCTCGCGGTGAGGACTTTTTCGAGAAGCTTCTTCGCGCGAGACGGCGAGACTTGCTCGGTGATGAGGAGGGCGGCGTAGGGGATCAAATATTCGAGCTCGTTCGGTGACGCCATCTTTTCGTGATAAGCGGCGAGGCGCGAGAGGGCGGTTGCCGTCTGGCCCGCGTGGATCATGGCGTAAATGTCTCTGACGAATTTCGTTTCACCGGCGGTAGTCGGCGCCGAATCCGATTGGGTCATGGCCGGCGCGGTACGGTCGGGCGACGAGGGCTTCAGGTGCCCCGCCAGTCCCCACAGGCCGAGAACGATCATGAGACCGGCCACGAGCGGCAGCCATTTCGTGTTGGCGCGCGGGGTGGTCACCGCGGGCTGAATGCGGCGAAGCGGCGGCTCGGACACGGGCCGTTGCAAGAAATCGGGATTGGTCTGAGTTTCGTTCTCCGGCCGAAGCGGTGCTTGCCGGTCGGCTAGGGGATTGGCGTTGGAAGGCAGAACCAGACTCGATTCCGTCGAGCGAGTGATGGCCGTATTGCGCGTGCTGGTGCGCGTGAACTCGTCGGAATCGCGGTTGAGCAGCGTTTGAGCGGAGATCCAATAGCCCAAGGACGGAGCAATCTCGTCGGTAGGCGAGAAAGACTTACGTTGAAGCTCGTCCAGCAGCTCGCGTTGGGTGTAAGGGCCGAGGATTTCCCCGACGCGCGTGCGGACCAGCCAGTTTTTGGGCTCTTTGTTCATCACTAGAAGCTCACCCTTCTTTTCGGCAGAAAAGGGGGTTTCCAGTAGTTGCGGGTTGGGGCGGGCCAACGCTTCGCGTTGCTCGATGGGGAAGTCACGGGACACGGGTTCCGGGTACGAGGAAGTCTATTCGATCTTCTTTTGTTGTACGCGTCGTTAACGATGGTCTGGAGTGGGGGTAGAATACGGGGATGCGATATTTTTTTCTCGGGTGTCTTTTGATCTGGGGGGTGGGATGGGAGTCGAGGCCTTGTCCTTACGAATCCATTGCGGAGGAGCCAGCGGCGCCGCTCGGTTTGCCTAGTGCCAGCCCGAAAAAACCATCGCAAGCCCGACCTCGGCGCAAGTCGACTGGATGATGGCCTTGGTGCCGATGCCGCAGGGGTCTCAGTGCTTTGCGGTGTTCGATCCGGCCCGGTCCTTGTTGCTGGATGCTAGTGCGAGGAAATCTATTAGATCTTTCCTTCGCGGGCGGTTCGTTAACGGCAGTCCGATCTCAATGAGAAGTCCTGGAAGGTAAGATCAAAAATAGCCTACCTCGTACCAGCATCCCGCAACCAGTGACCGGCCCGATCCCGTGCCTTACCTTTTAGTGGCGGAAATGACGGCCGCCGGTAAAGACCATCGCAATGCCTAACTCATCGCAGGCCTGGATGACCTCTTCGTCCCTGACCGATCCGCCGGGCTGGATGATGGCTTTGATGCCGATGCCTTTCAGCAGATCGATATTGTCGCGGAAGGGGAAGAAAGCGTCGGAGGCGAGGACCGCTCCCTGAGCCGCACCGGGCGCGCATTTGGAAAGGGCGATGTGGACGGCGTCCACACGGCTCACCTGACCGCCGCCGATGCCTAGCGTCGAGCCGTCCTTGGCGAGCAAAATCGCGTTGGAGCGGACGTGTTTGCAGACGAGCCAAGCGAACTTCAAATCGTCCAAAGCTTCTTTGGGAACGGCGGTTTTCGTGACCGTTTTGACTTCCGCGGGCCAGCCCAAATCATCGGCTTGCTGCACGAGCCAGCCGCCGAGAGCCGTGCGCACTTCGAAGGGCTGGAACTGAGGCTTCGCCCATTCGATGACTCGCAAATTCTTTTTCTTCGCAAACGCCGACGCGGCTTCCGCGGTCACCGACGGGGCGAGCACGACTTCGAGAAAGACGCCACTCATCGCTTCCGCCGTCTCGCCCTGCACGGGGCGATTGAAAGCGACGATGCCGCCGAAAGCCGACTTGCTATCGCCTTCGAACGCACGTTTCCAAAGTTCCGTTTGGGGGAGGGCGCCGGACGCAACGCCACACGGGCTATTGTGCTTGATGATGCTGATGGCGGGCGCTTCGAACTCGGCCACGATGCGGGCCGCCGCTTCGGTATCGAGCAAATTATTGTAAGAGAGCTCTTTGCCTTGGAGGAGCTTCCAGCCCGGGTTTTGGCCGGCCCAAGCCGCCTTTTGGTGCGGGTTTTCGCCGTAGCGAAGGCTCGTCTGGGGAGAGAGGGACACGCCGAGCGGAATGCCTTCCATCCAAGCGGACGCGATCATCGCGTCGTACTGGCTCGTTCTCTGAAACGTGCGCGCGGCAAGCGTTCGGCGCAAATCGAGATCGGTCGCGCCGCCCGTCGCTTCCATTTCGGCGGTAAGCTCGGCGTAGTCGGCGGGATCAGAGAGAACGGCGACGGCGGCGTGGTTTTTGGCGGCCGCGCGGATCATCGAGGGGCCGCCGATATCGACGTATTTCGTCTGCGTCTTGATGTCGTCTTTCAAGTGATCCCAGAACGGATAAAGGTTCACAACGATCAAATCGAAAAGCGGAATCTCGTGGCGCCGGGCCATCTCGATATCTTCCGGCATGTCCCGGCGGGCCAAAATGCCGCCGAATACCCGGGGGTGCAGCGTCTTCACCCGGCCGTCCATCATTTCGGGGAACTGGGTCACTGACTCGATGGTGGTGACCTCGACCCCCAGCTCTGTCAGATGAGCGGCGGTGCCTCCGGTCGAATAGATCTTGGTACCGGCTTTTTTGAGGGCGGCGACCAGCGGGCCCAAGCCTTTTTTATCGAAAACACTGATGAGGGCGGCACGGACGGGGATTCGGGATTCCATGCGGGGTTTTTAGGCTAGGGCGACCCCCGGGGTCAATGGCCTAGCGTCGTCAGATAACCAAAGCCTCGTCGGCAGAGGACGTCGGGCAGTCTCACCGCCCGCGCGAAGAGCGACGTGCGCCGCGCCACGAGGGCGGGAGTGCGCGCGAGGCCGTCGTACAAGGCTTCGCCGAAAACTTCGGGGTCGAGGGATTCCACTACCCGGATTTGGGAAGTGGCGTCGTCGTTCACGTGGACGCGGATTCCCGTTTTGGGGTCCACGTCGTTCTCATCGATGTGAATGGAGATGGGGCGGGGTCATTACGATCACTTTTCGGGACTCCCCGAAGGACTGAAGGCAAACGGCCAGGAGCAAAAGTGCGGCGACTCTAAACACCGGGGGAACCGTACAATTGCCATGCCACGGCGACCCGGTGCGTGCGCCCGCGCGAATACGGCGTGAATACGGGGAATCTTTCGCCTAGGATTTGGACGCTGCGGGACAAAAGCCACGTCGTTGAAATTCCTAGGGGAGTGCGGCTATAGTCCAGCCCTATGGCGTTGAAGAAAGACATCTTAGAGGCGATTGGAAACACCCCCCTGGTCCGGCTGAATAAAGTGAACCGGGGAACTCCTGGCGACCTGTACGCCAAGTGCGAGTTCATGAATCCCGGCGGCTCCATCAAAGACCGCATCGGCGCCTACATGATCGAGAAGGCCGAGAAGGAAGGCAAGATCAAGCCCGGCGGTACCATCGTCGAGTCCACCTCCGGCAATACCGGCATGGGGCTTGCCATCACCGCCGCCGTCAAAGGCTACAAAACGGTTTTTGTCCTGCCCGATAAGATGAGCGAAGAAAAGCGCCAGAACTTGCGCGCCTTCGGAGCCCGCGTGGTGATTACGCCCACCGCGGTCGAGGCCGATGATCCCCGGTCCTACTATAAGGTGGGCCGCAAAATCGCCGAAGAGACCCCGAACTCGCTCTACATGAACCAGTACAACAATCCGGACAACGCCGAATCTCATTACAAGACGACGGGCCCGGAAGTTTGGGAGCAGACCCAAGGTAAGATCACTTCGTTCATCGCCGGCATCGGCACCTGCGGCACTATCTGCGGCGTCGGCAAATATTTGAAAGAGAAGAACCCGAAGATCAAAATCGTCGGCGTGGATCCGAAGGGCTCTCTTCTGAAGGAACTTTTCGAAACGGGTAAGTTCGTTCAGGCCCAGCAGTACAAGCTCGAAGGCATCGGCGAGGATTTTAAACCCGACAACTGCAACTTCGATTACATCGACGAGATTGTGCGGGTCGAGGACAGGGAATCCTATCTCATGGCCCGCCGTCTGCTCACGCAGGAAGGCATCTTCACTGGCTCCTCTTCGGGCGCCGCCGTGGTGGGTGCCATGCGCTACCTCTCGAAGGCCACCACCCCCGGCCTCAACGTCGTCATTCTCCCGGACTCGGGTAACCGCTATTTGTCTAAGCTTTACGACGACGCTTGGATGATGGAAAACTCCTTCTTCGAGTCGGATACGTACGAGAGCATCGCGGACCTCATAAAAGTGCTCCACAAGAGCTCGAAGGTCATCCGCGCGCAAGTCACCGATTCGGTCGAAAGCGTCGTCGATCGCATGCGCCACGACGGCGTGTCGCAGTTCCCGGTTTTCAAGGGCGAGGAGTTGAAGGGCATCATCAACGAGAAAGAGATCATGCACCCGCTCTTCAGCGGCCAGATCAAGGCGTCGAGCTCCATCGAGCCGCTTCTCAGCGATAAGTTCGCCATCGTCCATCCGTCGGACAAAATCGAGTGGCTGAAAGAGATCTTCAGCCAAGGCAAAATCGCGCTGGTCGCGGACGGCGGTCAGATTAATTACATTTTGACCAACATCGATCTAATCACGTTCCTAGCGCGGCAGAGCCGCGGGGGTCAGGCATGAGTGAGTTTGGCGATCATTTCGAAACCAGAGTAGTCCATGCGGGCGTCACGCCTGATCCTTCGAACGGCGCCATCATGACGCCCATCTACGCGACCAGCACCTACGTGCAAACGTCGCCGGGTAAACACCAGGGGTACGACTATTCCCGCACGGACAATCCGACGCGCACGGCGCTTCAGAAGTCGCTCGCGTCCCTGGAAGGCGCGAAGCATGCCTTGGCGTTGTCGTCGGGTTGCACGGGCACCGATATCCTCATGCATCTGCTCGAAGTGGGCGATCACGTGGTCTCGGTGGATGACGTCTACGGCGGCACCAGCCGGCTGTTTCGTACCGTGTGGTCCCGGCACGGCGTTACGACGACCTTTGGCGATTTGACCAAGCACTCGCCCGGCGATTTCGCGACCCCAAAGACGAAAATAATTTGGGTCGAGACGCCGACGAACCCGCTTCTGAAAATCATCGATATTGCCCGTGTGGTGGATTGGGCCAGAAAGCAAAATCCCCGGCCTTTGGTGGTCGTCGATAACACGTTCGCGAGCCCTTACTTTCAAAGTCCCTTGGAGCTGGGCGCGGACGTCGTCCTCCATTCGACGACGAAGTATATCAATGGGCACAGCGACGTCGTCGGCGGCGCCTTGATGTTTAACGACGATACCCTTCGTAGCCGCATCGGCCACATTCAGAACTCCATGGGCGGCGGTTGCGGTCCTTTCGATGCGTTCCTGGTCCTTCGCGGCATTAAGACGCTCGCCATTCGCATGAAGCGGCACGAAGAGAGTGCCATGGAGCTCGCGGCTTGGCTCGAAAAGCACCCGAAGGTCGAGCGCGTGATGTACCCGGGCCTCAAATCGCATCCGAATCACGATGTGGCGAAGCGCCAGATGAAGGGCTTCGGAGGGATGGTCACCTTCTTCCTGAAGGGCGATATCTCCCACGCGAGAAAGTTCCTCGAGTCCCTCAAAGTCTTCTCCCTCGCGGAGAGCTTGGGCGGCGTCGAGTCTCTCGTGGATCACC
>JAYUGC010000054.1:0-5844 GCA_043767805.1 Pseudomonadota bacterium | reverse complement strand
ACATCATTCTTCAACTCTTCCACTGTAACTTCGATGTCGACCTTGTCCCCGCGCGCTTTCTGCACTTCTTTACGGAGCTTCAACATCTCCTGTTCGCGACGGATGTCGGACTTCGTCTGGCAGCCAGCGAAAAGAGCGAGCACGAGTAGGAAGGATAGTTTACGCGGCACGGGTCTCAATTCCCCCCTTCGACGGGCGGCGCCTCACCGTCTTCCGGCGAAGAGGAACGAACTTTGGTCTGTTTGAAGATGGACGCATATTCCGCTTTTTCGGCGAGGATGCGGGCGTCGTTGGCGAACTTACGGCAGGAGTCGTAGTACCCCTCCTCGAAATCCCGCTTTGCTCTGAGATACGTATTTTCCGCTTTTCGGTACATATCCGGCGCCAAGGCATCCGCCTTTACTTTGGCGGCCGCTTTCACGGCTACGTCCGCCAGCACCAGCTCCTGAATGGGCCGGTGCTGGCAGCCGAATAAGAAAAGAGAAAGAGCCAGCCAGGCGTATTTCACGCTTACTTGCTCAGGACGACGAATTCGGCGCGGCGGTTCTTCGACCAAGCCGACTCGTCACTGCCCTGAACGGAGGGGCGCTCTTCACCGTAGCTGATGGTGGACAGACGAGATTTCTCGATGCCGAGCTTCGTCAGGTACTCCATCGCCGCGTTCGCCCGGCGCTCGCCGAGGGCCAAGTTGTATTCCGTGGTGCCGCGCTCGTCGCAATGGCCTTCCACTTGAACGGACGCGGAAGGATTGGCTTTGAGCCAATCCGCATTCGCCTGGATGGCGGAGCGAGCCGCGTTCGTCAGCTTATAGCTGTCGTAAGGGAAGAAAGCCGTTTTCATGTCCGCCGTGGACGTGGTGCCCGCGTCGCCCGCGGTGCCGGTTCCCGTGTCGCCAAGAGCGGTGCCGCCACCTTCGGTGGTGAAGCCGGGCTCACCTTCGGTCACATCTTTTTTGCTGCAGGCCGAGAGCGCCACGACCAAACAAAGCGTGAAGAGGGTGAGGAAAGAAAATCGAAGATGCCGTGAAAACTTCATCGTAAGCTCCTTGTTCGTACTTAAGTCCTACAGTCTCGGATAGAGACCAAAATGCTACGTTGTGAGTATGAGAACACCGTTTTTCAAAAAATTCAACCAAGCTTCCGCGAAGTTAGGAAGAACCGTGAAGGTTTCTCGTCGCCATTGCCGCGCTGTCACAATTCTTTCTCGACGGAACCCCTGAGTTCCTTGACGTGACCGCCTTAAACGGAAAATCTATGTCTCGTGTCAAAACGTATTTTGGCGGTGAAGTGGCGCCACCTGGGAGACACCATCCTCTGGACGGCCGCTCTGCAAGCGCTCGGGGAGTGGGATCCGCAAGCCTCGGTAGAGCTCGCTCTTCCTGCACCTTACGTTTCTCTCTTCGAAAAAGACGATCGTTTCAGTCGGGTCTGGGGTCTCTCCGACGATGCCGCCTCGCTTCAAGCGGTAAAGACTTCCCTAAAGGCTCGGCCTTTCGACGTTGTTTTGAATTTTCACGCGAGTCAAAAGTCCCGCGCGCTTTGTGAAGCCGTCGCAACGAAGCTGCGGCTCATCCATCACCACGATCGCCTGGGCAAAACCTTTGGCTCGGAGCGCCCCATCGTGGGTCTGGGTCAGCCGATGGCCGCAATCGAAAGAGATTTGAACGTCGTGCGCACTTTGGGGTGGAACGGAAAGAGCCCGGAGACCTCGCTGCGACTCCCGCCGGAATGGGCGATCGCGGCTAGAGACCGTTGGCTCGCCCAAAGCTCGGCAACGAAACCGGTTTTGGTGCTGGCTCCGTCGGCCAGCCGTCCCGCGAAGATTTGGCCTCTCGAAAATTTCAGCCGCCTCGCGGAAACGCTCGCGCCGAAGTGGGAGATTGTGGTGCCCTATGAATCGGAGGCGACCTTCGAAGGGAGAGCTTGGCAACGCGGGCAGCTCGCCCGGCACGCCCGGCTCATTCACACCCCTCACCTTTCCGATCTCGCGGGTCTTCTTTCCCTCGCGCGCGCCTTTGTGGGCGGCGACTCCGGCGCAAAGCACCTGGCCGCGGCCTTAGGCGTTTCCACCGTAACTTTATTCGGTCCTGAGTCTGTCGGCGAATGGCACGGCTACTCCACGACAAAACACACGGCGATTCAAAAAGAGGTGGGCTGCCGCGACAACGACCCCGAGGACCGCCGGTTTGCCTGGTGCGGCGAGGCCATTTGTCCGCTTGCCTCTCATGCGTGCCTCAGCCTCATCACGGTGGAGGAAGTAGCCGCGGAAATCGAAAAAAAATCCGCGCTAGGCATTTGATACAATGGCGCCCATGCGGATTATCGGCCTCTGGCTACTCACCTTTGCCATTTTAGCGACGGGAGAGCCGGAGTTCATTACTTTCCCTTCCGACGTCGACTGGGTCACGCGCGAAAGCGCGCATTTCACCGCGCTCTATAGAAGAGGCCAAGATCCGCTCGCGCTGCGCTCCCTCGCGCTCGCCGAGCGCGCTCACAAACTTTTGACGCCGATTTTTCCCGAAGGTCCCGAGAAGACGTGGATGGTGCTCGCGGATTTTTCCGATTCCACGAACGGCTACGCGCTCAATGTCCCCTACCCTCACATGGTGATCTTCGCGGCGCCGCCCGAAGGGACCGGACTTCTCGCGGGGCTCGACGACTGGCTTGGCTCCGTCATCCTGCACGAGTACACGCACATCCTGCACATTTATCCGGCCCGCGGCCTTTGGGCGCCCATGCGATCGTTTTTTGGGAGCTGGGTGATGCCCAATGCGCTCATGCCGAGTCATTTTCACGAAGGCATCGCGACGCTCCTCGAAACGGAGATGAGTGGCGGAGGCCGAGGTCGAGGCGCCGCGTTTCGCATGTACCGGCGCAAAGCGGTCGAAGCGGGCCTTTGGGGTAAAGACTTCGCGCCGCTCGATCTTTTAGATGGAAGCTCCATCCGCTGGCCCCACGGCGTCTCGCCCTACTTCTTCGGCTACCAGATGTACGACGCCCTGTGGAAATCAAAGGGCGCGAAAGGCATCTACCGTCTGACCGAGTCGCACGCGTCGAACTGGCCGTTCTTCGTCAACACGCCCGTGGAAGAAGTGTTCGGTGTCGACTATCACCTGCTTTGGGATCGTATTTTCGCAAAAGGCGAGGAAGCAGGCCGAGCGGAGTTGGAAGCGATCAAAAAAGAGAAGATGACGAAGCTCACTTACCTCACGGAAGACCGGGGCAATAAGTGGGATCTCGTCGCGGGACCCTCCGCTTCGACCGTCGCCTTTCGCAGTGCCAGCTGGGACAGAAAGCCCGAGCTGGTGTTCTACGACGTCAAAGAGAAGAAGCGACTGAAGAGTTTCGACGTGAGCCGCAGCGCCGACGAGGGCCTCTGCTGGGGCGGCACGGGAGAGAATGAAGGCGTTTTCCTGACCGAGACGAAAGCCAAGAACGGCTATACGCTCTCGTCGCTCAAGTTCATGAGCCTTCCGTCGGGCAAGAAGTTCCAAGTTCAAGTCGACAAGGCCCCGCTCGAGCATCTCCATCTCATCGCCTGTAACCGGGAGATGAATACGGTCTTCGCGTACCGCGAGGTCGGAGGCGTCGGCTTCGTTCACGAAATCAAAGTGGCGCTCCCCTCGGGCGACAAACCAGGGAGAGCCGAAAAGGCTCGTCAATGGAAAGTACCCGAAAGCGATTTCGTAAGCGGACTCGCTGTCGACGGAAAACAGGACGCCTGGATCGTGGTGAGAGACGGCACCCTTAGCCAGCTATGGCGCTGGGCGAAGGGAGAAGCCGCTCCCGTAAAAATCACCGAAATGCAGGGTCATGTGTACTCGCTCCGCACGGGCGACTCCGACACCCACTTGGACGCGCTTTGGGACAAGGACGGCCGCTCGGAGGTCTGGACTTTTGATACAAAGACAGGCGCCGCCACCAAACGAATCGCCTTAGTCGGTGGAGCGAGCTCTTTTACTCGGACGGGGGGACGCTGGTTACTGTCGAGCTACGAGCATGGCGGCTACGACCTCGCCGAAGCGCGAGTGCTGCCCGAATCGTCCGCGAAAGTCGTCTCTCAGAAAGAGCAACGCCTCGCCGTCCAGCGAGCCAAGGCAAAACGGGTTCCCGCCGCCGCGGACTCCATCTCGATTTCGGACGCGAAGGACTATAGCCCCTGGTCCACGTTGCTGCCTCGGTTCTGGATTCCGTTTTTGCTCGTCGTACCCGACGGCTTGCAGGTGTCGGCTTGGATTCCGGGTTTCGATATCGGGCAGAGGCACTTCTACGGTCTCTACGCGGGCTATGACACGCGTGGCACGGGATCGGGCTTCACGAGCCTTTCGCACAGCTATCGCTTTGGGAGGAGCTCGCAGCTGTCGACGGGACTCTACTTCCAGCCAAGCTACATCATTCAGGATCATCAGCTAATGACCCAATGGGGCGGCAACGTCGCCCTCAGCGGGCAGCTTTTCAACTGGAGCCCGAACTTTTCTTTGGGTTTCAATTTCAAAAAGCTCGAGGCTTCGAAGGCCGTGCCGGGAACCACTCAGTACAATGCCACGCCGAAGAACTCCATCGGGCCCCAACTTACCGTCAGCGACGCCTTTGGCGTCGAGCAGGAACCAGGCGCGATCTTACCGCGCTGGGGAAGCGCGCTTTCACTCTCGCTTTCGGCTTACCCAAAGGCTTTGGGAAGTACGGATGATTACGTCGTGGGCATCGCTTCCTGGCTGCAGTATTTCCCGGTTCCTTGGAGCCGGACGCACGGCTTTTTCCTGAGAGCGAGAACGGGCTATACCGACGGCACCATTCTGAAAAACTCCTTTTTTGAAGGCGGCGGCGAGCTGATTTTTTCTTTCGGCCGCGGCCCGTTCTTGAACCGCGGCTTCGTGCCCGGCTCCTTGCAGGCTCGCCGCATCGTGAACCTCAATGCCGAGTATCACCTGCTTTTGGGACGGCCGGAGCGCGGGTATGGACTGACGCCCGTGTTTTTCCGGAGCTGGGAGCTCGCGTTTGTCGGCGATTTGTCGACGCTCGATTACGGGGTCGGGCCGCCGCCGGCTCGCGTGAGATATCCGAAAGAAATCTTCCGTTATTACTACGCGAGCGCCGGCACGGAGCTGAAGGGGAACTTCAAGCTCGGCTACTACTTGCCCATGTCGTTACGCGTGGGCCTCTACCACGGTTTCGGCGGCGACGGCGTGACGCATCCGAAGGGCGAGCCACTGTACTTCGTGGCGTCGGTCGAAGGCTCATTCTTCTAACGAATCAGAAGAATGAGAATGAGATCGAGAATGCGAATGAGTTAGGGGACAGGAAACCCTGTCTTTCACTCATGCTTATTTTCGATCTCATTCTCATGCTCTTTTTTTGGTCCCCCAAAAAAAGTAGGCCGGGCCTCCCTGCGGAGACCCGGCCCTCTTCGATGAACTGAATTACTGACGCTTGCCGGCGATGGCCGCGGCAGCATCCACGAAGCCGCCCGACGCGGAAATGTTTTCCATTTCCTTGGACTTCTTCGAGGTGGCGATGAGGCGCGCGCGCATGTTCTGGAGCGCACGGCTACCCTCTTTCGAAAGCACGAGGCCGACTACGCCGGAAACGTGCGGGGTCGCCATGGACGTACCAGAGAGCGACTCATACTTGCCACCAGGCGTGGTGGAAAGGATGTTCACTCCGGGCGCCGCCACATGCACCGTCTTCTTGCCGTAGCTGGTGAAGCTCGCGGGCTTGCCCGCGCGATCCAAAGCCGCGACCGAGATCACGTTCGGCAGGTTGTAGCCAGCCGGGTACATGGGGGTCTTGTCGTTGTCCTGGGAAGAGTTACCGGCCGCCGCGACGAAGATCTGATTGCGATCGC
>JAYUGC010000053.1:0-79069 GCA_043767805.1 Pseudomonadota bacterium | reverse complement strand
CGCCGATGGGGAGCACTTTGCCTCTGAGGGTGAGCTCACCGGTCATCGCGACATCTTTACGGACCGGGTTTCCGGTCAGAAGAGAGATGATCGCGGTGGCGAGAGTGACACCGGCCGAGGGGCCGTCCTTCGGGGTCGCGCCTTGCGGCACGTGGATGTGGATCTCGTAGTTGCTGAACACGCGCTCGTCGATTCCGAGCTGGGCAGCGTGGCTTCTGGCGAAGCTCAAGGCCGCCATCGCGGATTCCTTCATCACGTCCCCGAGCGAACCGGTGAGGATGAGTCCCCCGCCGCGCTTGTGCATCATGGTGACTTCGATATTGAGGATCTCACCGCCGAATTGCGTCCAAGCAAGCCCGGTGCAAACGCCGATCTCGTCGTACTCGCGCTCTTCTTCACCGAGCCACTTCGGAGGTCCGAGGTATTTCGGGACGGAGGCGTTAGTAATTTCGATGCGCTCGGATTTTTCGCCTTCTTCGTTCTGGGCGACCTTGCGAGCTACTTTGCGGCAGATGGCGGCGACATGCCGCTCGAGATTACGCAGGCCGGCTTCCTGAGTGTACTCCATCACGATGCGCTCCAGGGCGCCGTCGGTGACGTCGATCTCTTCAGGTTTGAGGCCGTTCTCGGCGATCTGCTTTTGGACGATGAACTGCTTGGCGATTTGAACCTTTTCTTCCTGGCTGTAGCCGGAGAGCTGGATGACTTCCATGCGGTCGCGCAGAGCGCTGGGCACGGTGTCCATCAAGTTCGCGGTCGCAAGGAACATCACGTTGGACAAGTCGTAGGGAAGGTTCAGGTAATGATCGCGGAAGCTGAAGTTCTGCTCGGGGTCCAAGACTTCGAGCAGGGCGCTGGCCGGGTCACCCCGGAAGTCGGCACCGAGCTTGTCGATCTCGTCGAGCACGAAGATGGGATTGTTGGATCCCGCTTGCTTCAACCCTTGGATGATACGGCCGGGCATCGCGCCTACATACGTACGGCGGTGGCCGCGGATGTCGGCTTCGTCACGGATACCGCCGAGGGAAATTCGCACGAACTTGCGGCCCATGGCGCGAGCGATGGATTTACCGAGGGACGTTTTGCCGACGCCGGGAGGCCCGACGAAGCAAAGGATGGGTCCCTTCATGGCCTTCTTGAGCTTGCGGACGGCAAGGAACTCGAGAATGCGTTCCTTGATCTTTTTAAGATCGAAATGATCTTCGTCCAGAATCTTTTGAGCTTTGTTCAAGTCGATGCGGTCTTCCGTGGCTTTGCTCCACGGAATCTCGACCAGCCAGTCCAGGTAGGTGCGGACGATGGTCGCTTCCGAAGCATCCTGGTGCATGCGCTCGAGGCGCGAGCACTGCTTGATGGCTTCTTCGCGGATTTCGTCCGGCATCTGCGCGGCTTCTATCTTGTTTCTGAGCTCTTGGATTTCTTCGCTCTTTGATTCGGTGTCGCCGAGCTCCGTCTTGATGGCGCGGATTTGTTCCCGGAGGAAGTATTCCCGCTGGCTCTTGGTCATCTCGTCCCGGGCTTGGGAACGGATGCGAGCCTGCATCGCGAGGATCTCGAGCTCTTTCACGAGGATCTCGTTGACCTTCTTCAGGCGCTCGACGGGATCGAAGAGCTCCAGGATGTCTTGAGCCTCGTTTACTTTGAGACCGAGGTTGGAGGCGACGAGGTCCGCGAGTCTTCCCGCGTCCGTGATATCGTCGACAACCATCAGAATATCGGGGGAGAGCATCCGGCCCAGGGAGATAACCTTCTCCAGCTGTTCCTTCACCGTCCGCATCATCGCCTCGACTTCGACGTTCTCGCGGGTAGCGGCGCGCTCTTTGATCTGCTTCACCTTCGCGGTAAAGAACGGCTTCTCTTGGGTGAAGTCCGTCGCCGTTCCTTTCATGAGGCCTTGAACCAGGATTTTCACCCGTCCGTCAGGCAGCTTTCTCATGCGCATGATCATGGCGATCGTTCCCACCGAGTAGATCGTGTCCGGCGAGGGATTCTCGTCGGTGATCTCTTTCTGGGCGGCTAGAAAGATCAGCCGATCTTTCGCGAGTGCTTCGTTCACCGCCCGGATGGACGGCTCACGCCCTACGAACAGCGGAAGAATCATGTAGGGGTAAACGACGACATCGCGAATGGGGAGTAACGGCAGCTCGTCAGGGATGACAAGTTCTTCGTTCTCGGAGAACTCGTTAGGCATGTGGCACCTTCTGGATAGGGTGTAATTGTGAAGTCATCTTCACTTAATTGATCGGCGGAAGGTGGAAAGGCCTTGAGGGAGGATTAAAGATTCTCTTTATATGTCGCGGGTCTACGGCGCACGGCGACACGAGCGGCGGGGAGCCGTCGTATTTTCAGCTATTTAGCGGAGGGGACTTAAGGGATTTGCGCGGAATTAAGCGTAAATCTTTTCTTCGCGCTCTTGGGCTTCTTTGCAGCGGATGCAAAGATCGGCCACGGGACGTGCATCGAGACGCTTCATTTCGATGGGTTCTTCGCACAATTCGCATGTGCCGAAGGTGCCTTCTTCGATCTTATTGAGGGCGATCTCGATCTTCATCAAGAGATGCCGTTCGCGATCGCGTAGACGCAGAGCAACGTTTTGATCCAGCTCCGCGGAGGCCTGATCGACTTCATCAGAGAGATCGTCGTGGCTGAGCGTGAGCTCAGCTTCTTTGTTCTTCACAGTATGGTTAAGCAGTTTCTCTTTTTCATCACGCAGAAGAGCGGCAAAGCGTTCGAGATCTTTCTTTTTCACGATATGGCTCCTTGGCGTGGCGCGAAGTGCGCCTAGACGCAAGACCTGAGTCGGGTTTAGTGACTCAGCTCGTCGGTGTCAGTGTGTCAATTTTGGGTCGAAAGATTAGGAAAGACTGCTTATCTGGAGATGATTTTAGCATCGAGCAATTGGGGAAACAATAGAGGGAGAGTCCGTTGCTTAAGAAAAATGAAGAGCGCTATTCAGCCTCGAAGACCTGTTTGGAAACTCGCGGATAGCCCTGGCTGAATGAGAAGGATGCGCGTGCAGTTCAGCCCCTCGGAAGAAATCAAAGTGCCGCGGACAAATAGGCTGAACCGGGTAGGTGAATGGCGAGAGGTCGCAAGACGTGCCCGGCGGCTGTTCGCATCTTAAAAGGTAGGGCCTACCTTTTAAGATGGCTCGGAAGGGGATTCGGGCACGTTGTGCGCCTCAGCGCTATTTACCTAGCCGGTTCAGCCTGACTGTCCGCGGCGTCTAGTGTCTTTTCTTGCGGCTGAACTGTTCGTTCGCCTTGTCACTCAGCCAGGCGATCCGAGAATCACGAACCCGTTTGGTAAGGCTGGGTGCTCATTGTTCTACGATGTTCCCGCCCATTTCGAGCTTGTACACGGAGAGCTTCCGCCGCGCGATGCGAGTGGCGTCGAACGACAACGAGCCCAGCGGCGTCAAAAACCCGCTCATCTTGCTCATCTCTTTCACCACGTCATTGCGATCCGAAGACGACGTCTCTTTCAACGCCCCCGACAAGATGAACATCGCCTCATACGCTTGGGTCGCGAGTAAGTCCGGCGCGCCGCCGTAAGCCGCCGCAAACTGCCGAATGAAGTTCTTCTGCGTCTCGTTCTTACTCGCCGAGCTCAAACCACCTGGGAACAATGCGCCTTCCACATACCGGCCGCCACGCTTGTAGAGCTGATCCGAGTTCCACTCCGTCGTCCCGAGCATGGGCACGTTGGTCACGTCGTAATACGCGAGACTCGCCGCAATCTGAGACACGGTAGAGGGGCTATCCGGCAGGAAGATCGCGTCAAAATCGATAATCGGCGGAATATCCGCCTTCGGCTCACGACCCGTCTTCTCTTTCGCTTCCTTCTTATATTCCGCGAGCCGGGTCATTTCGAGAGTCCGGAACTTCGGATTAGAGAGGCCCACTAGGCGTTGCACGTACTCTTGGAAGTCCTTCTCGTCGGGCGGATAGAGACGATAGCCCACGATGTGGCCGCCGTTTTTTTCGACGAGATCCCAGAACTCGGCCGCCATGTCTTTGCCGAAAGGATTGTTCGGCGCGAGGATGGCAAAGCGCTTGAAGTTCTTTTCCTTCATCGTGTGGTTCACGAGGGACTCGAGCTGCACCCGGGGCGTCAGGGCGTTTTGGAAAAGGTACGCGCCCCGGCTCGAGACCCCTTCCTTACCCGTGAGGGAAAGGTTCAGAATGCCGAGTTGTTGAGCGCGATCGGCCACGGCCACCGATTCGTTCCAGCTCAAAGGCCCGAGGATCGCGACGACGTTGTCGCGGTTGTACAAATTGTCCACGGCGCGCTTGGCGATTTCCGGGTTGGACTGACTGTCTTCGATGAAAAGCTTGAAGTCGTGCTCGCGGCTACTTTGGAAAGTCCCGGCGGCGAGCAAGATGCCCTCTAAGGCGCGCTCTCCGTAACGAGCCATATTGCCCGTGAGCGGAAGGATGACGCCGATGTTCAGGCGATCGGAACGGCTGCTGCCCGAAAGCGGAAGGCCCGCGGTCGTTTCGCCTCCGCTAGCCACGGGCGCGCTTTGTACTGGAGCGGCGGCGGTCGCCAGCTGATTCATGCGCTGAGTGATTTTTCCCCGCACCACGGGCTCGGTAATTTCACTGAGCAGGCGATCCAAGGCCGAAGACGTGGTGATTTGGGCTAAATGCTGGTCGACATTGCCGAGCAGCGTTTCGCGCTTTCTCTCGTCGATGGGAAGCTGAGCTTCGGCGGCGTAAGCCGCGACGGCCGCGGTATGGTTGCCGATGGCTTCGGCGGAAAGCGCCGCCAACTGATAAACGACTTCAGCGCGCCGCGTTCCCTGCGCGCGGATCTCGGGAAGCTTGAAGCCCGAGAGCGTGCGGTAAGCGCGCTCGTAGTTGCCCAGTTGGTACTCGCAGGCGGCGAGGTTATAGCGAACGTCGAAACCGAGCTCGCTTTGCGGGTAACGTTGCAAGAAAGCATCGAACTCGCGCGCGGCGGCCGAGTACTCTTCCTGGTAGTAATAGATCGTGCCGAGCCGATAGCTCGAAACGAGCGAAGCATTGCGTGCGTTCGGAAACTTCGTGCGCACGGCTTGAAAGCCGCGGATGGCCTTCTCGTAGTCTTTGCCGAGAAAGGCGCGCTCGGCCTGAAAGAAAAGCGTGCGAGCCTGCGGCTCTACCTTATTAGAGGCAACCGGATCGGGGCCTTTCAGTTGATCGGGGCGAACCTGATTGGAAGAAGCGCAACCCCAGAGAAATAGCGCCGAGATTAAGAGAAGCGACGCGCGGCGAATCATAGCTCGTAAAGATACCAGAGCGGACGGGTTAATCATTAAAAAGTTCCTTGAACTTCTTAAGGAAGGCCGTGATGCCGGGCTGGCACTCCCGGGTGCCTTCTTTCTCGAATTGTTTGAGCAGATCCTTCTGCTTGGAGGTCAGGCTCGCGGGTGTCTCGATGGTAAGGCGCACCATTTGATCGCCGGTGCCCGTGCCGTTCAAGCGGCGGATGCCTTTACCTTTGAGACGCTTCACCGTGCCGGACTGGGTGCCCGGCGGAATCTTGATGATGGCCGGGCCTTCGAGCGTGGGCACTTCGATGTCGCCGCCCAAGGTCGCCTGAACGAAAGTGATCGGCATTTCCAAAAGGACGTGCTCGCTTTCACGAGTGAATAGCGGGTGGGGCGTCACGTCGACGATGACATAGAGATCGCCCAAGCGCCCGCCGGCTTCCGAGGCTTCCCCTTGGCCGCGTAACCGGATTCTTTGATCCTTATCGATACCGGCCGGAATCTTCACCGAAACGGAATGCGGTTTCTTGACTCGTCCCGCGCCGCGGCAAGTGCCGCAAGGATCCGTGATGATCGATCCGCGTCCCGAGCAGCGAGGGCAGGTGCGGGTCAGCGTGAAAAAACCCTGGCTCAAACGAACTTGGCCGGCGCCGTTACAAGTCGGGCATTGATTCGGTTTGCTGCCGGGCCGCGCGCCCGTGCCTTGGCAGTTGTCGCAGGCCGATTCTTTTTCGAAGGAGATTTCCTTTTCGCACCCAAACGCCGCTTCCACGAAGGAAATTTCCATGTGGTAGCGGAGATCGACGCCCGCGGAAGCTTGCGACTGTCCGCCGCCGCCGCCAAAAATATCGCCGAAAATATTGTCGAAGATATCGGTGAAAGAACCGCCGCCGAATCCGGAAGGATCGAAGCCTCCTCCGAATCCGCCACCTTGATTGACGCCCGCATGACCGAAACGATCGTAGGCCGCGCGTTTCTGGGGGTCGCTCAAGATCTGATACGCCTCGTTCACCTCTTTGAACTTATCTTCCGCGACCTTGTCGTTCGGATTTCGGTCCGGGTGATACTGGATGGCGAGCTTGCGGTAGGCTTTTTTCAGCTCGTCGTCCGTGGCGGTACGCGCCACCACGAGGATCTCGTAATAATCTCGTTTGGCGCTCATAGACCGACTTAGGCTTCCTGTTTGGCTTTGGCTACGACGACTTTGGCGGGCTGAATCAAGCGACCGCTCATTAAGCAGCCTCGATCCAAGACCTGGACAACCGATTCAGGTTCCGCGTCGGGAGCCTCAATCTGGGAGATCGCCTCGTGGCGCTCCGGGTTGAACTTTTCCCCTTTTTTGCCAATCCATTCTACACCGAAGCGCTCGAGGGTGAGAGTGAGTTCCCGGTGGGTCATCTCGACACCCGTGATGAAATTCTGCACGTCGGGTTTCGTCTCGGGATTCTTCTTGGCGATGTCGGCGGCGGAGAGTGCTCTATCGAAAAGGCTGACGATGGGAAGCAAATCGCGCACGAGCCGTTCGTTGGCGAACTTCACCGAGTTTTCGCTGTCCCGGAGGAGGCGTTTCTTGGTGTTCTCGAACTCGGCCGCCATATAAAGGAGGCGGCGCTCGGCGGTTTCTTCCGCGGGCTTGGTGATTGGAGTCGGCTCGGCGGCCGCGGATTTTTCCGCGCCGTTCGCGGGCGCCTCTTTCGGATCTTCCGCCGGCTCGTTTGAGTTTTTATTGTCTTCCATGGTCATGGCACCTGATTCCCTTCGCTCCGGCTTTCCACCACGTGCCGGTATCTACCTTTGAAGTCGGCTTCTCCCTTTTGCACGGAACGGATGATCTGATCGATCAGGCCATGGAGCGTTTTCACGTCTTTAATATGGTTTGGCAAGAGGGAGAAGATCTCCTCCAGCCTGGGGCGCATCTTCATGGGATCCCCGGGTAATACGAAGCCCACCGTTTCCGCCGCCTTGATCAGATGTTGGATCAACCGATCTTTCTGAGACAGCTTGGGAGCCTCGAAGTCCGTCCATTCCTTTAAAAGGTTCAAACGAACCTCATAACTAAAGAGTAAGACCGACTGCGCTAAGTTCAAGGACCGATAGCCCGGAGACGAAGGAATTGTAACGACCCAATCGCAGAGGTCGATTTCCTCATTGAGGAGTCCGTCACTCTCGGGCCCGAAAACCAGGTAGAGGGAGTCTTGTTGGCCGGTCGTCAGCTTCTCCACCGCCTTCTCCATGGCCTCTCGCACCCGTAAGGGATGGGGGCGGTTGGGCGATCCGACACGAGCCGTGGCGGCGATCGTAAGCGCCAGAGGAGTCTTCCCCGCGAGAGCTTCCGCGAGAGTGGCGGCATGGCGGACGGTTTCAAATCGAGACGCGGCGTGTTTGGCGAGTTTTAAAGCGTCGCCACTGATGATGTCGGGGCTTCCGACGATGGTGAAAGTGCCCTCGATACCCATGTTGGCGAGGCTTCGCGCGACCGATCCTACGTTGCCGGGAACCTCCGGACGGACGAGCACGACATGGACCGACTTTCGTAGGTCTGGATGGGAGCTGTGGAAGACCTTGTAGGGGTTTGCCATACAAAAAATTTTTCCCGACTCACTAGGTCGCAGAAAGGATTCTTAAATGAAAGTACTATCTTAGAACGAAAAAATCTCCAAGAGAGTTTATGACGCTATGAGTAGAGCGAAGAGGGAATTCCAGAATTATCCACAGGCTGTGGATAACTCTTGGGGACAGCTTGTCACTGTGGCATCCGACAGGTGGGAGTAAAGCCTAACCTGCTGAAACTACCAACGAATTGATATGGATATTTTCGGGCTCAAGTGTTGTCAATGCGGTTTCTACGCAATCTTTAAGACTCAAGCGGGGCGCGGCTTTCCGAGGGTTTTGGAGTATCGAAAAAAGCCATTTGGTTGTCGTGGATGTCTAACGCCCGGCTTCTCGTCCGACTGCCCCGGTGGGCGTGGCTTTCCAGGAGGCCCTGGATGTCACGCGCTCTGGATAAGACTTTCGGAGGGAGCCCGGCGAGGGCCGCGACCTCGATTCCGTAGCTTCGGTTGCAGATCCCCGGACGCAGCTTGTGGAGGAAAACGATCTCGTCGTTCCACTTTTCCACAAGCACGCTGGTGTTCATGACGCCAGGCAGGGAACTTTCCAGCGCGGTGATTTCGTGAAAGTGAGTGGCGAACAAAACTTTCGCGCGCACGTCCGTGTGCAAATGCTCGAGCAGCGACCAGGCGAGACTCAAGCCATCGTACGTGCTCGTGCCGCGCCCAATCTCATCAATGAGAATCAGACTGCGAGGTGTCGCTTGTTTCAAAATGCGGGCCACTTCCGTCATCTCCACCATGAAAGTGGAACGGCCGCGCGCCAAATCATCGGAGCTTCCGATGCGCGTGAAGACCGCATCGATGAGCGGCACGCGAGCGCGCGTCGCGGGAACGAAGCAACCCGTGTGAGCCATCACGGAGATGAGCGCTATCTGCCGCATGATGGTCGACTTACCGGCCATGTTGGGACCCGTGATGATCCAGGTGCGGGCGACCGCGTCTGAAAAGGCGAGCGAGTTCGGAACGAATTGCCCAGGCGGCAGTAAGGCTTCTATAACCGGATGCCGGCCATCCTCGATGTCCAGGAGATCGTCTTCCGACATTTCGGGACGAACGTAGCCTCGCGTGCGCGCGGCCTCCGAAAAACCGAGCAGCACGTCTAGCTCGCCGATGAGATGAGCGTTAGCGAGAAGAGCGGTGGTGTGCGCGCAAACTTTTTGGCGAATGTCGTTGAAAAGCGCCTCCTCGAGGCCGCGCATGCGGTGCTCGGCGGTGACCACCTTCTGCTCGAACTCCCGTAAATCGTCGGTAACGAAACGCTCGCCGTTCGCGATGGTCTGTTTTCTCTGGTAGTACGGCGGAACTTTGGAGAGCTGCGCTTTAGTGACTTCGATGGTGTAGCCAAACACGCGGCTGTACTTTACCTTCAGACTCGAAATGCCGGTGGTCGTGCGCTCGGCCGTTTCCATGGCGGCGATCATGCTCTTCGCGCTATGGGCCATGACGCGTAAATCTTTGAGCTCGTTGTGGTACCCGTCTCTGAAAATGCCGCCTTCGGAAAGAATCGCCGGCGGACAATCTTCGAGCGCGTGCTGCAGAAGCTCCGTCAAATCCGAGAGAGAGTTCAGCTCTTCGCGGAGAGCGATGAGCCGGGGCGCTTTCGCGCGGGTCAGCGAATCCTTCAAGAGCGGAACGACTTTCAAAATCTCACGGATGGCGACGATGTCTCTGGGCATCGCTAGCCCTAGCGCCGTCTTCATGGTGAGTCGCTCTAAATCGCGCACGTCTTTAAGTGAGCGCTTCGGCGAGTCGGCGAGATCGGGCTTCGACGTAAGTTCTTCCACGGCATCGAGACGTTCTTCGATGCGCGGGCGAGAGAGCAGCGGGCGGCCGAGCCATTCGCGCAACGTGCGCCGGCCCATAGGCGTGCTTGTGAAGTCGAGTACTTCGAAAAGGCTGTGGCCTTCCGAGTCCAGGGTTTGGCTCTTTAAGATTTCGAGCGAGCGCAAGGTCACCGAGTCGATGGCCATCGCGTGATCGCCTTCTAAAGGAAGAGGCGCGCTTAGGAATCCCAGCTTTTCTTGCTTCTGGGTCTCTCTCAAATAACTCTCTAAAGCTTTGAGCGTAGGCGTTTCTTCCACTTCGAAGTACGCCGTACGGCAGCTCGTCACGAGACTTGGAAAGACACCGAGCAAATCCCCAAACCATTTGAGATCGCGGGTGCGCTCGGACAAAAGCACTTCCCGGGGCGTGCCGCGGGCAAAGAGATCGATGAGCGAAGCGAGACTCGGGACGATGCCGTGCCGAGTGGTGCCGCCGAGCAAATCAAAGAGGCAAACTTCCACGCGGCCTTCACCCAAGTCTTCGAGGACCGCGAGCACGTTCGTGGTCTCTAAGGGTACGAGATCCGGATCGCCGATGAGAGACGGCGTCAGAATGCGCACCACCGCACGTTTCACGAGGCCTTTGGTCGTCGCGGGATCTTCCACTTGTTCGCAAAGCGCGACCTTGTGACCGCGCGCTAGAAGTTTTTGCACATAACCCATCGCCGAGTGGTGCGGGATGCCGCACATGGGAATGGGATTCGGGGAATTCTTATCGCGGGAAGTGAGCTGCACTTCCATGATGGGAGCCGCCAGGACCGCGTCTTCCAAAAACATTTCGTAAAAGTCGCCCATCCGGAAAAAGAGGATGGAGTCCGCATGCTCTTTCTTGATGGAAAGATACTGCGTGAACATTGGAGTCGTCGGTGCGGATGTGATTTCGCCCATGTGCCCAAGAGCCTTACCAAGAGGCACAGGTTGTAGACAAGTGGCATGCGGCCAGTGATTTCGGGCTTCAGAAAAGCTAACGCCCCGCATTATCGCGGTAGTGAACACCGGCAGAATACGTAGCGATTTCCGCAGTTGGGCGCGTATGCCTGCGAAGTCGCGGCCTTCGTGTGCTCAAAGAATGCCCGTTTCCTGTCCACCGTCCAAAGCTTGGGCGCGGGAAGGGGTTGAAAGCTCAAGGGTTTTGCCGAAGACTCGCCCGACCGTTCGGGACCCCGTCAAAGTCCGTTTAGAAAACCGCCTGAATTCAATGGTTTAGTTTGGTATCGGGGTTGCTTTAGTCAAAGGTCAGGGGGAGTATGATTCGCATAGGGGGAAAAGCTTTTAGGATCTGGCTGGGGTGCCTTTTGGGCGCACTCCTTCTCTCCAGCTCCGGGTTCGCCGAGCTCGAAACGGGCGGCGACAAAGAAGCGCGCCGCCGGCTTGCGGAGAAGCTCCTCAAACTCGGCAAATCCTTGGATATGAAGGAAGCGAGCTACCCGGAAAGCGCGGGCACGGGAGGCCAGAGCTTCAACAAAAACGATGGCAACTCCTTCACCTCCAATACCACCTACCACTCCAACGTCTGGAGCCGGTGCCTCGAATGGGTGGGCGGACAATTTTGTAATAGCTGGCTCGATCCTTTCGTATCGCCGCACGGATTCGGCGGCGATAAGTCGCCTCTCGAAGGCGTGGTTGCCGCGGCTTGGGCCGCGAGAAAAACCCAAGGCGATTCCGTCGGGCCCGTGCACACGATTTGGGAAGTGGATCGCCCGGACGGCGGCAGCAACTTGGACGCCGACGGCAAATTCGATTTGAAAGGGCTCGCTGATTTCCGTCTCTTGGGCGACGTTCGTCAGGACGTGGAAAAAGTCGGTCTCGATACGGCCGTCCGCCAGATTTCTCTCACTTACGATGACAGCACCGGTAAGGGCGAGAACACCATGCCCAACATCGAGTCCTTACGTCTCATGGCGAGCCGCTGGACGAAGATGTACCGCAACCGCATGGTCGCTTCGCTGGGGGAATCGCGCGCGATGCAACCCGGCGTGGAAGCTGCGCTCGGTGAAGACGTACCTGATTGCGATGCGTACGCGACCGCCGTGCAAAACGATCAGGAAGCGACCGGCATCCAGGAGCGCGTTCAAGCGCAGCCCGGGCTTCAGCCCGAGACCCAGGCGCAGTCCATGGATCAGCGGGTGGCCGCGTGCCGCGCGCTCAAAGCGACTTCCGTTTTCGCCATCAATCCCAAAGCCGAAGGCGACCAGGTCACCAAAGGCGCGGGCAACGAAGAGCAAATCGATCAGTGGAAGATGCGTCTCAACATCGCCGCCATCGATTTCGCCGGCGCTGATGTGACCAAGATGCCTCGCCCTGGTTTCGGTAAAATCCGTCAGGACGACATCACGACTGAATTGAAGGAGTATAACGTCGGCGGCCTCACTTATAAGAAAGTGCGTCGCACGAACCGTCAGCAGATTGAAGGCTACAACCGCGCGCTCGAAGACGCGGCGAAGGGCATGGCGGAAGTCGCGACCCGCGCGGATTTCGTGCGCGACAATAGCAAAGAGTTTTTGAAGTTCCGCATCAAGCCCGGTTCCATGAACGCGGTCCGCATCAACGATCTCACGCCCGAGATGAGAAACGAATTGAAGGGCACCGGCCATCCTCGCGCCGATCGCACGGATAAGTCCGATCCTGGCTTGAACCTAGAGCAGTCGCCCACTCAGCTTACGGCGAAGGCTCTGAGGTAGAGGACGGAGTTAGAGCGCTCACCTCCCTAGTTTCGTCTTCGCGAAATCCAGCGCCCGCGTCACGCCAAACATGGAATCAAAAAGATGAACGGCCGTGGACGAAAGTCCGATGCCACACGTCGACTTCAATTTGAAAACCTGCTCGGCGGCTTTGGTTACGTCCATCCACGAAATCACGTTGAGAATTCTTTGGCGATCGCGGTAGCCCAAGCGGCAAAAGCCGCCTTGCGCGTAACAGGTGGAATGCGTTTGCAGCGCCCGCGCGGCAAGAGAGTCGCACGGGGTTTCATTCAAGGATTCCTGCAAACAATGCGACGTCTTCGGAACCCAGCGCTTGAGCGGCCCCGAGGTCCAGTGTTTCATATTGCTCTGGAATTTCTCACAATAAGGATAGCCGTACGACGTGAGGTAATTAGTCTTCTCGGCGCAGTGAAGCCGTTTCTCGAGATCCAGATAGAAACCGCATCCTCCCGAGCTCGGGGCGGCAACGGCGGCGCTTACGAATAGAAACAGTCCGAACACGCCTCACTTATAGCCATAAATGGGTTGGGTTTGATAGGTTTGCGGCTATGGATGTGCCAAAGTCATGGCTTATGTAAGGGGCGAGGAGAAGCCGGCCTTCCGCCATCTTTTCAAAATAAACGACGCGGTTTCCTACATGGACGGGGAAACGAAATGACAAAGTATTTGCTGGCAGCCTGTGTTTTTCTCGTGGGTTGTTCCAAGACTTTGAATCAGGCCAGTAGTCCCGTCGCGAAGGCAAATCAGTACGCCGCTCAAATCATTCAGCCGCGCGGAGGTTATTGTTCGGGGGTCTGGGTCAGCCCCAGAGCGGTGCTGACGGCGGGGCATTGCCTGAAAGAAAAAAGAGCCCACTCCGTTCCTTAGGCATACTATTCGACGAGTAAGCCTAGTTTCGCTTGCCCAAAATGGTCACTGGAGGGAGCTCCTAGAGACGTGGTAAGAAGGGCCCCTTCTATGGCTTCATTCAAGGACTTTACCTTTCTGCCCTCTCTGCAAGCGACGCTTACGGAGAAAGGCTTTCGGGAACCGACGCAGATTCAGAGCCTAGCTCTGCCCGTCTTGCTAGGCGGAAAATCGCTCGTCGGCGTCGCCGAGACCGGAAGCGGTAAGACTCTCGCGTATGCCTTGCCCATCCTGCACCTTTTGAAACGGCTCGAAATCGAAGGCCAAGCGGTTACCGTGGAGCAACAGCCGCGCGCGGCGGTCATCGTTCCGACCCGCGAGCTCGGCGAGCAAGTCGCGAAAGCCTTCAAACAGTTCACGCACAATACCCGTCTCCGAGTACGCACTGTTTTGGGCGGGACCGCATTTCCTGTCTCGAGAAAAAACGTCTCAGGAACGTTCGAAGTACTGGTGGCGACTCCAGGGCGGCTCGTGCAGCTCCTCGATCTCAAGCACGTGAAGCTCTGCGATGTCCGCGTTCTCGTCTTCGACGAAGCCGATCAGATGCTGGACCATGGATTTTTGCCCAACGCGAACCAAATCGTCGCCGCCTGTCCCGCCGAACGTCAGCTCGCGCTTTTCTCGGCAACGGTCTCTCCCGCGGTGCAAGGCTTGATGAACGGGCTTTTCTCCGGAGTGGAAGTCTTTCGCAGTCAAGGGAGCCACAAGCTCGTTCCCACGCTGACCACCCAGAATCGGTTGATCCGAGACGGAAAGCGATTCCCCCACCTCCAAGACGTGCTGGCCAAACGGTACGACGGCGGCACTTTGATTTTCACGAACACCCGCGAGCAATGCGACAATGTCGCCGCGGAATTACGCGACGCCGGTCACGAATGCCTCATCTATCGGGGCGAGATGGACAAAATAAAGCGGCGGACTAATTTGCGCTCCTTCCGCAAGGCGGAAGTGAAGCTCCTGGTCTCGACCGATCTCGCTGGACGCGGCTTGGATGTCGAGCATGTCGGCCGGGTCATCAACTATCATCTCCCCCGGGAGATTGAGAACTACATCCACCGCGTCGGCAGAACGGCGCGTGCGGGACGCTCGGGCTTGGTCATCAATTTCGTCACCGAGCGGGATCAGCCTTTGATGAATCAGGTCGCCTCGCTCAATTAGCGCGAGGTCCGATGAGGTCTATCCGGTTACCGTAGAGATCTTTGAAGACGCCCACTTTACCGTATGGCGCTTCGAACGGGCCTTCCACGAACTCGACGCCTTTCTCGCGGAAATGGGCGTAGTCCGCGTCAAAGTTGTCCGTATGGAGAAAAAAGAGCACCCGTCCGCCGGTTTGATTTCCCACCGCGGCTCTTTGCCGGTTGTCGATGGCGCGGGAGAGCAGGATTTCCGCCCCGCCTTTGCCGGGCGCCTGAAGGCGCACCCAGCGCTTACCTTTGCCCAAGTCGGTATCTTCGGTCAGGACGAAGCCGAGCTTATCGCAGTAAAAAGCCCGCGCCTCTTCGTAGTCTTTCACCAAGAGGGCAGTATGGACGACGCCGACAATCATTAGTTCTCTCCAAACAAACGGGCTTCCATTCCGGACGATAGGAAATCCTCCCGGGTGCCTTCAAAGACCTTCTTACCGCAATCCAGGGCTAATACGAAATCGCACTGCCGGCGAAGAAAATCAAGGTCGTGGGTACTTACCAGTAACTCGAGACGACGGTCCCGGGCTTCCGAGAGGAGCGTCTTCCAGAACGCCCGCACGGCGGCCGGATCGAGATGATTGGTAGGCTCATCGAGAATGAGGACCTTTGGTTTCTGCAATAAGGCTCTCGCGAGGAAGGCGCGCTGCCTTTCGCCGGTGCTTAAACTGCTGAGACGTCGCTCTTTGAGGGAGGAAAGACCGAAAGCGTCCAAGGCGCGCTCGATTTCGGACCCCGCGCCTTCGGGTAACTTTCCCCAGAGGCCCATGCGCGGAAGGAAAGCGATTTTCAAGATGGTGTAGACTGTGGCTTGTCCGGGAAACTCGTGCTCCTGCGGGACAAAGGCGATGGTGCGGGCTCTATCCGCATAAGAGGCGGTTTTGGCATCGAGTCCGGCAAGACTTAAGTAGCCGGACTGAATGACGGGCTCTCCGAGCAAGGCTTTGAGTAGCGTCGTCTTACCGGCGCCGTTTCTACCGACGAGCGCCGTAATTTTTCCAGTGGGTAACTGAAAGGAAAGAGGCTCCGGCGTGAGCCGCCAGTCTCCCGCGCCGAGCCTGAGTGATTTGGCTTCGGAAAAATGGCTCACGCGCTCCTCCTTCCCAGGAGAACCAAGAAGAGGGGACCACCGATGACGGTCGTGATGACGCCAATGGGAAACTCCATGGGCGGAAGCAGGGCGCGCGAGAAGACGTCGGAAAGCGCGAGAAACGATCCGCCGAGAAGGGCGGACGCGAGAAATAATTTTCGCGTGCTGTCCGGGCGAAGCACCAGGCGCACGACGTGAGGAACGACGAGTCCCACAAAACCAATGGCGCCGCCAAAAGAAACGACCACGGCGATGAGCGCGGAAGATAGCAGAAGCAGCCGAGATCTAGATTTCTCTGGTGATACGCCGAGGGTGCGCGCTACCGAGTCTCCCAAGGAGAGCGCATCGAGGGAACGGCCGCCGACGATTAAACCAAGAAGTAAGACCGCGCTCACGCCAGCAAAAAGAAGCGATTCCGTCAAAGAAGGCCAGGGAATTTGTCCGAAGAGCCAGCGCAGGCTTCCGCCCCCCGCGGTTTGCGAATGGAATGAGAGGATCAGAAACAAAACCGAGGAGAGAACGAACTGCGTTCCCATGCCAAAGAGAATGATCTCCGCTTTGGGGCGGTAGCGATGGAGCAGCAAGATGATTCCGGTGACCAGAGCGGCTCCCAGAAAGCCGGCGAGGTGGCTCGCGAAAGATTGCGGCCCAAAGCCGAAGAGAATTTCGGCGCCCGCAAGACCGAGGGTCACGGCGTTGGAAACGCCCAATAGATAAGGCTCGGCGAGAGGATTATGAAAGAGCGTCTGGTAGGTGCCTCCAAGGACGGAGAGCGCGGCTCCCGCGGTGATCACCGCGAGAAGCCGAGGTAGCCGTAGCTCGAAGAAAATCCGGTGCGCGGTGCTCGCGGGATCCAATACGGACGAGAGTGACAAAGCGTCCGAGCCAAAGAAAGGAGCCGCGAGCAAAACGCCCACGCAGCCAACGACGAACCAAAATTTACTGTCCGCTTTCAAGGCATTCCTTCCACCCGGTTTTCGGCTCCACCATGGGCAAGGTGTCTGCCTGGCGAAGCGGCGTGAAGCCGCCTCGAGCAAAATCGTCGGCGTTTAGCGCAACGAGCAGGGGCGTTTGCGTGGGCCACCAGTGCGAGACCGCCGAGTGCGCTTCTTTCAGCGTTTCCGGAAATTGAGTCAGGAAGAAAACGTAATCCACTTTTTGATTGAGGATCCATTCCAAGGAAAGGCGCGGAAACTGAGCGCGGCTCAAATTGGCCAAGAGATTGGTGCCTCCAAGACGAGTGAGGACATCGGAAAGAAACGTTTTTTCTCCGAACGCAATGGGAGGCTGAAACCAAGTGAGCGCGAGAAACCGAAAAGAACGTTTGGGATGATACGCGGTGACGCAGGGAAACACTTTGTCCACGCGTGGGTGGCTTGCTTGCCCGTAAGCACCTTGAAGAAAGCGCCGCGAATCGGTGACGAGGGCTTCCACGCCGGTCATTTCAAACTCGAACCGTTTCATGCCCATGGCTTCGACCGCTTGGGAGAAACTAGAGCTCGCGTTCATCTCATCGAAGGCGACGATCTCGGCGCCGAGTTGCACGGCGCGCTCGATGCTCGGAAAAAACAGGCTTCCCAAGACGGGCAACGCGGCCGCTTCTTTCGGGTACTGACTAAAGGCGCTGACCGCGACCAAATCGCTCCCTTTATCCAAGTCAAAGATGAGCTCGGTGACCTGGGGGCTTGTGGAAGCTACTTTTAGGGCATGCGCCGAGGGGGCACTCAAAACCAGCAAAAAGGCCCAAAACGCACGGCGCATGGGCGACCTATACCCTACCCAGTGGTTGGCAACAACCCCAAAATGCTCTTTAGATTTCAAGGCGTTAACTCAAAGCGTCGAATTCCTTGAAGCTTTGTGTCAAGCTCGCCGATACACACTAGGCAGGACCCCATAAAAATAGGGTAAAATGTAGATGTAGGGGGTGGTTTTCACCACCCTAGCCCAACGTAGAGGTAGGGGGCCCTAAAGTAGTAGCTGAAGCGAATTGCCGTAGCTCGTAACCACCCGGTTTTTAATGGAGGTTATATGCTCCGAGTCAGGTCGAGTTCGGTCTCTGATGCTCGCGATTACTTCGCGGCTGAGCTGCGTTCGGTTCTTTCCAAACGCAAGGTAAGCGCGGATCAATCCTTTGATTACCTGGTGGACCTCCTCGTCCGCTACATGCGCTCCGATAATTTCTTCGAACAAACTCCCGACGGAAAGTTGCAAGACAACGTTCTGGCCACCTTGTACGCCAAGTACCTGGAAGGCGATAGCGAGACCCGGCACTTCGCCTTAAAACGCCTGGGCGACATCTGCCTGCTCATTACCGGCGTGTTTCCGGAAAGCTTACGGAAGAAACTCGTCGGAACTGAGTACTACTTCGGAATGGGAGGCGCGGCTTACAGCACACTCTCTTCCATGCAGTTTTCGAAAATCGCCAAGACTCTTTTCTCGGAGCTTGCGACGAAATTCAAAGACTACTCGAACATCTTGTCCGAGCTGAGCGATGCGCACGGGTTGCAAAGAAACACGGATCTCTTGCAGCTCTACGAGCGTTGGCTCACCACGGGAGACGATCGCTTGAAAGCGCGTCTGGTGGAAAAAGGCATTCTCGCCACCGACGGCAAAGTGTTCAAAATTTCCCAATGAGGTAAACGTGAAGACGGCCATCCGCCGCATCGATCGGGCGATCAAGACGTTAAACAACGTCGAGCACGATCATAAGGCCGAGGACTTCATCGTCCGCGAGCCTGAGCCGGTGGGTCAGCCCGACCCGGCTGGCGCGCTTTACGTACGTGAGGAACGAGACGCGCAAAGCGAAGGGGTGGCGGTCGGCATCTACTTTCATCCCAAGGTCGCGCGCGAGCTCGGCTCGTTTCGCCGCTGGGAAATGGAGAGACTCACTTTGCCTCAGAAGCAAGCGTTCGCCGTGGCTTCCGAAGAAGTTAGCCACTTCAATTACCTCCTTCGCAACGTGCATTCCGGGCGTGAAATTTCCCGGTTCGAAATGGAACTACAAGGAGAAGTGGACGCGTTTCTTCTCGCCTTCTTCGCCTCGACCGGCAAAGGCCGGGAGATAGAGGCTTTCGATCTGGCGTTTCGTCAGGCGTTCGAGGCGTTCCGTTTGGTCGAAGGATTGGACTCCCATGAGCAGGACCGCTACCGCGAGGCCAATCAATCCGCTCGCCAGTTCCTGAAGAAGCTCCGCGAAGACCTCTGCCGTCCCGAGACGCGCGCGGAAGCGCTCCGCCGCATCCGGCACTTCTATCGCGCCGGCCTCGCCGAGAAGATGAGCCTAGTGGCTGCCTGAAAGCATAATCTCTCGAATCATCGGAATCGGAATCGCGCCCTGTTTCACGAACTCGTCGTGAAAACTCTTCAGGCGGAAATGCCTGCCTTTGGCGCGTTTATAGGCTTCCTTCAACTCTTTCACCTGAAGCTTCCCCAAGGTGTAGACGAGATAGGTTGCGTCCGAGGTTCCGCGCTTTACCTCGAGCTCGGCATTGGCGCGGGTCTGATACCCCTCCTGCTCAAAGAAGCGAACGCTTTCCTCGAAAGTCATCTTGCCGGTATGCAGCTGAATGGCGACGATGAAACGAGCGTTTCTAAGAAGGGCGTCCTGAAGCTGGCCCAATTTCAATTGGAGATCGCCGTTACCGAATCCTTCGTCGAGCATCATTTCTTCGGTGTAATGAGCCCAGCCCTCCTTGTTGGATTTCGCTCCAAAGAACTTCCTTACTTTGCTCGGCGCCTTCTTGAACCAAAGAAACTGCGTGTAATGGCCAGGAAGCGCCTCGTGAATCGAGGTGCTGACGATGGTGCCACGGTTAAAGCCCCTGAGATGCTGCTCCGTATGCTCTTTCGTCCAGGAGGGGTCGGGGAGAGTCACGTTATAATACGCCTCGGTGCCGTGGGTTTCGAAGGGGCCGGGCGTGTTCATGGAGGCAAACGTGGAAGCTCGCTTGAAAGGCGGGGTTTCCTGCACGATGGGATCTTTGTCCGAGGGAAGCGTGATGATGTCGTGGCTCAATATAAACTTTCGGATGTCGCCCAAAACCAAGCGGACGCTGTCCAAAAGCTTTTCCGACGTCGGATGATCGGATTCCAAGGACTCCAGAATTTCCGCGGTGGACTTTGTGGGGTCGATTCTTTTGCCGACCGCGGCGAATTCCGTCTGATTTTTTCTTAAGTCCTCCATGCCAATTTTTAAGAGCTCATCTAGCGGTGTCTCGATCATATCTTGAAATTTCAGTTTAGCGCGGAGGTTCTTTTCGCCTAGCCGATAGTCGCCTTTAGATCTTGGTAGCACCTCATTTTTCAAAAAGATTTGGTAGCGCTGAAGTGCTCCGATGACGGCTTGGTTCGCGCGTTTGAACTCCGTATTGAGTTTCTGGTCCTTTGACCCCGAAACGGCCAAGGGGACGTCTCTCTCGAAAAAGCGGACGATGCTAGGTATCTGCTCGATGGCTATTTCAGTGAAAATCTTGGGCGGGTTCTTGAGATTGGCACGGGCGCAAGAAAATTGCCGAAGCGCCTTTTTTTCCACTGAAACGATCGAGCGCAAACGAGCTTCGATGGGGGAGAAATCGCGATTGATGAGCAAATAGACGGCGTGGTTGACCTCACTCGAGTAACCGTCGGGATCGGTTTGCCAGTATCTAAGCGTTTCGAGGCTTAGCTTTTCCGCGTGTATCTCCGACACGAGCAGCCGCCGATCCAGCGAGTTGTCTTTAGACAAAGTGGCTTCGTCAAAACCTTTTAGCTGGGCAAGAAATCCGTTCAAGGCGCGGACGCGCCGGGTTACCCCGCTCCTACTACAGTCCGACATTTCGCCGTCATAAGCATGAAACCCGGCCCACGTTGCATAAGACGGGTTCCAATGGAAGTACGCGTCGTAGTAGGCGTCGATAAATTTCGTGAATTTGAGATCGCTATCCGCATTGGCCCACGCCGCTGCCGACACGAACCATATCGCGGTGAATAAGAAACGCGCGCTCTTCAGGACAACCTCCCCCCGGTTCTTTCCTTACCGCCGACAATAAAGTATCCCTAGGGCATGGCAACCAAGATTCTCCTCGCGGCTTTAACCTTCACCTTCTCCAGCTTCGGCGCGGATTCGGCGGCCCGGGTGATTTTGGCCATCCATGGCGGCACCGCCGATCATCAGAAAATTCCGCCGGAAAAAGAAAAGATCTATCACCAAGGTCTGTCAGAGGCGCTAGCGGCGGGTTACGCCGTGCTCAAAGCCAAGGGCTCAAGCCTGGACGCGGTCGAAGCGGCCGTGATCGTAATGGAGAACAATCCTCTGTTTAACGCCGGTAAGGGAGCCGTTTTTACGGAAGAAGGAAAGAACGAGTTAGAAGCTTCCATCATGGATGGCAGGACGAGAAATTCTGGCTCGGTGGCTGGAGTGACCGCCGTGAAAAATCCCATTTCGGCGGCGCGCGCGGTAATGGAACACACTTCCCATGCCTTTCTCGCCGGAGACGCCGTGGAAAAGCTAGCCAAAGAAGTCGGCCTCACTTTGGTGGAGCCTTCCTATTTTTCGACACAGTGGCGCCTGGACGAGTTAAAGCGAGTTCAAAAAAAGCAGGGCGAGGCCGAGGGAAAGCTTCTTGAAGACGCGAAAGGCACGGTCGGCGCCGTGGCTTTGGACGCAAAAGGCAATCTCGCCGTGGCGACTTCGACGGGAGGACGGGTCAACAAGAAGCATGGCCGTGTTGGCGATACGCCCATCATCGGAGCCAGCACATACGCGGAAAACGGTTTATGCGCCATCTCGACAACCGGACACGGGGAATTCTTCATTCGGTTCGTGGCCGCTTACGATGTGTGTGCTCAGATGAAATATAAACATTGGTCGGGCGCGCGGGCTGCCGACGACGTGATACTCCAAAAGCTCAAACCCGTGGACGGCCACGGCGGCGCGATCGTTCTCGATCCGAAGGGTAACTTGGCGTTTAGCCGAAACGTGGCGGGTATGCCCCGCGGGTATGTAACCCAAGACGGCAAAATCCATACTGCGCTTTTCTCCGAATAGAAAAAGGGCACTCACCTTGATCGATTGTCGCGCGAGCTCGGGCGTGAACTGCGTATCGAACGCCACCACTTCTTCTCCGTTATCGTAGAAATAGTTTTTGGTGTTAAAGCCACCCCCTGTCCGATTCGAACGTGTAGACCGCGGGCTTTTGGGCCGCGCAGGCCGTGGTAGCAAGGAGAGCGAGAGCAAAGCATTTCGACTTCATGAGCTCGCCAAAGATGCTCGTGTCACTCGCGCGGTCGATTATATCGAAGCGAACTTCAAAGAGCCTTTGTCGGTCGAAGAAATCGCGAAGCACTCTGGCCTCTCCCTCAGAAGCCTCAACCGGATTTGTTTGGACGAGCTTTCTTTTTCTCCGAAGCAGATGGTGCTCTTCTGCCGGATGGAAAAGGCGAAACGTCTTTTAAACAAGCGGGACACTTCCGTGACGGACGTGGCGCTCGAAGTGGGCCACTCCTCACTCTCCCAATTCATTCACGCGTTTCGCAAAGTGACTGGAAAGCTTCCTTCTGACTTTCGTTAGCGCCAGAAAAAGAGGAGCACTACCGCCAGTATCGCGCACGCCGAGGCGCAGGCGATGGGAAGCGCCGCCCGGTGGGTCAACGCGATGGTCTCCCGGCATTCCCGGCCGTAGAGGTAAGCGACCATTCTCAAGTAAGAATAGGCCACGGCCAATAAACCCACGCCGATGGCGATTAGGCGCAGTACGTGGCCGGTCGAGCCGAGCTCCAGGAAGAAAGCCGTTTGCGCGGCAAACCCGGAGGTCGGTGGAAATCCCGCGCCGGCCAGGCAAAGTAACGTCCACCACAGAGCGAGCACGGGATGGGTTTCTCCTAGTCCCGAGAGCTGATAAATATCGCAGTCATTTGCCTCGCGCTCCAAAAGACAGACACCGGCGCGAAGTCCGAGGGCGACCAGGGCGAAGATGAGAGCTGAAGGTAGAAAGTGACCGGCAAGGCTGCCTCGTTCGCTGGAAGCCGCCGCAAAAAGAAGTAGCCACCCGACGTGCGCCTGTCCTAAATAGGCGAGTAAGCGTTTCAGATTCGTTTGCGTGATCGCACCTAGCGCGCCCCACGCGAGAGTGACTCCGCCAATGACGAAGAGCGGGCCCACCCAAGCGGACCGAAGCGGAAGCAGAGCTTCGAGGAAAAGCGGCAGTAGGGCACAGATCGAAATAAAGCGTCCCGCCGTTTCGAGAAACACCCCGCCCCATGGCGATCCTTCGGTCACGTCGGCGGGCCAAGAGAGAAAGGGAAACGCGCCGAGCCTCTCCGCGATGCCCAGTAGCAATAAGACACACGCCACGGTGACGAAAGGCGAAGGCGGCTGGGCGGCAAGGGTGTCTCTAATTTCGGTAAGAGCGAGAGTGCCAAGCTGAGAGTAAAACAGAGCGCTGCCCAAAAGTAGGCAAGCCGTGCCCAGGCCATGGAACGCATACTGTTTCCAGAGGGCTTCAAACCGATCTCGGGTGAGCGAGGGAAAGGCGGTGATGCCGTGGGCGGCAAGCGCGCCGAGCTCCAGGCCAAAGCAAGTGACTAAGAGGTTCTCACTGGCGGCGCATAAAATTCCCGCGGCCGCCGCAAGCAGGAAGAGCGGCCCCAAGCTTCCGCGTTTCACCTCATCTTCGGCAAACGCGTGGACCAGTAAATAAGAAGCCGCACAAAAAAGCAGAAGGAGCGAAGCCGCATCCAAGCGGTAACCCGAGAGGGTCAGAAAGCGGGAGTCGACGGGCGGAAGCCAGTTGCCAACTCTGCCAGCGGCGAGCCAGCCGAGCGCAAGCTCGGCCGTCCCAAAAGCGAAAACGGAAAGGTAAAGAGAAAGCCGCCGTGAGTGCGCAACCGCCGCGGCTAGCACCGCGCTCGCGAAGAGAAAGCCCACGACGTAGAAAGTCGCGGAAGAAGGATTCATTGCGGAACCTCATCCCGGTGAAAGACTCTTGGCAAGGTGCTCTTGCCTTCGTCTCCGGGAAAGACGAACCGCTCCTTCGCGGGACTCGCTTCCCAGAAAGACTCGATGGGCCGCTCTAAAGAAGCCAGAAACCCACCGGGAGCGCAGCCCAAAGCCAAAAGAAGCAGAGAAAGGGCCAAGAGTCTCAACGACTCACTCGTCGACAGATCGGATCCAGCGACTAGCGGGCCGCGGCGAGGCGTGCCGAAGGAAATCGTACCGAGCAGGCGCACGGCACTTGCCATCAAAAGGAAAAGTGAGGCAAGCCAGCCTACACACCAGATGAAGTTGCGGTTTATGGCGGCGGTCAAAAGCGCGAAGGTTCCAGGAAAGGCCGCGGTGCCCGGAAGCGTGAGCGCGCTCAGGGTGAGGAATACGAGAAAACCGCGGAAGAGCGGGCTCTGTTGCCCGAGCCCCGCCCAATCCGGTAGCTGACGGCTATTCTGGCGCTCAAAAGCCCACTCGAAAAGAATCAAAACGCCAAGACTCGCGAGTGAGCCCGCGCAGAGGAGAAAGGCGCTGGCCGTCCAAGTGAGCGGACCCGCCATGAGCACGCCTCCCAGAACGAACGACATGAGTAGACTGGCCGCGAAGGCGAGGTAGCGGCGGCTATCGTTTTGCCGCCAGGCGAGTAGCCCTGAGTAAATCGCTCCGAACACCGCGAGGGCCGTTCCCAGGTTTTGCGCGCGCTCAAAGCCCGCCGGGAAAACGGAAAGGCCCACGCGCTGAAGCAGGAGAATGCCGGAAGGAAGCAGCCCACCGACGATAAGGAGACTCGCCGAAAGGGGAGCTTGAGCCAGCGTATCGGGCAGCCAGCTATGAAGCGGAAACACGGCGGAGCGAAGGAAACAGCCCAGGAGAAAACAGACGAAAGCGGTCAGCTCGGCCGGTCCCAGGGCTTTGGCGAGATCCGCGGGGAGCCCGCTCGGATATCCGAACTGAGACTCGTGAGTGGAAGCGCGAATCGCCAAGGCGACGAGCCAAAGCAGGCAGCCCGCGGTTTGAGACAAAAAGAACTTCCGCGAAGCGAAGAGCCGGTCGTGCCCGCCCCAGATCACGATGAGCAGCGAAAGGGGAACAAGGGCGAGCTGCGAGAAAAATACGATGGCAAAAACATCGGTGGAAAATAGCGCCCCGGAAAGCGCAAAGTCGGCTCCGAAAAGACAGGCAAGCTGAGTGCGTCCCAGCCGGACCGAAGGTTGTTTCAAGGCGAGTAAGGCCGCGAGCTTGATGAGAAGCAGAAAGGGAAGCGTCCAGGCATCGAGCTGAAGTTGCAAGGGACCGCTTTGGAAAGTGATTCCTGTCAGGGTCTGGAGCCACACGGAGTCGCCTAAGGTATAAAACGTCAGCGGAGCAAGGAAGTTCACGATCGCAAGCGCCCCGGCCACTCGCCGGGAGAGAGCGAGCGAGAAAGGCAGCGCCGCGCCAAAGGCGATGAGCGGAAGATAAAAGAACCAGGGAAGCAGGTAACTCATTTGCCTCCCCACAGTGCCCAGGCAAAAAGCGCCGCCATTCCCAGTACGGAAAACGTAAGGTAAGAGGCGAGCGAACCCGACTGAACGAGCGAAATCCAAACGCCTCCCGCCCGCGCGAGCCGGGTGGGCAGAATCAAAATGGCATCGAAGGTGCGGGCTTCGAGCCTGCGGTCGAAGAAGCCGATGAGAGAGCGCAACGGTTTTTGCACGAGCTCGTCGAACCATTTGGCCGGATTGAGAAACCAAGGGAAAGGCCGGTTCATGGCGTGAAAAGCACCGCCCAAGATGGCGGGGATCGAAAGAACTAGCACGGTGAGAACCGCCCCTTCCGAGGCGTCCGCTTTAAGAAAGCTGAGCTTATCGAGTAGCATCACGCAGGGTAAGAGCAGTACGGCGAGTCTTTGCGCCAAGAACTCTCTTGCTTGAAGTTGCGGCTCGCCGGGAAGCCAAAGACTTCCCGCGCCGATAACGAGGCGTGCTAAGACGGCGAGTAGCGCGCTTAGGGCAAAGGCCTTTGCAGGAAACGTCGTCAAAGCCACGGACGCTTCTAAAAATTGTTCTTCGGTAGGAAGAAAGCTGTCTCGGTAAGTGCCGCCGTAGAGCAGGTAGCCCAAGAAAAGCAAAACGTCGGCAAGCGCACCGGCCAGGGCGAACGTATATAGCCCGCGTTGATTTCCCTCGCTGCTTGCGTGAAAGAGGACGAGGGTCGCGACGGTTCCCAGCATCCAGGCGGAGATGAGCGTGAAGGCGTTTCCCGCGCCGCAAAGCGCGCCCGTCGCCAGAAACCACACTACCGCGGCCCACGTGGCCCGAGGCTGGCGAGCCGCCCACAGCACGGTCAGCGCGAAGACGGCAAAGAGCGCGGCTAGATCAAATTTATCGGCGTACCAGCTACAGAGGATGTCGAAGCTCGCGATGCGCCACCAAGTGTGTTGAAAGCCAATCACCCTTGAAGCTCCTCCCAAGTTTTGACGTCGAGAGAGCCTTCCCGGCGGCTGACGCGTCCGAGTACCACTATCGCGAATGCGCCGTGCACGGCGCAAAGCGCGCCACAAAGTAGCGATAGTAGCCAGCCGTCTCCCGATTGCAGCCCCGCGGCCGAAGCGAGCGAAGTGGGTAAGGGACTTAAAAGTAAAAGGCCCACCCCGCTCCATACTTGCACGGCGTCTCGCTTTAGGATGAGGGTGAGTAACCCCAGCCCGAAAAGGGCGGCCGTACTATAGAGCGACCAATAGGTCTCGGCCGCGCCATGGAGGTGCGAGGCATGGGACGAGCGAAGGATGAAGAGGCTGATTGCCCAGACCGCGAATACCGCGAGAATTTTGCGAACGTTTCCGTCCAAGAACCCGGGAAGCGATTCCGAAGCGAGCACCGCAAGCGACAGGCCGAGACTGACGGCGAGCCCGGCGATTAAGAGAGCCAAGAGCCAAGGCGGCCCGGGTTGCAGTAGCGCGAGGATCGAGAGCGAGAAGCAGGTGAGTGCCCAGCCGCCCGCGAGCATACGCCCGCCATGACTGAGTAAAACCACGGCGCCTCCGGCGATAGACAAGGCCGAGAGTCCGATAGAAAAATAGGAGCTCAAAGTTCCCGAATTATACGGTCGGACCCATTCCCCGTCGTCCTAAAAGGTACGGCGTATCTTTTAAGAGGCTAGTTGAGGAAGGCGGCGACCGAGCGCTGCGCGAACTCGAAAATGGGCGTGAAAAAGAGGCCGAGAATGATGGTTGGGATTGCGAGGCCCAGGAGCGGAATCGCATGGTAGAGCGGAAGCGCGACCGCTCCGGTGTCTCCGGCCGCGGGACTATCCAGCCACATGGATTTCAGCACCCGGACGTAATAAAAGAGCGAAACGACGCTGTTCAAGACGCCGATGAGCGCAAGCCATAGGAAGCCCGGAGTCTGCAAAATGGCGCCAAAAAGCAGGAACTTTCCAATGAAGCCGGAGAAAAGGGGCAAACCGGTCAGCGAAAAGAGAAAGACCGCCATGCAGATGCCGAGCAGCGGCGTCTTCGCGCCGATGCCGCGGAAAGCCTCGAGATCTTCGTTGCCGCGCCGATCGGTGACGACGCTCACTACCCAGAAAGCGCCGAGGTTCATGCCGCAATAAGCGACGATGTAGAAGAGAACCGCCGTGATGCCCGCGCTATTTAAGGCCACGAGACCCGCCAGCATGTAACCGACGTGGGCGATGCTCGAGTAGGCGAGCATGCGTTTCACGTTGGTCTGTCCGAGCGCGGAAAGGTTACCGACGATCATGGTGAGCGCCGCGATGATGGCCAAGCCGTGGGGAATCGCGATGCCTTCGACGGAATGCCACTGAAGCGGCCCCGTCTTGAACGAAAAGACGTCGAGGAAGATGCGCATGAGGGCCGCAAATCCCGCCGCCTTGGGACCTACCGAGAAAAACGCCGCCACCGGAGTGGGGGCGCCTTCGTAAACGTCCGGGGTCCAGAAGTGCATCGGGAATGCCGACACTTTGTACGCGAGACCCGCGAACACCAAAAGGAGGGAGAGCGCCAAAGTGTAGGGAAGCTCACCCGAATGCAGCATGAAGTACTTGCTGAGGTCGGCGTAGTAGAGGCTTCCCGCGAATCCATAGATGAGGCTCATGCCGTAGAGCATGAGTCCGGAAGCCAAGCTTCCGTAGACCAAGTACTTGAAGGACGCTTCGTTCGAGCGAAGGTTGTCCCGGCGAAAACCCGCCAGCACGAAGGACACGATACTCACCGTTTCGACGCCGAGCCAAAGCATCAAGAGGTTCGAGGCAATGGCCATGAGGCTCATGCCGAAAGTCACGCAAACGAGGAGCAGCGACATCTCGATGCGGGCGTCTTTGGGCACTTCTTTGGAGCCATAGGCCAAATAGAGTCCCGCAACGAGCGTGAACAAGAAGATGTAGCGGAAAAAAGCCGAGAACCCGTCGTTCGCCACAAGACCCGTGAAGAAGGTCGCCGGGGCGACGTTCAGCTGACAGGTGATGTAGGCCGCGAAGGCCGAAGCCAAGGCGACCAGGCAGAGCGGCAAGAAGCTCTCCCGGGATTTCGGCAGAAAGCCGTCCACCAGAAAGAGGATGACCAAGAGACCCACCAGGGTCGCTTCGGGTCCAAAGAGCTTCAAGTTCAACAGCAGATTAGCCATGCATCATCTCACGAAAAGTAAGTCAGGAGCTTTGCGACCGTCGCTCCCATCAAGTTCAATACCGGCATGGGATAGACGCCGAAAAGCACGACGAGAATGCAAAGCGGAATGAGCATGCCTCGCTCACGCCAGTTCATGTCTTCCAAGTTCGCGTACTCGGGATTCAAGGGACCTAAGAACACCCGCATGAACATCCAGAGGAGGTACGCGGCGCCGAGTAAGATGCCGAATGCGCCGAATACGGTGAGCGTCTGGTACTTCGGAACCGAGAAGGCGCCGAGGAAGATCAGCGCTTCGCTGATGAACCCGGACAAGCCCGGAAGACCGAGGGACGCAAACAGCGCCACCGCGAAAATCGCCGTGTACACGGGAGCGACCGCGGCGATACCGCCGAAGCCGCGCGAGCCGTCGGGGCGCACGATCCAGCGGTGATGAGCGCGGTCGTAGATCACGCCGACCAAGAGGAAGAGCATGGCCGTCGACGTACCGTGGTTGAACATCTGGAGAACGGCGCCGTTCACGCCGGCCACCGTAAAGGTCGCCATGCCCATCATCACGTAACCCATGTGGGAAACGGAGGAGTAAGCGACGAGCTTTTTCAGATCCTTCTGCGCCATCGCGCAGAAGGCTCCGTAGAGAATGTTGATCACGCCCAAGATCATCATGGCGTTCGAGGCCCACATGGTCGCTTCGGGAAGGATCGGGAAGTTCATGCGCAGGATGCCGTACGTTCCCATCTTAAGCAGCACGCCGGCCAGAATGACCGAGACCGCCGTCGGGGCTTCGACGTGCGCCCAAGGCAACCAGGTGTGGAAAGGCCACACGGGAACCTTGATGGCGAAGCCGATAAAGAGCATCACCCAGAAGAACTTATCGAGAGGCATCTGACAGCCGAAGAGGGCAATCGTCTGACCCGCGAACGGATGCGTCGCCGCGAGTTTGATGAGATCGAAGCTCTGGCCGCCGTAGTAATAAAAGCCCAGCATCGCGATCAGCATCAAGACGGAGCCGAACAGCGTGTAGAGGAAGAACTTGATGGCCGCATAGACCTTGTTCTGGCCTCCCCAGATACCGACTAGGAAGTACATCGGGAGCAGCATCGCTTCCCAGAAGATGAAGAAGAGGAAGAAGTCCAAAGCCATGAACACGCCGAGCATGGCGCATTCCAGCATCAGGAACATGGCGAAGTAGCCTTTGACCGCGTAGTCGATGGTCCACGAGGCGATGATGCAGATGACGGTGAGTAGGGCGGTCAGCAGAATCATCGGAATGCTCAGGCCGTCGACGCCCATGTAGTATTCGATGTTAAAGGGTTTAATCCACGAAACCCGTTCCACGAACTGAATCGCCGCCGTCGTGCGGTCGAAGTGCATGAAAAGGACCGCGGCGAAGCCGAGCGGTATCAAGGACGTCACGAGTGCCGTCCAGCGGATTAAATTGTGCTTCTCCTTGGGGAGAGCAAGAACGACGGCCATCCCCAGAAGGGGGGTAAAGGTCATCCAACTAAGCATAGTTTCCTCACATCACCTTAAAAAACGCGTACCAAATAGATGCCAAGAGCGACCAAGGTCCAAACGAGGTACGTCTGCACCTGACCGGTCTGAAACTGACGGATCATCCAACCGCCGGCGGAAACCGCGTACGCGGTTCCATCCACGAGGCCCTTATCGACGACGATATTGTCGAACTGGTTCACCGCAGACTTAACGGCCATGGCGATATCTTTCCAGCCGTCGACGAAAATCCGGTCCACGACCAAGTCGTCGAAGCGGGCGAGCAGGTTGTTGAAGGTCAAAAGACCCTTCTTAATCCCGATGCCGATGAAGAGCTCGTCGACGTAATACTTGTTCCAAAGCACTTTGTGCACGGCCGAAAGACGCTTTTGGATAGCGTCCGGCGAGATTACCTTTTTCAGGTACATCAAAGTCGAGAGCAGGATGCCCGCGCCCGCGATGGAGAGCGACAAAATGAGCGCCAGGTTGTGGGCGAGGTGATGGATGTGCTCGTCGCCGTGGGCGGCGTGAATGTGCATCGACTCCATGACGTTCGCGATGCCGATGTCGTACCAGCGGACCGGAAGGATGTGATCGATAAACTCGATGCCCGTGGGGCCCGCGTACCAAATCGCAAACGAGAGGGTGGCTAGGATCATGAGCGGCACCGTCATGACCGGGCTCGACTCGTGCGCGTGGTGGTGCTTGTGCTCGTCCCGCGCGTGGCCGAAGAACGTCAGGTAGATCAGGCGGAACATGTAAAACGCCGTGAGGCCCGCCGCCGTGAATCCGAAGATGGGCACGAGCATGTGTTGCGGATGTTCCATGCCGTAAGCAAGTGCGCCGGCGAGAATCCGGTCTTTCGAGACGAAGCCCGAAAAGAAGGGCAAGCCGCTGATGGCGAAAGTGGAAATCAGCATCGTGCGGAACGTCCAAGGCATCTTGGTGCGCAGGCCGCCCATTTCGCGCATGTCGTTCGTGTGAACGGAGTGGATGACGCTACCCGAGCCGAGGAACAAACAAGCTTTGAAAACGGCGTGGGTGAGAAGGTGGAGGAAAGCCGCCGCGAAAGCGCCGACGCCGACACCGAACACCATGAAGCCGAGCTGAGAAATCGTCGAGTAGGCGAGCACCTTCTTGATGTCGACCTGCACCAGGGCAATCGTCGCCGCAAAGAGCGCCGTGAACGCGCCGATGTAGGCGATGACCGGAAGCACGATTTCCGCGGCTTGAAGCAGCGGGAAGGTGCGAATGAGCAGGAACACGCCGGCGGCCACCATGGTGGCCGCGTGGATGAGGGCCGAGACGGGTGTCGGGCCTTCCATCGCGTCCGGCAACCAGATGTGGAGCGGGAACTGCGCCGATTTACCGATGGTGCCCATCATCAGCATAAAGCCGATGAAGGCCAAGGCCGGCATCCCTAAGATGGTGCGTCCCGCGAGCTCGGGCATCGCGAGGTTTTGATAAATCTGCTCGAAGTTCGAAGTGCCGAACAGGAAGTACAAGCCGCAGATACCGAGGAAGAAGCAGCAATCACCCACGCGAGTGGTCATGAACGCTTTGAGGCTCGCCACGTTCGCGGACGGCTTCTCGTAGTAGAAGCCGATGAGGGAGTAGGAGCAAAGGCCCATGATCTCCCAGCAGATGAAGAAGGTGAGCAGGTTGTCCGAGACGACCAAGCCCAGCATTGCCGCCGAGAAGAGCGAAATGTACGCGAAGAAAAGGTGGTAGCGGGGCTCGCCGTGCATGTAGGAGCTTGCGAAAATATGAATGAGGGTCGCGCAGAGCGTGACCATAAACAGCATGATGGCGGTCAGGTTATTGACCAGCGTGCCGATGACGATGTCGAAAGACGACATGCCGCCGTGTCCGGAGACCTGAATGGGCAGGGACATCCAGGTGGTCTGCAAGGTGTCGTGCAGGTTACCCGTGCTGAGGAAAGCCGTGAAAATCGGGAAAGCGAGAAAGAGCGAACCGGCGATGGCCAGGATGGAGACCCAGTCTCCTTGGCGGGGCAAGCGCTTACCGAAGAACACCTGCACTACGAAGGCGGTGAGCGGAAGCAGCACGATGAGCAGACAAGTTTGCGCCATGGTTAGTTCCTTAAGAGGGTCGCCTCGTCGGTATCGACCGTCTGACGGAGGCGGTAGAGCCTCAAGATAATCGCGAGCGCGACCGCAGCTTCAGCGGCCGCCACCAAAATGATGAAAAGAGCCACCATGTGTCCGTCGACGGCGCCGGTGCGAAAACGGCTGAAGGCCACGAAGTTGATGGCCGCCGCGTTCAAAATCAATTCGACGCCGAGCAGGATTCCGATGGCGTTCTTGCGGGACAAAACGGTGAGGACGCCCAGCGCGAAGAGCGCCGTGCTGACCCAGAGGTAGCCGTGCAGGCCCGTGGCCCAGTTCAAAAGATTCATTTAGGCCTCGCCAGCCAGACCGCTCCGACGAGCGCGCCCAATAAGAGAATGGTTACCGCTTCAAAGGCTAAAAGGTACGGGCCGAGAAACGCCTGACCGATGAGGGCCGTTTTCGGGAGGAAGGCGAACTTGTCGACCGCTTCAGTGGGCGCGTTTTTTAGCGCCCAGTTACCGAGCTCCGCGGTGGAGCGGTAGACGACGAGAAAGACGCCGAGAGCCACTACGGCTGGGACCAGAAGCCTGGCGCCGTAATCGCGCAGCTTAACTTTATAGAGCCACTGCGTGAGCATAATGGCGAAGAGGATGAGGATGGTGATACCGCCCGCATAGACCACCACTTGAGCGCCCGCCACGAAGTCCGCGCCACTAAACAAGAAGAGAATGGCCACGCCCAGAAACGTCGAGAGTAACGCCACCGCCGCGTAGAGGATATTCGGGTGGATGGCCACCACGATCGCCGAGCCGACGGTCAGAATTTGCCCGAAGAGCAGGATAAGCTTTGCCGAATCCGACATAAATCAGTGTCCCCCGCCGCCAGCGCCGAGAACGAGCTGGATAAGCGATTTGTTGTGAAACACCCACATCCAAACCGCGGTGCCGAGCAGGTTGATGAGAGACAAGGGCACGAGACCCTTCCAGCAGAAACCCATGAGCTGGTCGACCCGAAGGCGGGGCAAAGTCCAGCGCAACCACATGACCACGAAAACCAGGAAGAGCACCTTGGCCATGAAAACCGTGAACTGAATGAGCGCGATGAGTCCCGTGGGGAGCTTGATCCAGAGGGCATCGAGATTTAAGAAGGGCAGATGCCAGCCGCCGAGATAAAGCGCGACGGCTAGGGCGCACATCACGAACACTTCGCAGAACTCGCCCAAGGCATAGAGGCCGAAGCGCATGCCGGAGAATTCCGTGTTGAAGCCGGAGACGAGCTCCGATTCCGCTTCCGGTAAGTCGAAGGGAATGCGGTTCGTTTCGGCGAGGCCTGAGATGAAAAGGAGGAAGAAGGCCACGAAGCAGAACGGGTTGTGAAACACGTTCCAGAAGTGGGCGTTCAACGGGTTTTCGCCCGACCAAATCCAGCCTTGCTGCTCGACGATGCTGCCGACCCGAAGAGAGCCCGAGATCAAGATGATGGGCGCGATGGCAAGCGCCACCGGGATTTCGTAGCTGACGATTTGAGCGGCGGCGCGAAGGCCTCCGAGAAGCGACCACTTGTTCGCAGACGACCAGGAGCCGAGCAAGATGCCGGGCGCCACGATGGTGCTGCAGGCGAACATGTAGAAGACGCCAATGTCGATATCCGCGCCCATCAAGTACTGGCTGAGGGGAAGCACGGCGAAGGCCGAGCAAACGCCGCCGACCACCAGAATGGGGGCGAGGCCGTACAGGAAGCGATCGCCGTCGGGCGGAACGAAATCCTGCTTCGAAATCATTTTCACGGCGTCGGCGAGAAACTGCAGGATGCCGAGGGGACCGACCCGGTTCGGACCGATGCGGTCCTGCATGTCGGCCGAAACCTTACGCTCTACGTACGTGGCCAAACCGCCGAACGGCAGAGCCAAGAGATAGATGATCAGTAAGGCCGAAAGGGCGGCCCACATCCACAGGGGGCCGAGGCCCACCCAGGTCTGCAGGGACTGTGCAAAGGCTGCGCTTTGTACCATTGGTTATTTCTGGGGGGCGATCTTGATGATGCCCTTAACCCACTCCAAGTCTCCACGAACCCAACAATAGAGGAGGCCCACAAGGAGGAGCCCCACGAACAGGAAAATCTCTGCGAAAACCAAAGCCCCGGTGCCGTTATTGATAGCGTCCTTATAGAGAACGGCCGCCGGATAAAGGGCCACGAGCTCCACGTCGAAAATGAGGAAGACGATGGCGACCACGTAAAAGCGAATGTTGAACTGTACCCAGGCGGGACCGGTCGGCTCTTCGCCGCACTCGTAGGGAAGCGCTTCTTTACCCTTGGGCGTGTGCTTCGGCCGTAGGATCCAGCCGATTCCCAACATCAAAGGAACGGTCAAACAGGAGAAAACCACGAACCAGAAGACCGTGATGTATCCAGTTTCCAACAGGTGACAGCTCCGCGGCTAAGTAGTTGAAATTAAAAATTAACGACGAGACCTTATCGTCCGGTTAAGGTTATTGTCAAGCCTGAGATGCTGTGTTTTCGCGGGTTTGCCGTGATGTGTCGACGAGGAATGGGGAATGCCGGGGCCCAGGTTTTCCCGGACCCCGGCTTCTGGGCTTTTTACGGCAGGATTCCGCCCGTTCGAAAGATGACTTTGCCCACCCCCAGATGCGTAGGCTAATCTTCACATTCGATCTCTTGGGAGGCGCATAAATGGATAAGCAGCCAGTCGTTGTCGTCGGAGCAGGAGCGTGGGGAACGGCGATGGCGAATGTTTTCGCCGACGCGGGTCACCCGGTAACGCTCTGGAGCCGGGACGCGGAACTTGCCCGCTCGATCCATGAGCGCCACGAAAATCCGAAATACCTCGCGGGCCTCCGGCTCAATGAAACGCTGAAAGCGTCGACGGATCTCAACGCGCTCATTGCCACGACCTCTTGGATCGTCTGCGCGATTCCCACTCAGCAAATCCGAAACGTGTTTGGGCCCATCGCGGCCCAGGTCTCGGGTAAAAACATCGTCAATACTTGTAAGGGCATCGAGATCGCAACTCACAAGCGGGTAAGCGAGATTTTCACGGAGATCATTCCGGAAGCGAAATATCTCATCGTCTCCGGACCTAGCTTTGCTTTGGAAACCGTGAAGCGGCTTCCCACCGCGGTCACCGTCGCGTGCCGCGATGAAAAACTCGCGGGTGATTTGCAGAAGATGATGGCGACGCCTTACTTTCGCGCTTACTGGAGCCAGGACGTCATCGGGGTTGAGCTCGCGGGCGCTTTGAAGAACGTGATTGCGATTGCGTCCGGCATGGTGAGCGGCCTTCAGCTTGGCTACAACGCACAAGCCGCGATCATCAACCGCGGCATCGCCGAGATGGCGCGCGCCGGAAAACAACTCGGCGCCGATCCGCGCACTTTCCTGGGACTCGCCGGGATGGGCGATTTAGTTTTGACCTGCACGGGTCCTTTGAGTCGTAACCGGAAGCTCGGCGTTTTACTTGCCGAGGGGAAACGTCTGGAAGAAGCGCAGAAAGCTTTGGGCGGTGTCGCCGAAGGTTATTACACCGCGCAGTCGGCGCACGAACTTGCCGCGAGCCGGGGCATCGACATGCCGATCATGGATCAGGTATATCGAATTCTGTACGAAGGCAGCACGCCTCAAAGAGCGGTCTCCGAGCTCATGAGCCGCGATCTCAAACACGAATGGGCGTAAGTGGCTTCCGGCGATCTCACCTTTGAAAAATGGTTGATGGAAGGCGAAGGAGCGCCGAAGGCGGGTTCCCGCTTCGCCGGATTCGACGAGCTCTCAAAGGCTTTGGCGGTATCCGCGCTTGCCCAGAGAATCCGCCGGCCTATCGTCGTCGTGTTGCCGTCGCGCTCAGCGGCCCGCAACGCGCTCGACAACTTCTGTTTTTTCGCGGGCGGAAGAAGCGGCAAGCACGCGCACTACCTGCCTTGCGTCGATTTCGATTTCTACCGGGGGTTACTTCCCAATCCCGAAACGCTATTTGAGCGAAATGTTTCGCTCTACCATGCGATGACCGACCCCGAGGGCCGGGTCTTTTTCACGACGGTCCGTTCGGTTTTGCAGAAAGTCGTGCCTCGCGAGGAGTTTCGCCGCTCGGTAGTGACGTTGAGAAGTAACGAAGAGCTCGACCGCGATAAGTTCATTCTTTCACTCCACGAAGCGGGCTATCAAAATCAGCCGTCCGCCTATGACCCCGGTGTCTTTGCGATTCGCGGCGGCGTCATCGATATTTTTTGCCCGCTCTATCCCAAGCCGTTTCGTTTGGAGTTCTTCGGCGATCTCGTCGAAGAGATTCGCTTCTTCGATCCGCAGAGTCAGCTTTCCGCCGAAAAGGTGGAAACGGCGCTCGTTGTTCCCGTCGGGCAAACACTCCTGCCTCACGGAGAGGCCTTTCAAGACGCGTCTCTTCGCATCAAAGAGCGGCTCGACAACCTGGGGGTAGCGAAACACCGCCGCGAGGAGATTTTAGAGAAGATCGCCAATCACCAGAGTTTTCCGGAGCTGGGCCTTCTCTTTCCACTGCTCTCTAAAGGATCGGCGAGCCCACTCGAATATTTTCCGAAGGATACCTTTCTACTCTGGGATGGATTCGCGCAATCGGCATCCATTGCCGAAGACACCGAGATTCCCGCCCTCGATAAGAACTACGAGCTCTACGAAAAAGAGCCCATCCCGATTGCGAAGAAGAACGAGCTTTTCGTCACGCTCGCCGAGTACAAGGCGCTCATTGCCGAGCGCTCGAATGCGAGCTTCGAAACCTTTGCCTCGGGACATGCCTCTGAAATACCGATTAAGCGGAGCGAAGCGCGTCTTCAGAGCTCAAATCCCGGCAAGGGCTCCCAGGCTTTGCTTTTCGGGGCCTCTCAGAAAATCAAAGAATGGATGGATCTGGGTTACCGAGTAAATCTCGTCTGCCACACGCGCACGCACGCCGAGCGGTTTCAGATGCTCATTGAGCCTTACGACATTTCTTGCACGCATCACCTAAGCGAGGAGGCTCCGCTCGACGAGATGCTCGAGGAAGATTTCGGTGACGTGCATCTTTGGCAGGGGTTTGTATCCCACAGCCAGGTGTACCCGGAGCTGAAACTAGTCGTTCTCAGTGAGGAAGAAGTTTTCGGCCAGAAGAAGCGTCCCGCGAAGGCCGCGTCCTGGACTTCGAAAGCGGACCCGGCTCGCCTGCTGCAATCCTTTCGCGATCTGAAGACAGGCGACCTCGTCGTGCATAAGGAGCATGGCATCGGCAAATACATGGGCCTGAAATCCATGCTCGTTCAGGAAGTGCCGAACGATTTCGTCGTGCTCGAATATAAGGACGGCGACAAGCTCTACGTCCCCATCTACCGCTTGAACGTTTTGCAGAAGTACGTCGGCGGCGAGGGGGCGGGCTCTCTTTCGGTCGATAAGCTTGGCGGAGAGCGCTGGACGAAAGCTAAACGAAAAGCGCAGAAAGCGGTGGCGCTACTCGCCGCCGAGTTCTTGAAAATGCAGGCGAAGCGCCGGCTCATCCCCGCGCACGCTTTCCCGCCCACCGGCAAAGAGTACGCGCAGTTCGAGATGGAGTTCGCTTTCGACGAGACTCCCGATCAGATGAAGGCCATCAACGACGTAATGGCGGATTTGGGAAAATCACACCCCATGGATCGGCTCATTTGCGGCGACGTGGGCTACGGCAAGACGGAAGTCGCCATGCGTGCCACCTTCCGCGCCATCAACGACGGTAAACAAGTCGCGATTCTCGTTCCCACGACCGTGCTCGCCTTTCAGCATTTCGAGAACTTCAAGAAGCGGTTTTTGCCCAGCGGCGCCAAAGTCGAGATGATCAGCCGCCTGCGCACCAATAGCGAAACAAAGCTCACCTTGCAGCACCTCAAAGAGGGCAGCATCGACATCATCATCGGCACGCACCGCATCCTTTCGACCGACGTCGAGTTCAAGGCCCTGGGCCTGGTGATTGTTGACGAGGAACATCGTTTTGGTGTCATTCACAAAGAGCGGCTTAAGAAGATTTCGGAGTCCGTACATTACCTGACCATGACGGCTACCCCCATACCGCGCACGCTCAACATGGCCATGAGCGGAATCAAGGATATCTCCATCATCACGACGCCTCCCCCCGACCGGCTATCGGTTCGTACCTTCGTCGCTCGCCGCACGGACGAGCTCATCGCCGAAGCGGTCAGTAACGAGCTTGCCCGCGACGGGCAGGTCTTTTTCGTCCATAACCGCATCGAGACTCAAGCAAAGGTCGCCCAAGAGCTGCAAAAGCTCTTACCGCGCGTTCGCATCGAGGTCGTCCATGGCCAGATGGATGCGGATGTGCTCGAGAAGCGAATGCTCGCGTTCTATCAGGGAGACGCGAAGATTTTGCTTTCCACCGCCATCATCGAGTCGGGACTCGATATCTCCCGCGCCAACACTATCCTCATCGACCGCGCGGATCATTTCGGTTTGGCCCAGCTCTATCAGCTGCGGGGGCGAGTCGGCCGATCGGAGCGCCGGGCTTATTGCTATCTGCTCGTTCACGACGAGGCCCAGATCACGGAAGACGCCAAAGAGCGTCTTCAAGTTCTCCAGCGCTACACCGATCTGGGCGCGGGCTTTCAGGTGGCGAGCCACGATCTAGAGCTAAGAGGCGCGGGCGATCTTTTGGGCTCCGACCAGTCGGGCTATCTCACCGCCATCGGCGTCGACTACTACTTCGAGCTTTTGGAAGACTCCATGCGTGAGCTACGCGGGCAGGAGCGGCGAATCGAAGTGGAGCCCGAGATCAACCTTCGTATCCCGGCCTTCTTTCCCGAGTACTATATTCCGGACATCACCGAGCGCATCAACTTATATCGTCGATTGTCGAGCGTGGAGCAGGAAGGGCAAGTGGCGGAGACCGAGCGGGAAGTGCGTGACCGGTTTGGTCCGCCGCCCGAGGAAGTGGCTAACCTCCTCGGGTTAATGCGGATTAAGCTCTATCTGAAGCGCCTCCATGTCGTGCGGATGGGGGTTGGGCCGAAGCGAACCTCGTTACAGTTCGCCTCGACAACACCAGTGACGCCCGAGAGCATCGTGAAACTCGTGTCGGACAAGTCGAAGAAGTTCTCCGTCACGCCCGATCAGAAGCTGGTCTTCGAAGCGGCCGACACGTCGTGGAGCTCACAGTTGAGAGAGATCCAGCGCGTGTGCGGCCTCTTGGGCTTTGATTTCGGCTAGGGCTTTTTCAGCGGCGCCTTTTTCTCATACGCGGTGACGGACTCGTCGTCATGATCTCCGCCCACGAAAAGCACACCTCGGGGCGCTTTCGCACGTTCCGTGAAGTAGGTGACCATGTTCGCTTCGGAGTTGAAGGTGCCATCGCCGCCGTCCTTGAACGACATTAGGAAGAGTTTTCCGTGCGCTTCGGTCAGCATGTACGGAAGAGGGCCATAAACGGCCTTTCCGTTTTCCTCGAACGTCATAACCCCCGAGACGAAAGAACAGAGGCCGACGCCAGGAATTTTCGCAATCGCCGTCGGATCGTTCGTTAACTTAAGAGTCTGGAACTTCGTGGGTACGCCACCAGGCAAGAGCCGGCTGATGCCGTTGTTGACTTGCCACTCTCCGGGAAGCGCTTCGGCGATGAGCTCGTGGCCTTGGCAGGTCGGGATGGAGGCGAGTTTCTTCGATTCCCAAGCCGCGTACGCCGCGAGGGCCACCTGGTCGGCGAAAGTTTCGTCCGTCACGCCCCAATGATGACTGGCTTCGTGAATGAGCGTTTTGGCCGCGTCTTCTTTCGAGTAAATGCGCCCGCGGCATTTATCGAACGAGAGCTCGATCTTGGCGTTTTCGCGAAAGTCGGTATGCGCGCAGGTCTTCTGAGACTGCGGGGCATCCCAATCGAGAGGCGCCTTCTTCAAGTCGCCGGATAATTTACCGCGGTACTCGAGCAGGTACTTGCGCACTTCGACGGAGGCTTTGTCGAAAGACGCTTCGGAAAGGTTGTCCAAGATGAAGATGGCCTGGTCCTTTCCCTGTTCGAAATCGAAGCGTAAAGGGTCTCCGCCGCCCGAGGATTTATCGCCGGTGGTGGCCATGGCCGAGAGGGCAGTGAAGCAGCTGAGTAAGATGACACGTTTCATAATTCGCTCCTTTATAGAGATTCGAGTTTTCCGATTCCAGGGCCAAATCGTGGGAGGAGATATAGGGGTTTTCAGAGGCCCAGGTATATTAAAAAGTAATTCATAATGTGCTATAAGTTTCCTGATTGGAAACCAAGACATGAATGTTTTTAGTAGCTCTAATTATCGAGAAATATTGAAGGAAACTGTTGAGGAACGAAAACGTATCGATCGCTCCTACACCTTCCAGCGGCTTGCCGAGGAGATTCACGTCCAGAAGCCGTACCTCTCGAAGGTACTCAAAGGGGACGCTCACTTGAGCACCGACCAGCTCTTTATGGCAGCGCGTGCTCTAGGTTTGACGGAAGAAGAGACGCACTACCTAGACCTGCTGCTCGAGCTCGCTCGCACGGGGTTGCCCGATCGACGCAAGAAATTGCAGAAGGCGGTGAGTGCGATTCAGGAGGCTAATCTCAAATCGGAGAAGTCCCTCGCCAATCGGCCGGTGCTCGCGACCGAAGAAGGCATTATCGAGTATTACCTACAGCCGATTCATCAGGTCGTTCATATTTGCCTCTCCATCGATCGCTATCGCGCGAATCCTACTTTGCTCGCCACTGAATTGGGGCTGCATCCGCAGATGCTTTTGCCGGTGCTCGATAACTTGGAGCGCATGGGGCTCGTGAAACGAGAAGGCGAGAAGATGCGGGTGCAGGTGAGAAATATTCACCTGCCTCGGGATTCGGCTGCCTATGTCGCGTGGAGAAACCAAGTGCGGCTTCTCGCCCTGCAAAGGCTGCAAGCTTTGCCGCGTGAGAAGGCGTACGGGTTTTCCATGGCATTCTCGGCCAATCAGGAAACTTACAAGAAAGTGCAGTCGAGGTTTCTCGAGTTTCTAAGAGAGATCGATCCTTGGATTGAAAAGGCGCCGCCCGAGCAAGCCTTCCAGGTAAACTTCGATCTCTTTCCCTGGACCGAGACTTAAAAGATCTCGTACTGAATCGGCTTGAAGGAATAGTTATTGGACTGCTCTGCCGAGCAGGCGGTGAGGCCAACGATGAGATCCATGTGGCTCTCGATGACGATGTAATCGCCCGCGCGGCTTTTGGGCGGCTTCACCGTCAGCTTTCCCGTGTCGGGCTCCAAATCCACGTTCATGAAAACGTTGAAGGTGGTTGGAATCGCGTCGGGCCGAATACCGTATTTTGCGAGCACTCCCGCGAGATTGCCCTCGCATCCTTGATGAGGGTGCTCGTGGCCGTAGAGGATGCGAAACGTATCGGAGCTGCAAGGCGTGAAAAGAAAATCATGACGGCCCACCGTATCTTCGGTGAGCGTGAACATCGGGCGGCTGCGGTTGGAATAAAACTTATCGCCCTGCTTCGGATAAAGGGTGCCGTTGTAATCGATGGTTCGTCCCGACGAGAGGACTTCTTGAATCTCGGTGGCGTTGAAGCAGATGAGGTCGGCAACTTGCTCGCCGAGCACGTCGACTACTTTGAGCTTCTGCCCCGCCTTCATGACGAAAGCCACGCCTGAGCGAGGCGCGATCTCCGTGGGCGGTACGGTCCACGGCCGCCGCGGAAAATGCAGCGAGGGAGGAACGCGGGTTTCAGGAAATTTTCGAGATTCTTTTTGGGGAAGGTGTAAATGGCCCATCATGATTTCCGCGTGGTGCAAGGCGCGTTCCAAATTCAACACACTTGTGTGGCGGCGAGTGCTGATTCTTTTTGGAGACGGTTCCGCTGCAGTCGTATCTAGGATGAGACAGGGGCCTGGCTAAAAGAGCTGGCCTGACTTTTGCTCCGCCTTTGGCAAAACGTGGACGCGGTTTTTCCGCGTTCCCAACCAAAAGGATGCGTCGATGAAGCAGCGAATTTTGATGTTAGCTTTACTGGGTTTCAGTTTTCTCTCGGTTTCCGTTCAGGCCGCCAGAGGCGGCGTCTCGGAAACGACGGGCGGCCCCGATACGAGCGGCCGCACGGTCACGGTCGACGCCGCATTGCTTTCCAGCAGCGGCGTGACGTCTCCTGGAGTCACCGCGGGCATGAGCTGGCGTCATAACGCGGACACCCCCCTCTACTACGGCGGCGAAGTCGGCGTTTACTTCAACAGCACGCCTTCCTCGGTCACGATTCCACTTCTCGCCCAGGCGTATTATTTGTTCGAGATCGACTCCGCCGTTCACCCGCTTATTGGGGCGATGATTGGACCCGTGTTCTCGACGGGCCCCGGCTCCTCGGCTGAGTTTGGTCTTCTCTTTCGCCCGGGCGTGAACGTGGAGCTCGGCAAATCGGTCGCGTTGAACGCGGAAGCGCGTTTCGGCGTCATCGGGGGCACGGGCGTGTTCCAGCCCCAGCTCGGCGTCATCTTCGCGATGTAATTTAAGGCTCTCGAGGGAAATGGCTCGCCGTGTCGGCGTCCAGGTCGTTTACTTAATTCGCGGCCTTTGGCTTAATAGGGATATCCCCTGAAAGTCGGAGCTTCGTGGAAACGCCAAGAGACAAACACCGGAACGAGCCATTTCCCGAAGAGACTGGGCTGATGAGCCTAGTCGAGCTTCAAAAGTTTTTAGCCGACGAGCTCGAAGAAGCCGGCGGAGAATCTCACTTCGGCCGCGCATTTCGCCCGCTCACCGACGGCTTGGGCCTTGCGGGAAATCCTCCCAAGAAAGAAGCTCCCGCTCCCAAAGCTCCCGCCCCTAAACCCGCTACTCTCGCGGCGCGCGCTGCGGGCCGCGTGCCCGTTCCGGACGCCACCAAATTTTTTGATTCCTTTCCGACGGAAAATTCCCCGCCGCTCGTTCCCGAGCGTCCGCGCGTGGAAGCGCGCCGGGAAGAAGTGGTGCCGAAGCCCGTACCCGTCATGAACCCGGCTCCGGTCATCAAGGAGATTCCACAACGTTCCGTTTTCGCGGAACGCAAAGCCGATCGCGCGGCCGATGTGGAGCGCGCGCTTCAGGAAACCCAGGAAGAGACCAAGGCGTTGCCTCCTCCCGTGCCGCAAGCGTCCTTCTTTCGCCGCCTGCTCGCGGGCATGATCGACCAGGCGTTCGTTTTGACCCTGCTCGCCGTCGTGCTTCTCATTACCTCGGCCGTTCTTTCCAAAGAAGGGGGCGTGCTGTCTCAAGGCTTGATTACGAATATGAAGCACCCGGCTTACCTTCGGTTCGCCATTTTAGGATTTGCCACGCTTTGGATGAGTTACCTCGTGCTCGGCGTCGGCATCCTAGACATGACTTTCGGCATGTGGGTTTGGGGACTTCGCATCAGCTACACGACCCAGTCCGGAGACAGTCATTTCGCCCGAAAGCTCATGCGCGTTTTGACCAGCTTCGTTTTCGAAGCGCTCTTAGTTCCGAGCGTGCTGCTCGTCATTCGCGTCAAGGGGCGGAACCTGGTGGACTGGCTCTCGGGCTCCTACCTTTGCCGCACCGCCTGATCCGGGCTAAGCTCGCGCCGTGGACCAGAAGATCGTTTCCTTCACAACGCTGCCGACGCTTTCCAAATTGGTGAAAGACCAAGGGAAACGGTTGGTTACGACTAACGGTTGCTTCGATCTTCTGCACTGGGGCCACATCCAATACCTGACCGAGGCAAAGGCCTTGGGCGACCTTTTACTCGTGGGCTTAAATAGCGACGCCTCCGTGAAGCGATTGAAAGGCCCGTCCCGGCCGCTCAATCCGGAGCTCGTGCGTGCCCGCCAGATCGCTTCCCTCGAGTGCGTGGATTACGTCGTCATTTTCGAAGAGGCGACGCCCGAAGCGTTTCTGGAAATGGTCAAGCCCGGCATCCACGTAAAAGGCGGCGATTATCGCGTGGAAGATTTGCCCGAGCGTCTGGTCGTCGAAGCGGGCGGCGGCGAAGTGCGGGTGCTCTCTTTAGTGCCCGGGTTCTCCACCACGAGCCTCATCGAGCGCTTAAAACTTCTTCCCGACGAAGAAGCTCGCCCCTAAGGATAAGTTGAAGAGATCCACTTGAGCGCCGAAGGTGAGCGGGAGCTCGAACTCGGTGCCGAGAAAGGCGTGCAACGTCGATTGCCACGCGTCGTTGTCGGTAACTCGGGAAGCCAGCAGCGCCCGGTCCACTTCTCCCCGGGCCACGAGAATGGCGAGACCAAGGTAAGGCTTCATGCGAACGTAGTCCTTACTCAAGATGACGCCGACTTCGATGTCGGTACCGTGGTACTGCGATCGAAACGCTTCGACGTCCGTGAAGCCGAGGTAACCCGCGATGCTCAGCCAATCCGCCTGTTCCTGATAAAAACAGTATTTGAAGATGACACCGAGAGTCGCCACCGGATTGACTTCGCTCGTCGGGAAGAAGCTGATGGTGATCTCGGAATCGTAAAAAAGGCCCTTGGAGAGATACAGACGAGGCACCGGACTTAAATTGGGGAGGGTACCAGTTCCATTTCCCAAAAGGTTTAGCCCTCGTTCTCCGATGGCTAAAACTTCGAAGCCGAGTTTCAGGCCCGGCCAGGTCGCATACGCCTCCGCCGAGCGCAAGGGCCGGGCGACGGCGGGGATACCGATGATCTCGACGATGCGGCCCACGTCGGAAGGACCAAGCGCGCCGGGCAGGGTGCTCGCGGGCAAGGGGCTTGCGAGCCACAAGGCCAAGAGACCAACCAAAGTTTTTACCGGACGACTCATGGCGAAATTCTATCCCGGATTCCCCCTGGATTGCTATTTCCGAAAAAGACCACCAAGATGAAGCCGATGGCTGAACGAGATCTCTTCTCCAAAGAACCTTCCGTCCCCGTTCCGGCGATGGTTAAGGACTATCTGTCGTATCTGGAAGGCGAGCGTCGTTCCAGCAAGCATACCCTCGTTAACTATCAGATCGATCTGCGCCGCTGGCTGAAGTTCCTCTTCTCGCAGACGACGAGCGCGCCGATCTTGGATCGCATGACTGATTTGAAGCTCCTTCGTGAGTTCGTCTCCGCCGAGATGAAGCAGTATGAGCGCACCACGGTGTCGCGCCGCCTTTCGGTCATCAAAGGGTTTTTGAAATTTCTGCACCGGGAAGAGTACATCAAAAAGAACGTGGCGAAGCTCATCTCGCTTCCTAAAGCGCATGAGAAGCTTCCCGTCGTTTTAAAGCCCGAGCAAGTTTTGCAGCTCATCGAGAATATTCCGACCGATCGCCTGCCCGACAAACGCATGCGGGCCATCGTGGAGCTACTTTATTCCACCGGCATCCGCGTTTCGGAACTCATCGGCCTGAGATACGAGGCGATCGATCTTCGCGGCGGCTTTATCCGCGTTTTGGGTAAGGGAAGCAAAGAACGGGTCGTTCCGCTCGGCCGTCATTGCCAGAACGCGATCCGCGATTACATCGATTCCGTGCCGACCTTTCAAAAAAAGGGATTGGATACTCCCTTGTTTTTGAACGGCCGTGGCGGTGCGTTCACGGTGCGGAGCACGCAGCGAACCCTCCGCCGTTTCTCGATCGAAATCTTGGGACCCGCCGGCGCGAAGGTGACGCCGCACACGCTACGCCATTCTTGCGCGACTCATTTGCTTTCGGGCGGCGCCGGGCTCCGTGAGATTCAAGAGCTCCTCGGTCATCAGTCTTTGGTAACTACGCAAAAGTACACCCAGGTCGATTTGCAGCGGCTCAAGAAATCTTACGAGAAGGCCCATCCCAAAGAGCGTAGACGACGGCAGAAGGAAGCTTAGGCCTAATCCTAGGCTTGGACCAGGCCATCGTGGCGCCACCTTTTTAGCATCCCTTCTTGGTCACCTTCCGCTAACTCTTAGGGGGGCCGGGGAAATTTCCGGGCATCGGCCCGCTGACCTTAGGGGCGTCCAAGATTTGGACAGGCTAACTCACCGTAACCCGACAGTATGGGCTCCGCTCGCCGCGCGCTTGCCGAAAAGTTCGGCATCTGTCACCTTTCTTTCCAACTGTTTCATTCGTGTATTTAGGTTGGTCTTCGCTTTGCAATTCACTCTCGCAACCTAAAGCACACCCACTCCACCCCTTAAACCCCCGGAGCTTCCCCATGAAATTGAAAGCCCTTGCCATACTCATTCTCGTAAGTACGTCCGCGTTCGCGGAAAGCCCCTTATCGGACGCGCAGAGTCTCCGTCTTTTGCGCGCCTTGTCCCCTTATCCTCAGATTCAGCAGGGCAATGCTCCGGTCGTGATCGATCCGAGCGGCCGAGGCCGAGTTTTGTGGAAGGTAAGTTTCCAGGCGGAAATCGCCATTCAAGATTCCTGCATGATGAATGCGACGTACTTTCAGGAAACGTCCGAGTCCATCATTACGCTGATCCCCGGTCAGGGATATCCGACTCCGACTCAACAATCGCTCGTGGTGAAAAACTTCGAGGTGAAAGGAATCGCGTTGAGTCAGCCCTCAATGTGTAATCGCATGTCGATCCCAATGCGCCGGTCGGTTGCTCTTTCCGTCACCTTCTCTAAAGAAGATCAGCTGCTCCGCCCCCCTCCGGCGATGCCGCCGTCGCCTCCGGCGATGCCCTCGGCGCTCTTTCAGTATGTGAGCGTTGCCGGTCAGATCTTCCAAATCAGGTTGCAACCGGCGCCGATGGGTCAGGCGGCCACGGTTCAGATGATTCCGATCGGCCCCCCACCGACCCTGTAAGTTACAGACATCCCAGAGAAAAGCCTCCGTGCGCCAGCAGGGCCGCGGGGGCTTTTTTCGTTTCGCAGTAGTGTGATAGGGTGCGCCCCATGCCGGCCCTTCCCCCTATTGGTTTATTCCGCGAGCGCTTCGGTGATTTGCGCTACGTGATGGCGCCGATGGCCGGTATCACCGACATAACTTTTCGCACGCTCATCCGCGGGTTAGGGGCTCAGGTCGTCGTATCCGAACTCATTTCTTCCGAAGGCCTCGTGCGGGGGGGGCAGAAGACCCTCGATCTCATGAAGTTTTGCGACGAAGAGCGCCCGGTGGGCATTCAGCTTTTCGGCTCGAAGATTGAGACGTTGGTTTCCGCTGCGAAAATCGTGGAAGACAAGGGCGCGGATTTCGTCGACATCAACTTCGGCTGTCCCGTGAAAAAAGTCGTCTGCGATGGCGGCGGCGCCGCCTGGCTCCAAGATCCACAGAAGATGGGCGAGCTCCTAAAGCAAATCAAAGACGTGCTCTCCATTCCGCTTACCATCAAGGTCCGCACCGGATGGGACGAAAGCTCTATCAACGTGAAGGAAGTCGTGCTCGCCGCGGCTCAGGCCGGAGTGTCTTGGGTCGCGATTCACGGGAGAACGCGCGCGCAAGGCTATGCCGGTCTCGCGGATTGGGACATCATTCGCGAGGTTTCGCAGGAAAGTCCGATTCCGATTCTAGGTAACGGCGACATCTTGACCGCCGCGCAAGCCCGCCGCCGCATCGACGAAGGCTATTGCCATGGCGTGATGATCGGCCGGGGTGCGCTGAAAAATCCGTGGGTATTCCGGGAAATTCTCGACGACCACGCGGAACAGGAGAATTTCGGAAAGCTCGTCACCCGCCATTTCGACTTGGCCATCGAGCACAAGGGCAAGGAGCGCGCGTTTCTTTCTCTGAAAAAATTCATGGCGTGGTACGCCGCCGGCTATCCGGGCGCTTCTCATTTTCGCCGCCGGATCTTTGAGACCGAGGACGTCGACGAGCTTCGCACCTTCTGCGAGGATTATTTCGATCGCTATCAGACCCACTCGCGAGTGGACGACGGACAGCCCTTTCTCATGGGAGGCCACGGCTAATGATTCAGACGAACATCGTGGTGGGACCGCTTCAGTGTAACTGCACCTTGCTCGTCTGCGAGCGCACGGGTGAGGCCGTCCTCATCGATCCAGGCGACGAGCCGCAAAAGATTTTAAAGGCGCTCGGTCAGCCGAATCTCAAGATTAAGTACCTGCTTCACACCCACGCGCACTTCGATCATTTCGGTGCGACCGCTGCGGTAAAAGCCGTGAACGGCGGAGTCGTGGCCTTGCACAAGTCCGACGAAATGCTGTGGAATGCTTTGAAGAAGCAGGGCGAGATGTTCGGTTTCGAGTTTCAGGACCCGACCGCCATCGAGAAATTCGTCGAGGACGGAGAGCTCGTCACTTTCGGCGATCACAGTCTCGAGGTCATCCACACCCCAGGCCATAGCCCCGGCAGCATTTGCTTCAAGCTGAAGGACGGAAAAGAGAACGTCTATTCGGGGGACACGCTTTTTTATCGCAGCGTGGGCCGCGCGGATCTTTGGGGCGGCGACGAACGCCAGCTCGCCCGCTCCATTAAAGAACGGCTATTCGTCCTCGAAGACGATCTCGTGGTGTACCCGGGCCACGGCCCGACGACTCGTATCGGCGAAGAAAAACGGGAAAATCCGTTTCTAACGTAGGCCCATTTCGCGCGCCGACCACACGGTCACGATTCCCCAAATCCAGTTGAAGAGAATAATGACGATCGGCATAAGCGGGCTCAGCTGAATTCCGAACGGCCCTTTGTTCATCTTCATGGGAAAGACCACGAGTCCCGCGATGAGCGTCGGCGCGAGGCCAATCCAAAAACCGCGAGAGAGAATGCCGCCGCTGATGGGGACAAAGAGCATCGCTCCCCAGATTCCGCCCCAAACCATCTTGTTATAGAGGGTGGCTGGAAAGGGACCCGCGGGAAGATGAATCCCTAGGGCCGACATCACCCCAAGCGATCCCATGGCCAAGCCGAAGAGAAAGTTGGCGATGCCGCCTAAAGTGCCAGCGGAATAAGCGAGCGCGCAGCTACGAAGAAAATTTTCCATGGGGAAAGAATAGCGCATTCCCCGGGGAACGGAAAATTAGCTTTAGGACGCCTGGCTCATTTGCGACTTCGCGACCGGCGATTCGACAGGTTTCGCCGCGGTGTACTCGTTGAAGACGCGGCTCGCGTAGAGCACGGCTCCGACCCAAACCACGCCGCAAACGATGTTCAAGCCCATGAGCCAGTTCGTGGAGAAGCCCTGCTTACGGAGATAAAGCGTGTAGGCCATGAGCACGAGGCCGCCCGCGGCCTTCGCGCCCCGCTGCACGAACATGTCGATGAAGGCTTTGCTCTTGAAGCGTGCGACGCTATCGAGCGGCACGTAGAGCACTTCTTTCGAGATCTGATTGATGGAGTACGAGAACGCCGCGTCTCCTCCAGTCGTAAACGCAATCACGCTGAGCATCGGGAAGATGAGAAACATCGAAGAGCCGCTCAGCATGAGCACGGGAAGGATCATCAAGGCGACGAGAACGCCCTTCGATCGCAAAATCCAGGTGGTGAGGAACATCTGCACGAAGACGGAAGCCACACTCGACCAGAACGCGACTTGCCCTTGGAAGGCGGCCATCTGCGCGCGATCCGTGTAACGAGCATCCGCCATGGCCGTGTATTGGTAATCGATGGTCGTGCTCATGATCTCGTAAAGACCGACGATGAGCGCGATGGCGAGTAGATAACGAGAGCGGAAAACGAGGGTCACACCTTCGGTGAAACGTCCCGTGGCGGTTTTTCCTTCCGTCGTGCAAACTGTCGACGTATTGGCAGGCGGAACGACGCCTTTCAGGGCATTCACGATGAAGAAAATCGGAATGAGGAAGAAGGAGATGGTGAGAATGATGTGGTTTCCGAGCAGCTCGCTCGCCCAGCCAGAGACGGCCGAGCCGACGATGCCACCCAGCAGGCCGCCGAGCCCGATGATGCCGTAATACTTTTTGGCTTCTTCCGGCTTATAGATGTCGCTCAGATAAGAGAAGAAGAGCACCACCATCAGGGTGATGTAGGCATCGACATAGAAGTAGAAGAGGATCTGCACCGCGGGGGAGGCCACCGTTTCGAAGGCGAGCCAGAAGGCCCAGCTCGTGGCGAGGAATAGTCCGGTGAAGAAGTAGACCAACTGTTCCCGGTTCAGGTAGCAGGTCATCGAGGTGAAGAGCCCCATGAAGAGGGGCACCAGGAAGATGAACCCCTGCTTGAAGAGCGGGTAGTAATCGGGTCCGAAGGCCTTGATAACGTTCGACGTCCTCATGGGCTTTAGCGTCCAGAAGGCCGCGATAATCAAAAAGAAGAAAAGAAAGAGCAGTCCAACCTTTTTCGCGGAATCGCGATCCAGGCTGCGGATCGTAGAGAGTGGCATAAATTTTCCTGGGGGATTCTCTCTATTGTAACGGATTTTGGACTACAGTCCAAAGGCGAAGGTCATGCTCAAAGGAGCCGAGCGATTGACGACGTAGGATCCCTCGCTTTGCGTGGCGCGCGTCAGTACGAACCCGGAAAGTAAGCCGACCACGGTTCCCACCAGGACGTCCGAGGCGTAGTGGCGATCGGCCATTACGCGCGTCATTGCCGTCGCGAGCGCGAGCCCTAAAGAGACGTAGCAAGGCGCCATGCCGCCCGCGAGATCGAGGGCCTTATGATGTGCGCAGATAAGGCCTGCGGCCGTGAAGGCAAAAGCCGTGTGACCACTGAAGAAACTGAGCCGGCTATCGGGGCTGTCGCAACCTGGATCGTATTTCGAGTCCGTCGCGCACTCTCCCTGAAAGGGCCGCTGCCGCGCGCTAAGGAGTTTCACCATCTGAACCACGGCGCCGGTCGCCAGGAAGGCTTGCGAGTTAATCAGAGCTAACCGGCCCGCGGTCTTTCCATCCCCTTGAGCGATGCCGGCATCGGCGGCCACGTCGACGACATAAGGATAAGAAACGAGAGAGTAGAGTAAGATATTGCTCACCGTGGCCGCGACGGCGCGGCCTTCGGAGGTTTCGGCGCGCAAAGCCGATCTCGCCGCTTGGTCGAAGAGGATGGGGCTACTCCAGCCGGCCTTTTCGGACGGGGCCTGATAGGCCAAGAAGACATTGCCCACGAGCAGCACGGGCAAAAGGGCGTATTGAACGTTACTAAAAGGAAGCGAGCGTTCTTTTTCGGGAACGGCGGCGCTTGCCACGGCGGTGCTCAAGTTGACGACGAGGAAAAGGCGGATCAGACGGTGAAAATACGGCATTAGAGAGTTTCCAGAATAGCGGACGCACACTAAAATGAGAAGAATGCGTAATATCGGGAGCGCCTTGGTTTTTCTTGCCTTGCTGGGAGCTCCCGCGCTCGCTCGTGCCGTCGAGGCCCCGCCGGCCGAGGAAAGACCTCTGCCCAACTACGATGGCCGGGGAGAAGCGCCCGAGACCACGGGGCAAAAACTTCTTTGGATACCGAGAGTTCTTTTTTATCCGGTCTATCTCGTCACTGAGTACGGCTTCCGCTGGCCGATCAACTCCTTCGGGCGCTACGCCGAAAAGCACAAGCTTCCCACTCAGCTCGTCGATCTTTTCTCTTTTGGAGAAGAGCAGCAGTTCACGCTGTATCCGACGGCTCTCCTCGACTTCGGTTTTCGTCCCAGCGCCGGGCTTCATTTCAAAGGAAAGCGTTTTCCCTGGGAATCGCATCAGTTCGCGTTCGACATCGCTTACGGAGGCTCGCGCTATTACGGGCTTGGCGTCAGAGATCGGGCTCAGCTCGATTCTCACTCTCAGCTAATCACCACCGTGCAATGGAACCAGCGGCCGGATCTCATCTTTCACGGCGTCGGCTGGAATACGCTTGAAGCCGATCGTTCCCGTTTTCAGCTAAGAAAGACGGAAGTCAGCGTTGGCTATAAGAATCAGATCCCACAACGGGGCTGGTACCGCGCGGAGCTCGGTTTCAAATCGGCGGACTTTCAAGACGGCTCGTGCTGCGACGATCCCGGCATCGAGTCGAAAATCTCGGCGGGTGTATTTCCCACCCCGAACGGCTTTCGCTCGGGATACACCTCGTTACGTCAATTGGTCGAAGTCGGCTGGGGAGATCGGCCCTCCCGGCCTTCCGAAATGTTCGGAGTGCGCGCGAGCCTGCTTTTTGAGCATGCCTTCTCTTTGCGGGGAAAGTTCCGGAGTGGCTGGATCACCTACGGCGGAAGTCTAACCGGCTTTGCCGCTCTGAACCGACGGTTTCGGGTTCTCAGTCTCACCGTCGACGGTCACTTCGTGCGGCCCACGGGTGGCTCAGCCAACCCGGTCCCGTTCACGGAGCTCATGCAGCTCGGCGGTAGCCGCCCGCTTTTAGGTTTCCGGCAGGCGCGTTTAGTCGATGAAAGCGCGGTCGCCGCCACGCTCGAGTACCGCTGGCCCATCTGGTCTTTCCTGGATGGGTTTACCAATTTCGAAGTGGGCAACGTCTTTCAGCGGGATCTCGGCGGCTTCAAGTTCGATCGCTTGAGAAAGAGTCTTGGTATCGGCATGAAAGCTCCGACCGATGCCGACGAGACGTTCTCGCTGACTTTAGCTTTTGCCTCTAAGCCCTTCGATCAAGGGGGTAAGTTCGATGAGTTTCGTTTTCTCGTCGGCCTCACACGCGCTTTTTAGCGCGGTGTTGTCGGCATTACTGATCTCTTGTGCGTCGAGCCCGCGCCGTTTTCCGCTCAAGGATACGATGTGGAAGGACGACGGAGATTTCCGTGAGTTCGCGGCCGAGCCCGAAGAGTACGAGCCGGCGACCTTCTGGGAAGTCTTCGACGGCACTATGCTTCGGCCGATTCCCCATCTGTTTGCGTTCGACGTCACGCGCCGGGCGAAGAACGTGAACGCCTGGGACGAGGTTCCCGATTCGTCCTGGTTTACAAATCGTCTCCAAGGGAAACCGCCCACGCCGACCGAGGCCGCGCGCGGAGCCTGCGACATCATTCTCGATCCCAATGGACCGTTCGAAGTCATCGGCGGAAAGCCCGATGGGCTAAATCCCGGCTTTCTCGTCAAGACCGCCGCGGGGAAGAAGTACTTTTTCAAATTTGACGGAGAGGACCAGCCCGAGCGAGCTACCGCGGCCGACGTCATCGGCTCGAAGATCTGGCATTTTCTCGGCTATCCTTCTCCTTGCAATCAGATCGTCTATTTTAATCCCAAGGTGCTGAAGCTATCGCCCAAGGCCACCATCAAAAAGGCGGATGGCACGAAAGTGGCCATGACCCAGGAAGATGTGAACAAAGCCTTTCAGGTGGTAAAACCCAATGCGGAAGGCAAAGTCCGCGGCTTCGCGAGCGAGTTCTTGAGCGGAAAGCCTCTCGGCCCTTGGCGCTACGAGGGCAGACGTGGCGATGATCCCAATGACGTCATCGATCACGAGGACCGCCGGGAAGTCCGGGGCGGGTACGTACTCAATGCCTGGACCAATCATTTCGATGCCCGCGATCAAAACACGCTGACCACGTGGATTGACGAGAACAAGGACGGAAAAGGCTACGTCCGTCATAACATCATCGATTTCGGAGATTGCTTCGGGAGCATCTGGGCCCAGGACGAAATGTCCCGCCGTCACGGTCAGACGTACTACTTGAAGGCCGGTCACGTGCTGGCCGATTTCGCCACTCTAGGCGTCATTGAGCGGCCCTGGGATAGAGCCAAGTTCGGGCCCGCAGGCTCTTCCCTGGGCTACTACAACGCGGAGAATTTCGTGCCGGATGAATGGCACGCTGGCTATCCGCTCACGGGCATGCTCAACCGCCGCGAAGAAGACGATGCTTGGATGGCTCGTCTCATTGCCGAGATGACCGACGCCCATATGAACGCGATTATCGACGAGGCGAAGTTGCAAAACAAAGTCCTCGACCGGGAGATGAGAAAAGCGATTCTCGGCCGCAGAGACAAAGTGCTGGCGCGCTGGCTGGGAAAGCTCTCGCCCCTTTCGCATCCAGCGGTGGAAGCTTCCGAGGGACGCCTCTGTGTTAGAGATCTCGCCGTCTACGCGAAAGTCGTTTCGCAGACAAAGCGAGTTTATAAGGCCGAGCTCTGGCAAGGAGAGCCGTTTACTTCCGGGGGCCGGCTCGGCGTTACCGCTCGCACGGGATCGGAGCGCGTTTGTGTCGAGCTGCCCAAGCAAGCGGGCGGCACGAAGCAGAAGCCCGCTTACCTCGTGCTCGACGTGACCGCGGGGCTTCAAGGGGTTTCCGAAACGCCTCCGCTCCGTTTGCATCTCTACCACTTTGGCGGACAAGAGTTCCGCGTGGCAGGGGTGGAGCGGCCCGAATCGTCCGGGCCGCCCTGAGCTGTAACCAAGTTTTCTGGTTTTTACATTTCGAGCTGACACTCGTGCAGTAGACGTAGCCCGCATTTCCACTGCTGCCCTCTTGGACGCGACCGACTCGAGAGACGCCTCGCCAGTCATTGCGTTAGCGGGATTCTTGAGCTCCGCCTTCATCGCACTCATTGCTTCTGAAAGCGAGCCCTCTACTTCCGGAAGGCGGCCGCAAGCCGTCAGCGCGAGCGCTAGGGCAAAAGAGAGAGCCATTTGTTTCATTTTGGGTAAAGTCACCGATGCCTCCTAGTTGCCGCTCGTCATTGTGACGAGTCGTGGAACTTAGTTGCAGACTCGGTGCCATTTTTTGTAGGCCCGAAAAACTTGCCGCTTTCTTTTTTGTGAGCAAAAGAACTGGTCACGCGTCCATTTCGATCACGCTTCTCGATCGGCCTCGAGGCCGAAAAGAAGCGGCAAGGATTCGGCGACAATCATCCGGCCCTCTCGTTCTCGCGAAGAAGCTCGACCTTATAGCCCATGCCGTAGACCGAGGTGATGATGAGATCGTCCGCTCCGGCTTTGCGAAGGGCATTGCGGATACGGCTGACGTGACTGTCCAAGTTTCTCACGGAGAATTCGCGAGGCTCTTGCAGCTCTTTCAGAATTTCCCGGCGAGTCACTATTTCCTCGCGGCGGCGGACGAGAATCGAAAAAATATCGAATTCACGGCGCCGCAGGCGAATGGGCGTGTCGTTGTTTCTCACTTCCCGGCGGTTCAAATCGACGACGATGTCTCCAACTGACAAATCGGAGAAGCGGCGGAGCGCGGCCACGGCTTTCGTGACGATCTCCTGGCTGTGCGCGGATCCTTCGAGCGGGATGAGCGTCGCCCCTCGCAAGCAATCGCTCAAGGCGGAAGCATCTCCATCGGGAAACGACATTTTAGAAAAGACCAAATCCACCGGCGCTTCGTTCAAACGCGCGCGCGCTTCTAGAATCGAGCTGGCGCTTTTCAGTACGTAGCGTTCCTCGTCCAGTTGCGATCTCAAAAATGACTCCAAGCCTGGGTCCTCTTGAACCACTAAAATCACTCGTTTCATGCGACTTTGCCTCCTTAGGTGTTGTTACTTCCTCTACGTTACGGGCCAATGCTTTCCGAATTGTTGCGGGATCTGTCCCTCACTAATCCGTATTAAACGAGATGAATACAATGGCTTACAGTCGAAATGCATCCGCCAGCATTGCTCGCTAAAGTGAGACGTATGGAAAACGTCGCGGTTCTCATTCACGCGCTTCCGTTCTTTACGTTTGGGCTAGTGGCAGAGGCTTTGATTTTGCTTTTCGTGTGTGGCGCTTCCTACGGAGGCAGGGAGGCGCTTTGCACGCTGGGCGTGGCGATCTTGGGGAAAGGCTTTCACCTTTTTACCGTGCCGATGACTTCTCAAGAACTACTGTGGTTTTACGAATGGCGATGGCAAACTCTCTCGCTAATTTCGGTATGGCATTGGATCGCGCTCTTTATCGCCGTCGATTTCGTCTACTACTGGGTTCATCGCTTCTCGCACAGGGTGCGCTGGCCGTGGGCGAGTCATCTCGTGCATCATTCCTCGGAGCATTTCCGGCTGTCAGGTGCCTACCGCCTCGGTTGGACGGCGGGGATTACCGGAGGGTGGTTGATGCTGGTGCCGTTCGTCTGCCTCGGGATAGATCCGCGGGCCGTTGGTATGGTGTTTGGCCTGAACCTGCTTTATCAATTTTGGCTGCACACGGAGCTCATCGGAAACCTAGGGCCTTTTGAAAAAATCTTTAACACACCCTCGCAACATAGGTAGAAGCGTGGCGAGGCCTTCGCTCTTGGCGTGAGCGGGTGCGCTATGCCCTGGCTCCGCCGTAGGTCCGGCGGGAGCCGAGGAAATAGAACTATTTTCTGCCCTCGAGAATATTTCCCTTTTTATCCCGGCCGAGATTGTCGTAGTCCTGGAAATAAGCCTCTTTCACGATGTCTTCCTGTCCCGTGGTTTTCGTAAGGGAACGCGCGACGAGGCCGTACGATTCGATGATCTTCTGCTGCTCGTACGAATAAAAGGGCACGTCATGGCTAATGCCCGATCTAACGAAATAACCAAAGACCGGGCTGCTGCGAGAAATATCGGGCCTGGTGAAGTCCTCGACGAATTTTTCCATTGGGATGAAGCTCGAGCGCCAAAGCGCTACTTCGAGGTTGGCTATGGCTCTTAGCAAGTGTTCCTTCTGTTTGGGGTCTTTCGAAGCTTCCGGGCCGCTGTAGTGCGCGACGGTGGAAGTGAGACCGTAGAGCGACTGCCGCATTTCCGCTCGATCGCTGTAATTCCCCATCCCTCCGATTTCCATAGCGGACCCGGCATACTTTTCGCCGTATTTTTCGTAAAGCAAGATGAGTTTTTTCGCCTGTGCCCGGACGACGAAGTCAGGCATTTCCTTGTAGTAATTTTCTACTTCCAAAGTGAAAACTTCCGTCGTCTTTCGCTGCGAGAAGACGGGAGCCAAAGTGGTTTCCAAAAACGGCCGCGAACTCGCGGGCATCAACGAAAATCCTTCGAGGAGAAAGAGGTAACGTAATGTCCACTCGTCGCGAGTCAGTTTGCCTTCTCCGACGGGAGCATTGCTGGCGAGCTTTCGCATCGCCGCCATGTATCTCGGGTAGCGGGCAAAGCCCAGCATATGTCCAATCGAATCATGGTAGCTGCCGTCATCAAAAGGATGAAACCCCTCTTTTAACATGCGCGTGTAGAGACGAGGGCTTGGGGACGGGGAAACGGGAGACCAACCGTTCTTGGGCGGGTTATCCGAGGGAACGATATGAAGATTTCCGACGTCGTCCCCTTTCAAGGATTCATAAACACTTCCCGGCATCAGGACCTCTTCCGGGGTGACGATGCCTTCCCGTACGTACCGTTCCATGAGCTCCCGGTACTTTCGCAGAAAAACGTCCCGAGGCGGCACTATCATCTTGGCGTGAACCGCGTCGTACTCGAACCCTAGGTTTTCCTCGAGGAAACGAATGTCCGTGCGCCGATTCCGTTCATATCCCCAGTTCGGATCGCGGATGACGTCCTTGAATCGTTCTTTTACTTGTTTCGTCCAGTTTTCCCGGAGCCTGTTCCACTGGCGATCCGATTGAGGCGCGTTGGGATCTGGGCCGGGAAAAAGGGTTCGAAATAGATTTATGGCGTAGTTACTTAGGCGCCCAAAGGGGCAGGCAAACGCCGGCACCGTTAAAAATAGAAATATCCCGACGAACAGAGCTCTCATGGAATCAGCCTCCCATGGAAGCAGATCTTAAGAGCAGGTCGCGCGCATCGCGCTTAGAAGTATTGGACTTGGGTTTTTGAGCAGGCACTTCGGCCAGCCAGGGATAAGTCGAGACCGGTCTCTGTTCCGCGATCTTGGTGGAGGGCGCGGGTTTTGAGACCCATTTAGGCTTGGTGGCAGCCTTCGGAGCCTTGGAAGTAAAAGCGAGAGTACGCTCGGACGGGACGGGCTGCCCCCGCCGCGCGACGGCGACCGGATTCAAAGCTTCTTCGATCCGGTAGAGGTTACGTTTCAATTTCGCCATGTGCTTATTCACGCGGACGAAATACTTGATCCGGTGCTTGAACTGGCGCGCGTTGTAGAAAGACCAAAACGGCAAAGTGCCAGGAGCTTCGTGTTTTTTCAGCTCGCTTAAGATCCAAGCCGTATAAAGGAAGCTTTCCGCGGGTTTTTTGAAAGAGCTTTGGGTCGCGTTCGGGAACTCGCGGCGAAATTTCGGGTTATTGGCCCAGTTCTTCAAGACCTGCGTAATACCGAGCTCTCCGGCTTTCCCTTCGGGGAGCGCCTCTTTAAAGCTCGATTCCTGCTGGGCGATCGCGATGATGAGGCCCGGGCGAATATCGTATTTTTTCGAGGCGCGGTAGATGCCTAGCGCGTACTCGATGTATTTAGGCTCTTCCAGGCTCGGTTGAACGATGGAAATCGCGTGGGCGATTTTCACGACGTCGCCCATGGCTCTAGCGGTTTCCTCAGGCTGAGCGTGGGCGGAAAATGAGAGAAAAAGGGCGGCGATCAGGGTCAATCGAAGCGCGTCCATGGTGTTTCTCAAAGTAGATTTCATAATTGTGTTAGTTCGTACCCCCCTACAATGCAACCCGCGCACCAAAGTTAACCATTGAAACTAAAGGGTTTTTTGACCATTTAGGAACGGAAGTTCGTCTAGATTTTGGACGGGCGACAGCCTACTGGACGCCCAGGCGAAGGTTCGTGCGGATGGAGCTCAGGGACTCCTCGAGGGTGGGGCAAGCGATACCGAAACGGCGTTCGAAGGTGAGCCCAGAAAGGCTCAAGTCGCGTCCGCGCGCTTCGTCGCTTCCCGTGGCGGAAGAAAAACTCTGTCCGGTGACGGGAACGAGATTGGTTTGCGGTAACCCGAAAACCTCGGCGAGGGATTTTGCGAATCCGTAATAGCTCTCCCGCTTCGAATGACTCAAATGGTAGAGGCCTGAATATTCAGGGCCGAGCTGGAGCAAGTGGCGAACGGCCGCGGCGACATACTCGACGCTGTAGAAGCTGCGCAACTCGTCTGAGATGTAACGGCGTTCTTTTCCAGTCGCGATCTCTTTCCAGGTGCGGTTCAAGATAGAGTTCTGTCCGAGAGAGCCCAGCCCGAAAACGGTACCGAGACGCAGAATTACGGCTCCGGCGTGGCGCTGCAAAAGCTCTTCGCCTCGCGCCTTCGTTTTTCCGTACACGGTGCGAGGGTTGACCGGATCGTCCTCGCGATAGGTTCCCGACTCGCCGTCGAAAACTTTGGAAGTCGAAAAATAAAAGAACTGTCCCTTGCGCGCCTCCATGCGGGCGGCGATGGAAGTGGGGAACTCGGCGTGCAAGTGGAGCGCCCCCAAGGGATCGGCCTGGCACTCACGAAAGCCCGCCATGCCGGGGCAATAGATCACCGCGTCCGGCTTCACGAGCTCCAGCAGCTCGTCGACGGTTTGCTGAGTCGGGATCGGATAGGAGAAGCACGGCACGCCGTCGATCTTCGGTTTGTGCCGCTGAAAGGTGCCGAAAATCCTAAAGTGATCGCGCAGGACGACCGCTAGGTTTGACCCAACGAAACTAGAGACACCGATGATGAGAACTTTCTTCATTCGTAGGTCATCTTAAAAGGTACCTTTTAAGAGAGCTGGAAGAATTCTATCGCGTTCGTGGTCGTTTGTTCAGCGATCTCTTCCACCGGTATCCCGAGGGTGCCGGCGAGGTGCGCGGCCGTCAGAGGAAGAAAGCTGGGCTCGTTTGGCTTGCCTCGGTGAGGCATGGGCGTGAGGTAAGGGCAGTCGGTCTCGATGAACATCTCGGTGAGCGGCACTATCTTCGCGGCCTCTCGCAGCTCGTTGGCTGTTTTGAAGGTCACAATTCCGGAGAAAGAGATCTTGAGGCCTAGATCTAGCGCGGTTTTCGCCTCGGCGACGGTCCCGGTAAAACAATGAAGCACGCCCGATCGCGGTCCCAGCCCAATGTTGCGAATCGAGTCGAAAAGCGCGGGGAAGGCCTCCCGGCAATGGATGATGATGGGAAGATTTACTTGAGCGGCGAAAGAAAGCTGACTTTCAAAGGCGTGGATCTGGATGTCTTTCGGGCAAAAGTCGTAGTGGAAATCGAGCCCCATCTCGCCGATGGCGACACATCTCGCGGGTACCGTGGGAAAGGGCGAAAATCTCTCGAACATCTTGCCGCCGCACTCGGTCCAAGTTTGAGCGTCATGGGGATGAAGGCCCAGGGTGTAGTACACGCCGTCGTTCGCTTCGGCGAGCCGGCGATTGGGCTCCCAGCTGGTCTCATTGGTGGAAACGGTCAGTAACTTCGAGACACCCGCCGCGCGGGCACGGAGGAGAGCCTCTTCGGGAAGCGTGTGCTCGAGCAGCGCCAGATGCGAATGCGTGTCGACGTAATTTAGCTTTTTTTCCATTCGAGCCGCGGAAAGAGGGGCGTGCTTTTCAAAACTTGCGCCGTCGCGGGGCCCTTGCCCCAATGGCCGCTCGCCAACCAGTCGCCACTCGGCGGGCTGCCGAGAGATTCCAGCGCCTTCGTCGTCGAGCCCGGAAGGTAAGCGTGCAACCAGACGGAAACGATCCGCAAGGCTTCGTGGCAATGGACGAGGACCATGCGGAGCTTTTCTTTGTCCTCCGTAGCCGTCGACTTCGCAAGCGTCCAGGGCGCGCTGACGTCGATGAACTTATTTACTTCGGAAACTACCTTCCAAATGGACTCGAGGGCTTTGTGAAAGGCCCACTGATCCATGGATTCCACGAATTTCGCGGGCGCTTCCAGCGCAGCGGTCTTTACCGGAGAGTCCGCCTGAAGCGACGCGGTTCTGTCCAAAGGCGCGTCGCCGAAATATTTCAAGATCATCGCGCAGGTGCGGCTCACGCAGTTGCCGTAGTCGTTAGCGAGATCCGAGTTCACGCGGTTATAGAGCGTCTCTTCGGAGTATTCGCCGTCGAGGCCGAAGACGAACTCGCGGAACATGAAGTAGCGCATGCCGTCCACGCCGACGGTTTGTGCGAGCTCGAGCGGATTGACCGCGTTGCCGAGCGATTTGCCGATTTTCTTATTGGCGAGCGTCAGCCAGCCGTGTGCGACGATTTGCTTCGGCAACGGTAAGCCGAGGGCCATCAAGAACGTCGGCCAATAGACCGCGTGAAAGCGAAGGATGTCTTTTCCCACCACATGCACGGCGGTCGGCCAAAACTTTTCGAACTTGGAGCCCTTCTCGAAAGGCGCCAAAGCAGAGACGTAGTTGGTAAGCGCGTCGAACCAAACGTAAACCTTGTGGGACTTGGTGGCTTTATCGTCCGCCGGCATAGGAATGCCCCATTCGATGGTGGTGCGGCTGATGCTGATGTCTTTTAAGCCTTGTTTGATGAAGCCCAAGACTTCGTTCTTGCGGGACTCGGGGAAGATGAAGCTCGGGTTCTTCTCGATGTGCTCGAGCAAGGCCTTTTCGTACTTCGACATCTTGAAGAAGTAGCTCTCTTCTTTCAGCCGCTCCACGGGACGGCCGCAGTCGGGGCATTTGCCGTCGACGAGCTGGGTTTCCGTCCAATACGTCTCGTCGGGGACGCAGTACCAGCCTTCGTAACTGCCCAAATAAATGTCGCCCGTCTTCATCAGACGAGACACGTACTCCTGCACGACTTCGATGTGGCGGGGCTCGCTGGTGCGAATGAAGTCGTCGTTCTCGATCCCGTACACTTTCCAAGCTTCGCGGTAGCGCTCGACGACGCGATCGGCGAGAGCGCGAGGTGTTTCGTTGTTCTCTTTCGCCTTCTTTTCGATCTTCTGGCCGTGCTCGTCGGTGCCGGTGAGAAACCAGACGTCCTTGCCTCGAAGCCGCTGATAGCGCGCCATGATATCGCACGCGACGGTGCAATACAGATGGCCGATATGCGGGGCATCGGTGACGTAATAGATGGGCGTCGTGATGTAGTAAGGTTCCACTTAAACCCCGGAAGGCAAATAATGAGAGCGGAGAAAGCCGTCCACCATTAAACCGTAGTTGGCATTTGAACGCAATCGGCCCTCGAGCTCGAGAGCCGCTTCGAACCGATCGAAAACATCGGGAGCGGCTTGGGCGCCACTGGCTTCGTCCCGCGATTCTTTTTGGAGAAAGCGCGCGAAGCGAACGGCGTCTTCCTTTTCTTTCAGCGCGGCGATAAGCTCCGTGGTGTCACCCGATTGCAGGAACTGACGATACAGGGCCTCCTGCTCGGGAGGAAACTCCACCTCGGCTTCCATCGCTTGCGGCTTCAGGGAGAACTCGAGACAGCGCGACGTAATCGTCGGCAAAAGCGAGCCGGGCTGAGAGGTCAGTAGCAGAAAGAGCCGGTTCTCTCCCGGTTCCTCGAGGGTCTTCAAGAAGGCATTGGCCGCCGCCGTGTTCATGCGGTGGCACTCGTCCAAAATACAAATCTTGTGGGTCGCCTCCATGGGGCTCACCGTCATCTGATGGATGATCTCGCGAATGGTGTCGATCTTGATGGGCTCGTCCGGCTCTTCTTTCAGAGTCAGCACGTCGGGATGGAGCTCTTTCTCGATGCGGCGGCACACCGAGCACGTTTCGCAGAAACCTCGGCCGCCAAGCTCCCGGCAAATGAGAAACTTCGCGATATTGCGCGCGAGCGCGAACTTCGCTTCGCGATCGGGACCCGCCAGTATGAGCGCGGGATGGATGCGGCCGCCCATGAGGTAATTGGAGAGGCGCTTTTGCAAACCTTCGTTACCGGAGAGACCCAAGAGTCCCAAACCTACTCGCCTTTCCATAGTTTCCTCCTTTTCAGCCCAGGCAATACGAGCGCGCGGACCTGTTCGAAGACTAGTTCGACGCTTTGGCTCGCGTCGAGGATGCGAATGCGTTTCGGCTCGCGGCGGGCGAGCTTTAAAAATCCGAGCCGGACCCGGTGGTGAAAATCGGCCTTCTCCCGCTCCAGGCGATCGAGCTTCACCCGGCGGCGGATGCCGTGTAGCTCCCCGTCTTCCTCGAGGCGGCGGCGGATGCGCTTCAAGCCTTCTTTTTCGGGGAGGTCGAGGACGATGGTGAGATCGGTCTTGATGCCTTGAGTGGCGAAATGATTTAGGTCGGCGACCCGGGCCTCGCCGAGCTTCCTGCAGATCCCTTGATAGACCATGGAGGAATCGCCGTAGCGATCGCAGACCAGGATGGCGCCTTCCTTCAGCTTGGGAAGGATGATTTCTTGGACGTGCTGGGCGCGATCGGCCTCATAAAGGAGGAGCTCGGCTCGGGGAGACAGCTTCCCGTTGGCGGGATCGAGCAGAAGATCCCGGATTTTTTCGCCAATCGGCGTGCCGCCCGGTTCCAAAGTGCGGATCGGAGCCTGAGCGTTCTTTCGCAACCAGTCCGTCAAAAGGCGAAGCTGAGTGGACTTTCCAGCCCCTTCCCCGCCTTCAAAAGAGATGAAAAAGCCCTGTCGTTTCACTATTTCAGCCGCCGCCCCAATCCTGGACAAATCTTTTTGAAACAGTTAAATACCTAGTTCCTGTGAGGGGGCCCGGCAATCTCTTATATGCCCCCGATGTGTTGCTCGGTTGGCGGAATTGGTAGACGCGCACGGCTCAGGACCGTGTAGGGAAACCTGTAGGAGTTCGAATCTCCTATCGAGCACCATTCTTCGCTGGCGGCCTTAGGGCCGCTGGGCTACGACTCGGCAAGCCCCTCCTAAAGACGCTTCGACGAAAAATATTGGGGCGAAGTCGGACTTTATCTAGCGCGGCCAAACGGGGTCAGCTCGGACCTGATCTCGGACAGCGTTCGGTAGACGAGCGGCATGTGGAGTGGGTCGTGGGGGTCGAAGGTGAGGTCGTGGGTTTTTTCCCAGAGATGGGGGGCATGGAATAGCTTGGATTTTTCGACTGGTCCCCAGCCGTGCGAAAAAATACCGGTCTCCAGCATCATGGTGCGAGCGCAAAGCTCTTTCAGCCATTCCCGGGTTCTATCGTAACTGAGCGCCACGAGATGAAACGGCATCAGGAAATATTGCATGACCGCCATTTCGTACGTGCGCTCACGTACGAAAGAAAGCAGCGGAGGGTGGAGCTCGGGATCTTCCAGCCAGCTCTCGGGAACGTCCGGAATGCCAAGGAGCGCCAGATTTAACGTGAGTCCCATGAGCCGGCACTTTTCCGCGGCGGGAGACAAGACGGAGAGCGGGAAAAAAGAACGATCGAACCTCTTGTTCACCGCTTCGAACAAATCCTTGGTGAAAGCTGGCGCTGAAGGCTCCCAGAGAAACCTTCTGGAATCACTGGCGCAGCTGAACTTGCCTTTTTTTCTCACCGCACAGGTGATACCGAGCCACCACTGGACGCCTGTCTCGGATTCTTCGGGAAAAGTTTCCTGAGGCGGGGATCGCCAGGGTCCGAGCTTTTCTCCCGTCGTGGGCGGAAACGTTTTAGCGAGTAACCTGGTGGCCAGCTCGTCGAGTCTTTCGAAAGCGAGAGCGAAAAGCTGAGATAGCGAAAGATCCGTTCCTACGGCGCGCCCTGCTTGTCTCAAAATCTTTTTTAGATCGCGACGGATCTCGGCCTCTCTCAAGTGCGGCAACTCTCCGGTGGCGAACTGGCGCATTTTTCTGAAGGCGAGCTCGTAGAGCGAAATGGCGTTCATGAAGCTGCCCGCGTCGGTCGGGCGTGCCGAGTACTGGATGCACAGATTTTCTCCCGCGAGGACTTTTTCGGGGGACGAGGAGAAAAGCAAAAAGCTTTTGCTTGCCTCGAGAAACTCCCGATCTTGCCGGTCCAGAATCAAAACTTCTCCGAGAGCTGGCACGAAGGTCTTCGACCGGCAGTACGCTTCTCTCAAGGCGAACATCGTCCGCACCCAGCTTGCTTCGCTTTCGGGGCTATCCACGTGCAAGGTAAGATCGATGTCGGACACGGCGGGGAGAAAGTGGCTGAGGGTCCCCCCCCGCAAAGTCACTGACCTCACGCTCTCGCATCGAAGCAAGGCCCGGGCAGAAGAGCCCGCGAAAAACCGATGTGCCTGTTTCGCCGCAGAGCGGATTCCCGGCGGACGGAGACAACGAAAGAGGAGCTCCCGCAACTGAGGGTTAAAGACAACCGAACCGTCATTTCCCGCCTGAGCCATGAGCCGGAAGTTATCATGGCCGTGCTTGAAAAGCATTTTGCCGCCCTTTAAGCTTTTCAAATCAAGCCCCGCGTTCAAATCGTCATTCCCATCTTTAATGCGGTTGCCGCGACTCGAAGTTGCCTTGACAGCGTCTTGACCCATTCCGACGAGCGCCACAGCCTCCTTCTCATCGACGATGGAAGCACCGATCCGGCCATCGCTCCGTTGCTGGAGAGTTATGCGCTGAGCCACGCGCGCGTCACTTCTCTCAAGTTGAAAAAGAACTCTGGCTTCGTCGCGGCCGCAAACCGCGGCATGGTGCAAGGAGAGGGCGATATCGTGCTGCTCAACTCCGACACTCAAGTTACCTCTGGGTGGCTGGATAAGCTGGAGGCTTGTCTCAATGCCCGGGCAAACCTTGGCATCGTGTCTCCGCTCACCAATAACGGGTTTCTTCTCTCCATTCCGAAGCTCAACCACGCCAACGAGATGCCCAAGGGGATTTCGCTCGCGGAGTACGCCGAGCTCGTGGCCTCGGTCTCGCATCAAGAGTATCCGGAGCTCCCCGTCGCCATCGGCTACTGCATGTGGATTCGGCGCGAAGTGATTCGTTCCATCGGTTACTTCGACAAAGTTTTTCTGCACGGGTACGGCGAAGAGCTGGACTACTGCTACCGGGCGACGCGGGCGGGCTTCGGGATCGCCTGTGCCGACGATTGTTTCATCTACCATCAGGGGAATGCTTCCTTCGGAGAAGGGCAGAAACCCTATGCCCTCCGGCGTCGGAGCGAGATCATTCTTTCCCGCTTCTGGCCTAACTACCCCGCCGATTTATACGATTTCCAGGAGCGAGAGCCTTTTGCCCCGCTCGTAGGCCGCCTAGAGGCGGCGCTCAATCAACGCGCGGCCCTCAACTCTTCGCCGTGAGGGATCGCCAGGCCGATTCGATGTCGGCTTTCTCCCGAGCTAGGTTGAACGTGTCGGAAACGTAAGCAAGGGCCGCCGCCGTTTTCTCAGCCCACACTCCGGGCTCGCGCTTCCAGAGAGACAGCGCCGCTTCCGCTTGGGACGCAAAGCCGATGATGTCGTTTACCTCGGCGGGGTAAGAAAACTCAGGAAGAAAGTACTCCCGGCCGCCGCGCCCGTGATAGCCCACCACCAGAGCCCCGCTGAACATCGCCTCCAAGGGAGGGATCGGGCAGCCTTCGGGGTAACCGAAACTGAAAAAATACGCCGACTCCCGCAGCAAGGCGGCGACGTCCTCCTCCGACTTACCATCAATGGGCTTGATCGTAAAACCTTCGAGGGCTTTGCGCGCCTTCAGAATGCCGAAGACCTGCATGGCATCGCCGAAGTTCTTCCTCGGCATAAAAGCGATTTGCGGTTTCTTTTTTTCCCGCGGGTGAAACAGCTTTGCGTCCACGGAGTAATGAAGGCGGTGAATCTTGTGATCGGGAAAAGCGTGGCTCAAGTAGGCGCGGTTGTCCTCGGAGACGACGAGAGAAGCCAGAAAGCCGGTGGCCTTCTTGTAAGGGCAGAAGTCTTCGGCTTCGTTCAGCGCGAAAGAAAGGAAAGTGTTGTAGGCGTTTTGATTGAACACGATCTTTTTCGCGCGCGGATACTGGCGCAAGACCCGAATCGAGATGATCTCGGGAACCAGCAAGAAATCTTCCGCCTCGAGTTTTATCTCGGCGTCATGCTGAACGGGTGTCGTGTTGCCGAACCAGGTAAAGCGAAAACCCGGCGATCGATGCAAAGCGTACGCTTCGTGCCCGAGCTCTCTCAATATATCGACGTGCCGGTAGAGCATCTTTGCTCCTCCGATGGGCACGTTGAGATCCGGGCAATAAACGTAAATGCGCGCCATTTAGATTGAGTTCGTTTGAGAGGACTTAAATAGAGCGTAGTTTCGGATCCCGAGGGCAGTCAACGGGGGAGATGGTTAGTATCGATGAAGCCTGGCGTCATCTCATCCGCTCGAAGGTATTACCGTTTGCGACTTTCGGCGCTTTGAGCGGCGTCTTCCAAAGATAGAGACGCACGGGGCCTTCCACCAGCTTCGCGGGCACGGAGCCCAGCGCCGGAACTAAAATATCCGTCCACTCCGTGGGCTGAAACTTACGCGTAATGAGAAAGACTCGGGACTCGGGATCCGTTTTCAGTTTTTGCTCGAGATAAGTCTTGAACCGCTTTTGCTGGTAACCCACATCGTCATCCGGGCGATGCAGTGCCATGACGTCAGGCTCGGGGACGGGGAAATGATATTTGCCGATGCCTTCCTTGCCGAGCCACCACGGCGCGAGAATGAGCACGTCACCGGCATGCCATTCACGTTCCAAAATGGTGAAAACCTTTTTCCAGTTTTCCTGAGACAGATAAGCTCCCCATCTGGCCCAAGTGAAGGAGGAAATCAGACAAAGGCTCGCCAGTGCGGCAAAGGCCGCGGTTCGCGCCGGCCGGCGAAGGGAAGCGGTTTGCAGCGCGAGGAAAGCGACGAGCGGTATGAGCGTCATCAGAGCGGTGCGGCCGATCAAGACCGGCCGGAAAAACAAAGAGCAGAACACGAGCTGTAACCACAGGGCGATAAACGCATAAAAGTAAGGCGCGTGCTTTCGCCAATTTCCGAAAGGGACGAGACAAAGTAGCGTGCAGAGGGAGAGTAGCACCCAGACCAGACCGATTTTTTCCAGCGCAGGGGTGGCGGCAAGCTCGTCGAAACCCGCGGCTTTTCCGCTGAGCGCGCGAGCGGGCACTCCCAAAGACTCGAAGAAAACTTTCGCGGCTTGTATCCAAGTGACCGAAGGAATCCAATCTCTTTGACTCAGATGCGGAGCGAGCCAAAGCGCGAAGAGGCTCGTTACCACGAGTGCGGCGAGTCCAAGCCTAGCGAGTGTCTTCCAAGGCACCGCTTCTCCCGAGAGAAGACGTGAGGAGAGAAGAAAGGCAAAGACCGCGCCCAAGAGAAAGAGCCCAATCGATTGCGTGAACATGGCTAAAAGCAAACAGGCGCCGAGACCGAGAAGCGCTCTTTTGTCGTTCCACGTCCGGCTAAACCGGTCCGCGAAAAAGAAAACGCCGACGGTGGCGAGCAAAAAAAGGGAATGCGCGCGGATTTCGGAGCCGTACTTCAGCATCTCGGGGAGGGTGGCAAACAAAACGCCGGCCACGAGCGCGGCCGTCTTCGAGCGAGGCTTTAGACTTGTCATCAGCACGCCCGCCGTGGCAACGGAAAGCCCCACGGAAAGTAACCGTATCCACGGCTCAGAGGTGCCAAGGTGCCGCCAGGCTTTTAAGAGGAGGTAGTAGAGGGGGGGATTGTTGTAACCAAAGGCGGTCGCCCAAAAGCCTTCTTTGCTCGCGAACGTGAGCGAGCTGTACTCGTCAATCCATAGGCCCCGGTTTAAGCCGAGAAGCCGCAGAGCCAGCGTCAGCGCGATCACCCCCCAAAAAAGAACTGGGTAGGAAAATAGAGTGCGTCCCTGCTTGCTCATGAGAGAAGGCTAGGCCAATCGGTCGGCGCTCTCAAGGAGGAGCGCAGCGTTAGTCATCGCCGGTATCAAAGGGAAATCGGTGCGGGTATAAGTCTCCCATGGACTCTGATCGGGCCAGGATTCTGAGCTCAGTGGACAAGTATTTGAGCACTCGCGTCCGTCCCGCGCCTCTCCTGGACTATGCCTGGATGAGTCGTCAGAGCGAGGGGCGATTAGTGGCCGCGCTTCCTTCGGAAGCCATGGTCGTCAAGTACGGGACCGACCCCGCCTTGTTTCTCGATTCCCAAGATTACGACGTCATGAGGCAAGTTATCGAAGCGTCTCATTTTACTTTGCGGCCCGGCGGCCGGGCTCTGGATTTCGGGTGCGGCATTGGCCGGACTCTGCGGCATTTCTTCCCGCTCGCCGAAGGGCGCGAGATTTGGGGAGTCGATCTTAGAGAGGAAGAAATAGACTGGTGTCGGCAGAATCTAAGCCCGCCCTTTCATTTCGCGACGACGACGCCGCACCCGCGTTTACCTTTCGAAGATGGCTATTTCGATCTGATCTATGCCATGTCCGTCTTTACTCACATCAATGAGAGGACCGACTCGTGGCTCATGGAGTTGCATCGCGTGCTCGGCGAGAAGGGACGTCTTTACGTCACGATTCTGGACGAGCACACGGTGGACCTTCTCTCGAAGCCGCCCTGGAACGATAACTGGGTGGCCCTCACTTTATTCGGCAGCGCGATCTACCAGGAGAACCCTCGGACCTGGGCTCGGTTAGTCTTGGAGATAGAGAATGAATTTCTCGTCTTCTATACCGGCGAGAGTTTCCGTCGTCTCGTTGAGGGCGGGTTCAAAGTGCTCTCCGTCACCCGAGAGGCCTATGGGTATCAGACCGGCGTACTTCTCGAGAAAAAATCTTAGGTATCGCGGGTTAGCTCGACATAAAGGCTCTCGTCTCGGCGGCTCGGTTGATCCAGTCCGGAGAGGGCGCCCAAGCGATACTCCCGGCGCCGGATATCCGCTCTTCGAAAGCCCGCTTGCTGGCCGGCGTAAATAATTTCCTCGAAGTCATAGATCCAGCGGTGCTCCCAGAGCATGAAAATTTGATTCAGCATCCAGGACTTTCTCGCCGGGACTCCGAAGTGCTCGTCCATCAGCTGCTCTCGGTGTGCCTTATAGAAACGGCTCTCGGGATCCAAGTACCCTTCCACGTATTTGCCGAGATCTGGAGTGGAAAGGCGCAGTACGCCGCCAGGAGCTAGCACTCGAAACATTTCCGTTAGCCACTTCGCGCCGTGAGAGAGCGTCAAATGCTCGATCATGTGCTCGGAAAAGATTTTCTGAAACGCGCCGGACTCTAGCGGAAAGGGCTGAGAGGCGTCGTGACGCAGGAAGTAGGCGCCCGAGTCCAGGCGGCGCAGCCCCGTCGTTCCGACGTCTGTTCCAACCGCGCTCACCCGCTCGGTGATATCGACGTTAAGCCATCCGGGTAGCAGTTGATTGCGGCAACCCACGTGAAGTCCCTCGATCTCGTGGCTTCGCAGCAAGTCCCGTGAAATCATCTCGTCGCCTCTGCCAGGGGCCTCTGCCTCTTCGGAAATCCTTGGAGATGAAAAAAAAGATTTTTGGCGTGCATGCGGTAGTCCACGCAGGGAATGGGGAGCACCTCGAGCGGACTCACTTTGAGAAGGCGAATGAGAAAATCGCGATCGTCGTCGTGCCATAGGCTTTCATCGAATCGGCCTACGCTCTCCATCAAAGAGCGGTGAAACACGCCGAGCCACATGACGGCCGGGTAAGAGGGATTCTTTAACAGAAAATCCGCGTCGAGCCGGCTGGGGGGCAATGGGTAGGTGACCTTTTGAAAGGCGCGCAGAGGGTTGCCGTCGGGTCCGATGACTCGTCCCATGGACCCCAGAACGCCTCGTTCCTCCGGATTATTTCTGAGCCACAGCAACCGGGATTCCAAACTGCGCGGCACCAGGCGATCGTCGGCGTCGAGAAAGGTGATCCATTCTCCGCGAGCTTGGGCGAGAGCCCCGTTTCTCGCCGAGGCAGGGCCCGCGTTGCTCTCCCTTCGGTGCCAGCGCACGGGAAGGTCGCGAATGGTATCCAGACTGTCATCGGTGGAGCCATCGTCGAAGGCGACGACTTCGATCGCGCTCAGGTTTTCCCGCAGGACACTTTCTGCTGCGCCGCGCAAAAATTTTCTCTCGTTGTGAAAAGCAATGAGCACGGAGAGTTCGGGAGGGCGAGAAAGACCGGAACCAGGCATGGGCGGACTCTAACTCCGGACAAAAGTTCTTGCCATAGGGGAATCGAAGTCAGTAGGGTTACGTCGATCCGTATATTAAGCGAGGCTCAACCATGGCCAAAGAATTCTACCTCACACCCGATTCAGTCGTTTATCGCCAGGTTTTGGGCCAGCTTGTCGTCATTCAGCTGAACACCGGGAAGATGTTTTACTTCAGCGAAGGCACCGAGTCGCTTCTGAAGTTCTTCAAAGAGCCTCAGCGCCTCGACGCTTTTCTGAGCGCCACTGACGTCGTGAGCAACCCGACGGAGATCGATCATTTGAAGGGCCTCGTCTCCTTCATGGTGGAAAACCAGCTTCTGGAAGAAACTTCCCTGGGTAGTGCCGAGGCGCCTTCGAAGTTCGATTACGCCCGGCCCGAGTTCATCCGTCTGGATGAAAAGACCTTGGACGAGATCGCGTTTCTCTGTCCTTAAAGGAGCGGGCTCTTCTCGCTGTTCCGTTTTTTCTCGACGAAGCTAAAGGCGCGATCGGCTGAGAGGCGCTCGCTTTGTTTGGCCTGCGTCTCGTTCCAGAAGCGGTGAAACGACTGCTTGCCGTCGGTGGCAAACGGATTACCAAAGCGCCGTTCTTCGGCCGTGAGGTCCAGGTAAAAGCGCCGAGCCTCCTTCGAAATGGGTTCCCCGTTGTCGTAACGGTCGAAAGCGTACGGCTGAGAGTGAGTCTCCTCATACCCTGCGGCTTTCAAGCTCTCCGCATAGCGGCGGTACAAGATCCGCGCTTCCCCCACCTCATTCATGGAAATAGGTTTGCGCGGATGCCTGGAAACGCTCTCGGGAAATTGCGGAAGAAATCCGGAGAAATGAAAAAAGTAACAGGGCGAGCTCGGCACCCAAGGCGACGAGCCCTTCCAGTGGATGGGCTGGTAAGACAAATTCCAAAACGCCACGTTGTAGCCCGGCTCCCGGATGGCGCGGGCGCCCTCAAAAAAAGCGTGAGCCACGTCGAGCCATCTTTGATCGACAAAAAAACCATTGGCGGGATCCGCGCGGCACCCTCGCTCGAGTTTCTCTCCCCACCAGTCGAGAAAACGATCGGCCGTCTCCCCGGCCTTCAAGGCGATGAAGCCCAGATTATAGGTGCCGTAGAGAAGCAGTTCGCGATCGCGCAGAGAGCTTCGTTCGGAACAGGGCTGGGTCACATGCGGAGTCAGGAGAAGGGGGCTCGTTTCGAGCCAGGCCTCGACCGGCTTCAACGGATGGTAGACCACGATATCGGGGTCCAGGTAGACGAGCTTCTCCGCGCCCCGACCGAAAAGAAATTTCAAGAAACGAGGCTTTACCGACGTGGTCAGCTCCCAAAGAAAATATTGGAAACAGAGATCGGTGACGTTGGTTAGATGAAGTGCTTCGAGCGAAAGGATTTCAAACGGCTCCGTTTGGTCCCCGGCCCAGGCCGCCGTCGCATCGACCACCAAAACCACCAGGCGCGACTCGGGGTGGTGCTCTCTCAGGGAAGCCGCGAGCACTCGTGCCTGCGCGAGATAATTCCTACAAATGATGGAGCAGAATGTCAGAGTCACGGCCAAATCATAGTGAGATAAGGGTCAACCGCCACTACTTTTCTATCACCGGGATCTCAAGTATGTAGAGGGGAGTGAGCCAACCTCTTACCTCCGTCGTCATTTGTGCGCATCAGATGAGATCTACCCTCGAGCAAGCGGTGCAGTCCGTCTTCGCTCAGACCAGCCCGCATTGGGAGCTTCTGATTTTAGATGACGGCTCGTACGACGGAACTTGGGATTATCTAAAGACTTTGCCGATTACGGTGCGCTGTTTTCGAAACGCCAAGCGCCAAGGCGTGCCTCGATGCCGCAACCGGTTACTCAACGAAGCCCGCGGCGAGTTCGTCTCCGTTCTCGACGCGGACGATGCCTTTTACTCGGAGAAAGTGAAACGCCACGGCACGATTTTGGCCTCTCACCCTACGGTCGGCGTCGTCTGGGGGAGGGCCCTCGTGGAGTCCAAGGACGACCCGTCACCGAGGCTTCTGCCCGCTCCCGGCTTCGTGCCGGGCTGGGATTTGGCGACGCCGTATCAAATCATTCACAGCGCGACGACCTGGCGCCGCTCGGCGCTCCTAGCCGTGGGCGGCTACGACGAAACGCTTTTTTGCGAGGAAGCGCCGGATGCGTTTCTCAAAGTAGGCGATCGCTTCGAGCAGAAATTCGATGAAGCGGTCTGCGCGGTAAAGCGGCTCGCGCAAGGCACCGCGTTTCGAAACTATTGGAAAAGCAATCAGCGCGCCATCACGGCCAGCTTATTGCTTAAGACTCTGTCCCGTCGGTACGGCAACATTGAGGGGCCTTTGCAGAAAAGGCTCAGGGATCGCCAGGCGACTTTTCGAATCTAAGCACTCGTCGTAAATCGCCGCGTGAGCCTGCACGAAATGTCTGCCTTCCGATTGGAGACAAACCGGGTTTCTCTTTAGCTCTTCTCGGACAAATAGCAGTTTCTTTCGATCGGAGCCAAGAGACTCTAGAAGCGAGACCCACGCTTCCAAGTCGTAAGCCGGACGGGTGAATCCATTCACCCCGTCGACGATTCGCTCGCTAATCGCCCCGAGATCGGAGGCGACGACAGGAACGCCGCAGGCTTGAGCTTCCGTGACCACCATCCCGTACGTCTCCTCCCACTGTGAAGGAACGAGTACGACATCCACGTCTCTGAGCGAAGCGGGAAGCCGATCGGGCTCGTAACGGCCGCGGCTTTCGATGCCGAGCTTGGAAAAAGTCAGAGGGTCCTCGTTGGGACAGGCTCCGACGACGGAGAAACGATAGCCTTTCCCGTGCAGAGCCTTGGCGAGGCTTAAAAAGAAACGGGATCCCTTTTGGGGGACGAAGCAGCCGAGAAACGCGATGTGCAGCGGTCCTTCCACGGAAGGCGCTTCCAGCGGCTGAAAATTTTGTCCTAGGCTGGGAGCAATGACTTGGAAATCAGAAAGCGGATGGCCCAATCCATCGGACAAACGCTCGGCGAGAAAGTGAGACAGAGTGACGAGACGGTCCGCTTGGTCGACTAGGGCGCGCGCTCTCGCCAGTCGTTCTTGCAAGTAGCTCGTGCTCCAAGCCGCGTTGACCGGAGTGGGCCCGAGGGAAGTGGTCTTCGAGGCAAAGCAGTCGCCGCAGAGATCGGAGCCGTCGGCGGAATGCCGTTTTCCGCAGGGAAGCCCGTCGGGGCCGCGCAACGTCCAGTCGGGGCAAAGCAAAAAGAAATCCGTGAGGCCGAGCACAACGGGAAGATGGTGGGTACGCGCGATCTCGGCGAGACGAAACGTGCCCCAGCCGGAAAAGTGATGGAAGTGGACGAGCTCTATTTTTTCCATTCGGAGCAGCTCGTCGAATTTCGCTTCCACCGCCGGGTCCTCCCAGGTGGTGGGAAATCCCATGACATTTAGGGGAGAGGCCCAAACAGGCCGCTCCAGCCGCCACACCACGGATCGTCCGCTGGAAACGGGATGTAACGCCGGCGTTTGTTGCCAGGCGTTTCTCGGATAGATGACGGAGCTCTGGTAACGACGGGAGAGCGCGTCGATGAGATGCTTTGCCAAGAGCTCAGTTCCCCCGGGAGTTTCCCAAGAGTGAAGCACATGAAGAAGACGGGGCGCCATGTGCTTCCACCCTTAGCTGAAGCGCGGGAGTTCGTCCATGCGAGCTTGTGTTAAGATTTCTTCGACTCATGACGCACTCAAACTCCACGATGCCTTGGCAAATGAAGTTGACCTGCCTGGGCCCGAGTCAGTGGCCGCTTTTGCGAAGCGGAAGCGAGATTATCGTCGATCCGCTTGTTCTGGATGAGCTGACTCCTGGGGATCTCGTCGTCTATAACCGCGAGGGCACCCGCATTTGCCACCGGGTTCTCGAGCGCGTGGGGCAAGGCTATTACACGCAATGGCTTCTGAAGGGAGATGCGAACTTCAAAGCCGACGGATGGATTTGCCGGGAACATTTGCTCGGTAAGGTGGTTCAGGTCGGCGCTTTCCCCGTAAAGCACCCGCTCTTCCGGCTAGCTTCGAGGGTTTTGTTTTTTCATTCCCGTCTTCAGCACCGGCTGTACCGCGGTATTTTTCATTCGCCGCTTGGCTTGAAGATCGGGCGATTGAAGTACCGTTATTTGCGCGCTCCGGTTTTCTCGTGGGCTTTTGAAAGAATGAGTCATCCGTGGCTCGCGTTTCCGGTGGTTAAGTCCTGGCTGAAACCCCTTTTGCCGCTGGCTCCGCCGAGCCGCGAAGGGCTGCGGATGCGGGCACACGGGCTGGATTATGGTCACGCGCTCTTCTACGAGTCTCTTTTCTGTCAGGGCGATGGTGCCGTGGAAAATTTGACCCGGTTGTGCCAAGGGAACGAGAGCGGAGTTCTCGATCTCGCCGGAGGGGCGGGTCGGCTCGCGGAGGCCCTGGCTCGTCAAGGAACTCCTTGCACTCTTGTCGATAACTCGGAAGCGATGCTGGAGACGGCGAGAGAAAGAAAGGCGCTGCTTCCGCCCGAGCGACGATCGCTTCTGGAGATCGTCAATCAAGATGCGGGCGAGCTTTCCCTGGGACGGAAGTTCGACACGATCGTGTCGCTCAATAACGGCCTCGAGCACGTGGGCTCCGAGGAACGAATTCGGCAAACGCTCACCCAGCTTAAAGCGCATTGTGTCCCCACGGGAGAAGCCTTCATCGACGTGCACCATCTGCCTTTTTGGGATCTCCACCGCGCGGAGTGGCTGAAGGGAAAATGGACTTACTTGTTCAAGGCCTCCGTGGGCGAGACGGCGAGCCGCCACCTCTGGGAAAGAACGTACGTCGGTAAGGAACCCAATGAAGTGGTTTGGGAGCATGCGGTGTCTCACCACGGATTACGCTACGAGTTATTGAAAACCGGGATTCGGATGTTTCCCCAAGCGCAGTGGCGGGCTTGGTTTGCGGAAACCGGCTGGAAAGTCGCCGAGACTTGGGGTACTTGGAGTGGAGCCCCGAGCGGCGATCTTCATCCAAAGATCATCTTTCGATTGAGATTGCAGTAACCCCAAGCGCGGCACCCAGGCGGCATTGTTTTGAGAACTTTCGACATCGTCATTCCCGTCTTCAACGCGCTTGCCGCCTTGAAGGCGTGTATGGCGGCGGTTCTCGCGCACACCGATCCCCGTCATCCCATTTATCTTTTCGACGATGCGAGTACCGATCCCGAGGTACAGCCTTATCTGCTCGGGCTCGCCGCGGCTCATAGGCATCTCAAAGTGCATCGCTCCGACACCAACCAAGGCTTTCTGCTCACGGCGAATCAAGGCTTTCGCCAAAGTAGAAACGATCTCCTTTTACTAAACTCAGACACTCTCGTGCCGCGACGCTGGGTAGAGCGGCTGACCGGCGCCCTCGAGTCACGCCCTTCGGTAGGCATCGTGAGCCCGCTTTTTAGCTGCGCTTACTATCTTTCTTTTCCGAAGGCGTTCGTCGCGAACTACCTTCCCGACGGATCCTTTTCTGATTTTTGCGATCGCCTAGCCGAGGTTTCGCCGCGCGCTTACCCAAGCATTCCCGCGGGCCTCGGCTGTTGCATGGCCATCAAGCGGGAAGTGATCGACGCCCTCGGCGCCTTTGAGCTCGCGTTCGGGGCCGGGTACTGGGAAGACGTGGATTATTCGTTTCGCGCGAAAGAGAAGGGCTTTGAAAGTGTCTGCGCCGACGATCTTTTCGTCTATCACCACGGTTCGAAATCTTTTGGCGTGGGAGCGCGGGCGACCTACTACATTTACCGAAATCTAAAGTTGATGGCGACGTTCTGGCCTGGCTTCGAGGACAGGTTCCTCGACTTTTTGACCCCTCATCCCTTCCGCTCTCATATCGAAGCAATGAATCTATCGACGCGCTATTTGGCCTCCGACCTGGTATCGGCGAGCGGAGCGACGTTCTCTTACTATCCGCAGTAGCGCTTATAGAAAGCAGCGCTCTACGATTTGCTTGCGGTATTTTCCCCAGAGCAAGTACGCGAACGCCAGGACGGAACCGCCGAGCAGCCCCGCCGCCCAGAGATGAATAGGGGCGTGAAAGCCGCGTTCCCAGGTGCTGCGCATGACGTAGCCGAAATGATAGCCCGGGTTGATTTGCGTGAATGGCTGCAAGATTTTAGGGAGAAGGGTGCCCGGGATGTAAGGACAGGCCGTCAGAACGAAGATGAGATAACCGTGATCGAGAATTTCGGCGAGGTCGTTATTTAGTAGCATGACCATCGCGCGAATGGCTCCTATGGTCAGGCATATCGGCACGAAGACGAAGTAGCACAGAAGCTGAAGGCTAAGCGCGTCCAGGAACGGCCGATGAGGAAGGCCCGCGATGAGTAGGGACAGGAGCAAAACGACGAAACATCGTAGCCCCTCCATGCTCGCCATGCTGAGCAGAGCTTTAACCCGGTGGTAAGGGGCTATCCAGAGGATCTGCAAAGTCCCCGAAGAAACTTCGTTCAGGATTTTTGTCGAAAAGCAGTAGTAGCCCGCGTTCAAATACGTGTGCATCAAAAAGCCGATGGCGACGAAGATAACGTAGTTGTCCGCGCTCATCCCGCCGAGGGTCGAGCCGGGGTGCGTGCGAAAGAAGCTGCCGTAGAGAATGCCGGTGGTGCCGAGGCTGACCAGGGGGCCGATGATGAGCTTATTGACGAGACTCAAGCTGCTCGAGCTTTGCAGTGCGAACTCTTTCTTGAAGAGGCCGTAGAAACACCGCGGGCGCGGGAGCGCCCTAAAGTTAAAAAGGAACCGCTGCAGAGGGAGAAGTTTTTCCACGGGCGTTGTTTAGTTTGTCTCTAAAGTTTCGATCGGGATGACTCGGTTCAAGACTTCAGCGAAGGCGGTTTCCTGATGGGTAGTGATGACGGCGGTGACCGGGGAGGTGCGCAGATAATGTTTCAGCCGCGTGAGGCCGTCCAAATCGAGAAATACCGTGGGCTCGTCGAGCAGGAGTACGGACGGCCGGTGCAAAGTAGCGCGGGCGAGAGCGAGTCTCGCTTTCATGCCCGCGGAATAGCTCCGGACCGACGCATCGATGTACTCTTCCATCCCCCAGAAAGAGACGGCCTCTTGAATGACCGAGCTCAAATCTTGGCAGGCGTAGAGATGAGCGGTGTAGTCGAGGTTTTGGTAGCCCGTGAGTCCGTCGTACAAAAGCTGAGTATTGAGCATTAGCCCCAGCTTCTCTCTTCGAACCTGGGGCTGAAGCTCGTCTCCAATTTGCACTTCGCCCGTTTCCGGCACGAAGATGCCCGCCGCGAGCTTGAGGAGCGTGGTCTTGCCGCTTCCATTAGGCCCGACGAGAGCCACCGTTTCGCCCGCCTCGATTGCCAAGTTGAGATTTTCGAAGAGAACTTTGCGAGTCGCGGGCGCGCGCGTGACCAGGCGCTTGTAGATATTGCGCTCTTTGGAGGCCCGCGCAAAAGACAGGCTTACCGAAGCAAAGCTTACGCGGTCGCTCATGGGGTGGCTAGTGATGCAGGGAGTTAAAATCGGACGGAAGAGGCCCTAAAATTATAGCATTGGAGCGTCGCTGGGGGCAGGGGCGGTGAGAGAATGAACGAGGCTCTCAAAGTGCGCTTTTGCTCCCGCGTAAAGCTCCCTATCAGGCTCGTTGAGATTAGTTAGGAGCTGCCGGATGAAACTTGGCTCCGCTTCCGGCTGGTAGGCCATTATCGTCGTCTGATTGAGCCTGTGGCGCGGATCGAGCTTTAGGTCGAGCCAGGGAAAATGGCTTCTCAATAGCAGGAGAGACTGGTCGAGGTTTTCCAAAAGGCCAAAGCAGCGGTACTTGTGGATCAGATTGGAGAGCGCTTTTTTTTGTAAACGGCGGAGCTCGAGGGGGTCCGTGTCCCACCCGTCGACCCACCAATCCTTTCCCCGGAGCGTTTTCGTCATCGTATTGGAAATGATCGGTAGGAGTATTCTCCTTTCCGAATGAGAGAGCTGGCTCAGCCGCTTCTTCGTCTTGGGGTAAATCGAAAAGTAGTAATGGGAAATAGCTCGCTTCAGGGGATCCCGGAGGACCGTGTAGTAGACCGGATTGCGAATGCCGAGCAGCTCGTGAATTCCGTAATTAAAGTGTCCAGCGATTATGACGAGCCTTCTTCGGTTCGACCGCGAGAGTCTGCCCATCACAGCGTCGTGCGATATGGGCGTGAATCCCGGAATGAAGAGAGAAGCTCTGGGCTGGTGGGCGGCGGCATCAAAAAACATTTTCCGGAAAGTCGTGCCGCCGCATTTCGCGATGTGGGTGAAAATCAAAGTTTGCCCACGGCTCTCCGCCTCGGCACGCCACCGGTCCGCCTTCCTCTTGCTGAGCGCGCGCTGTAAGGAGTCGCCGAGGTTCATGTCTTAAGGGGAATGCCGTGCTCCATGTCCACCAGGATGCGGTAGCTCTCCGACTGTGTAAAGGCATGGAGCCGATTGCCTTGGGCCCTGACCGAAATATTCTGGTCGTGAATGCGATACTGGAAAACGGGACGGCTCACGTGCGCGAGCGAAACTTGTTTCAAGAGGCGGTACAGAAAGTCTCTATCTTCCGCCCTCAGGAGTTTCTCGTCGAAACGGCCGATGTCCCGAAACACGGAAGCGCGAAACAAAGTGGCGTTCAAAGGGGAGGGAAAGATGCGATGGGTATGCATCCCGGCCCAGGTGATTTGGTCGGGGAGTCTCTGGTACATGGCCGCCAAATCCGGGAAGACCTCGAACGCGTTTCCGTCCGCATCCATCGTTTTATCGAGGTTGCCCACCACGCCCGCGGCGCCCGGGTGTTGTAAAAGCCAGTCGACACGCCAGCTGAGGCCTTGGGGGGCGA
>JAYUGC010000052.1:0-2063 GCA_043767805.1 Pseudomonadota bacterium | reverse complement strand
ACCGCGCTCGCGTACCTTTTGGTACCAAATGGCGGCTGACCCCTATTTGAGGAGGGCAAGGAGGCGCGCGCGGAACTCCGCGGAGACGGCTTCGGGGGTCATGCCGGAAGCGGGCGTGTACGGCTCCCCGATACGGACGTAAATTTCGTTGCCCCAGCGGGTCGGGAATTCTTTTGGCGGAGAGATCTCGAAAGCACCCAGGATGGCCACCGGCACCAGAGGTTTACCCGTTTGCAGCGCGAGCCGAAACGCGCCCTTCTTAAACGGCAATAGATCGCCCGTCTTGGTGCGCGTGCCTTCCGGAAAAATCAAAACCGGAACTTCCGCTTTGAGACCCTCTTCCACTTCTTTCATGACACTGATGTCGCGGCCACTACTCTTCCGATCGACCCAGTAAGTGCCCATTAGCGTAAGGGTCTGTCCCAAGATGGGCGCGCGAGACAGCTGGCGCTTCGCGATGAACTTGAAATCCATCGGCACGAGACACATGACCAGAATATCCCAAACGCTACCGTGGTTCGGTGCAAGCACCGCGCCCCCTTTCGGCAAATTTTCGAGCCCCGTGTAGTGGGGATGAATGCCGAGCAGAGAAAGCCCGCCCTTGGCCCACACACGCCGCAATTTATATGCCCCGCGAGGACTCATTAAGTGCATCGGAATGCAAAGGGATGCGATGAGGCAGGTCCAAAGCATCCCGATACCCATCAGCAAAGGGATGAGCACCGCATTGAGGGGCGTCTTTTTTGCCATCGGTAGTTTCAGGGTGGACTCCACGCAAAGATAGAGTAAAGCCTCTCGCGCGGTGGAGGCAATGACTTTGCCCCGCCCCTCCTCCATACTGACGGCACGGTGAAGCTAAAAGGCATCTTCAATCCGGCGGCGGGACGCGGGCGCGTGAAGCGATCGCTCGCTCGGCTGAAAGCCGATTGGCACCGCCATTACGGCGACGCGCCATACGCACTGACTGAAAGTGCCGACGATACCGAGCAGAAAACCCGCGCCGCCTTGAAAGAGGGCTTCGATAGGATCTTCGCGGTAGGAGGCGACGGCACGTTGAACCGCGTCGCCAACGGATTTTTCGAGGACGGCAAGCCCATCAATCCGTCCGCGACTCTCGCCCTCTCTGATTGGGGCACCGGGTCGGATTACTTTCGCGGCGTGTTCGCCGGATCTAAGCGCGACCCCTTCGACGTGGCCGAACAACCGAACGTCCGTCCCGTGGATGTCTGCCAAATCGAATGGGCGGAAAACGGACGCCGCCACTTTTTCCTCAATGCTTCCACCATTGGTTTAGGCGCCGAGGTCGTGCGCCGGCGAGAAGCGCTTTCGCCCGCGGTGCCAGCTTTGCTGGCTTATGCGCTTCCCACCCTTACCGCCCTCTTCGATTACCGGCCCCAAGACGCCCGCGTAACCATGGACGGCCAAGTTTTCGACGGCTCGCTCTTCACCGTTTTTCTCGCCAAGGGACAATTCGCGGGCGGCGGCATGCGTCTCGGCGCGAAGGCCCAGCTCGATGACGGGCTTTTGGACGTCACCATCGTTCGCGGCATGCCGCTATGGCGCACGTTGCCTCGCCTGCCGAAGCTCTACACGGGAAACTTCGAGAACGACTTAGCCTTTGTGAAAGCCAAAGCCGCGCGGATTGAGATTCGATCCGCCACGCCGCTGCCGGTGGAAGCCGACGGCGATCCGCTAGGCCACACGGAGATTCTAGTAACGGTCCACCCACGAGCCCTGAAGGTATGCTTCCCATGACAGGCATTCGCACCATCCTTCTCCTGACCCTCCTAAGTTCAAGCACCTTCGCCGAGCCTCCGCCTCTCGTGTTCATTCACGGCGTGAAGGGCGCGAAGCTCGTCGACAAAACCGGAAATCTCAAGTGGCTCTCGGGGACGCAAGCCTTGGGCTTCTCAACTCCCGACTTAGCCCTGCCCCTCATCTGGACAGGGGGACGACAAGCCGAAGACGAGCTCACACCGAAAGGCATCCTGGACTACGTGCCCATCGTGCCTTTTTTATATGAGCCGGTCGTGTACGGAAAATGGCTGAAGGCAGCCGCTTCC
>JAYUGC010000051.1:0-15530 GCA_043767805.1 Pseudomonadota bacterium | reverse complement strand
CCAAAGGCCGATGACCTTTTCGACCAAGCCCTCTTTGAAGAGGAGGCCTTCCTTGGCGAGCTCATTCACCGTCTCGAACTCGGAATAGAATTGGCTATCGATTTCGAGAAAACCCGCCATGTCGGGATTCGTGAAGCAAAGATGATAGAGATACCGGATGGTCGTTTCGAAGTCCGTGATGGGCTCCGTGCGATCTTTCGAGAACCAGAGAAGCTCGCTCATCCAGTAGAGAGCGGAGCGCAAATCTTCGTCGATTTGGACGTCTTCCGTGAGAAGCGCCTGAGCGACCCGGCGGGCGCAGCTCGCCCGGTTGCTTTGGATCAGGTTCAGCATGAGATACGGCACGCCGTAGTGGCGTTGCATGAGATCGGTCACCCGTTCCAGCTTGTCGCGGCCCTTTTCTGCGGAGACGTGAAAGAGATCCTTGAAAAGCTTTTGCGCGAGTAACGACAGGTCCGGGAACTCACCCAGGCTCGTGTGATAGAGCTTCCAGAGTAATTCCGCGACGACGCCCGCGCTTTCCGTGATGTCTTGTTCGTTCATCGAATGGAGCGAATCTTCCGGCAGCGTTTCGGAGGAAACGGGGAGCGTGCCGGGAAGGAAAGCTTGGCGAAGGGCGCGTTTGCCGCGGCCGGGCTGGCCGAAGGCGAGAGCGCGGAGCTCGATGAGATCCCTCAGCCGATCGAGCCAGCGGCGCTCGTAATCGGTGAGCGCGCCTTGGAAGCGCGCTTCGTTCATCTTTTCAAAAAGGAGGGATTCGGAGCCGGGGTCGGACTTGCCGTAGAGGGCGAGGAGCTGGCTCAAGCGAGGCAGACTCTCATTAGCCGTGGACTCGACCGGTTTCTGCCAGAGATGGGAAAAGCGCCAAAGGCCGCATTCCACCGCGAGCCACACGCCGAACATAGATACGACGTAGTAGTGGCGGAAGTAGAGTCCCGCCCCCATCGTGCCTACGATTAGACCCGTGAGTAAGCTCACCAGCACCATTCTCTTACCTTGCGAAATCTTTTCAGCCTGGCCTTGCACCACGAATCACCTCAACACGGAGCTTCGGTAGAGCAAGGGCGATGCCGCTAAGACTCGGTACGAGGGCCTCGGTTCTAACCAAGACTTCGACAGGCAAATTGGCTTTGGATTTTGCCTATTTGGGCCGGATTTCCGATCGCCGCCGTCCAGCCTGACGTATACCGGCGGATTTCGGGGTGCCGCGAATTGCCGTCTTCCGCTTGGCAGGTGTCATGGGCTTCCACAGCGTTCTTGTTACCAGCGATGTAGCGGAGGACTGACGCCAGCGCCCTGCCCACTCCACGATCCTGGTATAGACAGGCTGAGTCCAGAACAGGCCTGATACCTTCCCTTCCCTTTCCTCGCCCCGGTCACGAAAATGGCCGGCTTCGATCCGAGCACCCTTAAGAAGTTCTGAAAGCCTCGCCGGTCCTTCGCTTTCACTGCGAGATGAAGATAATTTCCGCTGTTGGCTAGATCGTAAACGTTCAAGCCGTTCTGCTTTGCCGACGAACCCGGCGCCTAAACCCGCGCGCCGCCACCAGCGTCGGAAGCCTCGAACGCCGTTACAAGCGACGAGTGAAACGTCTCCCAAAGCTCCGCCTCAATGGCAGCCGCCTCGCGCTTCACTTCAGACGGAAATTCAACCGCATCGAACTGCGCCCCGTGCCGTTTTTCCTGCGCCAAGATCGCAGACACCGCTGTACGCACGCCAGGATCTCGCGTCGCCGCGAGGTAAGCCGGGTAAAGCTCCATCACCCGACGCTCAATCGCCCAGCTCACGGCCGGATAATGTCCATCCGACTGCAAAGCCGAAACCCGAGTGTCGAGCTCCCGAAAGTACGTCCAGGCAATCTCGGATAACGGCCCCTTCCACGAAGCCCCGCTCCGTCCGAGCCGTGCCGCTGCCTCCTTTAAGAGGAACGCGTGGCTCGCCTCTTCCGCCGCGTGCTGAAGCACCGATAGGTCGACCGCATCATAAGGCACGGCCTTCAAAATCTTGCGGCAGCCGACGTATTCCATTTGGCTGAGCATATCGAGCCATTGCGCCTCGCGCTCTGGCGTCGCGGTCACGAACTCGAGGAAAGGTTTCAAGCCGGGCATGGAATTCATGAGAAATGCGCTCCGTTCTGAACCTCGATGTAGAGCCTATCGAATAGCGGTGTCAAATCCTCGACCGTCGTCGAATAAGGCGGCAGCACGTAAAGCATCTGACTCAAAGGCCTGAGCCAATACCCGTCCTTCCAAAGCGCCTCGGCAATCTTCCAACCGGGCCCATTGGCCGGACTCGGTATCGCTTTCGAAGCCCGGTCTCCGACCAGCTCCAGGCACCAAATCATCCCCTGCTGACGAACGTTCCCCACGTGCGGCAGCGCCGCGAAGCGTGCCGTCTGACTCGCCATCCACCGCGCGAGGCCGCGGTTTTTCTCGATGACGTTCTCATCCTTGAAGATCTTCAAGCTCTCCAACGCCACCGCGCAGCCGAGCGCGTTCGCGGTGAAAGTGTGCCCGTGATAGAGCGTCTTTCCCGGCCCGCCCCGGAAAGCGTCATACACCGCTTCGGTCGTGACGGTGGCCGCAAGCGGAAGCATCCCCGCCGTGAGACCCTTCGATAAGCAAACGATGTCGGGCGAGACGGAGAGATGATCCATCGCGAACCACTCCCCCGTTCGGCCAAATCCCGTGAACACCTCGTCGAAAATGACGAGGACACCCTTCTCCCGCGCTTTATGCACGAGCCGCTCCAGATACTCCTTCGGATAAACGATCATGCCGCCCGCGCCGAGCACCAAGGGCTCGACCACCAAGGCCGCGATCTGATCGCCCTCGCGGTCGAGAGTCGCCTCGGCTTTTTCGACGCAAGCGATTTCACACGACGGATAAGTCTTTCCCAAAGGGCAACGGTAGCAATAAGGCACGGTCGACGTCGGCGCCGGAACTCGGAGCTGATCGAAGAAACTGTGAAACTCCTCCACCTGACTCACCGAGACCGCGCCCAACGTATCTCCGTGATAGCCACGCTCGACGGTGAGAAACCGATTGCGGCCTTTTACCCCGCGGTTCACCCAATACTGCACGGCCATCTTCATGGCGGCTTCCACCGCGGTCGAGCCGTCGTCTGAAAAGAACACGCGGCTAAAACGGCCGCCGAGGACTTCGAGGAGCGACTCGGACAGCTCCACTGCCAAAGGATGCGTATGCGGCGAGAAGAGCACCTGATCCAAAGTCGCCGCTTGCTTCGCGAGCGCCGCCACTAAACGCGGATGGCAATGCCCGTGCGTGATGCACCACCAGCTGGAAGTCGCGTCGAAGTAGCGCTTTCCCGTTTCATCAAAAACGTAAGAGCCTTTCGCCCGGGTGAAAACCGCCTTGGGCCCCAAGTGGGGCACCGGCGTATAGGGGTGCCAAACGGCGTGCTCGTCCCGGGACAAAAAGCTCATACCGGAACCACCGGAAGCCCTAGGATTTTGCGAAGACCCGGGTCCGCGGCCACTTGGCTCAAAACAGTGCGAGCATCGCCGTGTTCGGCAATCTCCGCGACGCATTTCACGCCCGAATACTTTTCGATGGCTTCGCGATTGCCCCAGCGGCCATTCGCCTTGTTCATGACGAAACCCAAACATGGAACGTCGCGCCGCCGAACCGCTTCCAACGTAAGCAGCCCGTGATTGATGGCGCCGAGTTTGTCTTCCACGACGACCAGGCACGGGGCCTTTAACGCCGTCATAAGATCGATCATGAGCGCTTCGTCGGAAAGCGGCACGAGCACGCCGCCCGCTCCCTCGACAATCAAAGTGTCGAAACCCGGCGCATGACGCCCGTAGGCCTCGAGCAAAACGGACATTTGAATTTGCTTCTTCCAGCGAGCTGCCGCGAGATGAGGCGAGACCGGATCTGGAAATACGTAGGCCGACGGCAGAAAACGTTCGTCGGCGAGCCCCGTCAGTTGCTGGAGATCGCGGCGATCCTCGCTAATGAGCGTCCCCGTCTGAATAGGCTTCCAGTAAGCGTTCTTGCCATAGCCTTCGAGGGCGCGAATAAGGCCGCCCGCCACCATGGTTTTGCCGACATCCGTATCGGTACCCGTAACGAAGATCGTTTTCATGCTCTTCCTATCTCGTCGACGAGCCCGCGAGTCAGCTCGCGGCCCACGCCCAAGTTCAGACTGATGCGAACGCGCTCCTCGCCCTTCGGCACCGTCGGGAAACGGACCGCCCTCACATCGAAACCTTTTTTGCGGAAGTTCTCGGCAAACGCCAAGGCGCGCGCTTCGCCGGGCACCCGCCACGGAATGATGGGCGAGCGCTTGCCCCAAACGGCATCGGAGGTAATTTGCTTCAAGCGCTCGTGCACCCATTCGGCTCGTTCCCAAAGCTCTTGCCGCAACTTCTCCGACTCGTCCACGACCCGGAGGGAAGCCTTCACCATCGCGGGCACCACGGGAGAGGTCGCCGTCGAAAAAATGAAAGGCCGCGCGGTATTAATCAAAAGATCCCGGATTTTCGGCGAGCAAAGCACCGCTGCTCCCGCAACTCCGAAGGCTTTGCCGAAGGTCACGATCTGGCACATATGATCCCAGCTGAAATGCCGGCTCGCGAATCCCCGGCCGTCTTCCGGAAACACGCCGGCCGAATGCGCCTCGTCGATGATGACGAAGCCCTTCGTCTTTTCTTGAACCCGCTTCAGGCCGTCCCAGTCGGCAAAGTCACCGTCCATGCTAAAGAGGCTCTCGCTCACTAAAAGCGGCACGCCCGTCGCGACGGCTTCGTTCCACCGGCCGTGGCGCACCACTCGCTTGGCCTTACGAGAAAGTAGAACGCCGTCGATGAGGCTCGCGTGGTTCTTCTCATCGGACAAAACGATATCGGCGACCGCGCCCAAGGCGCTCACCACCGAGAGATTCGCCAAATAGCCCGTCGTAAAAAAGAGAGCCGCGGGCGCCCGAAAGAAAGCCGCGATGGCCCGTTCCGCTTCGACGAAAGCCGGATGATTGCCGCCGAGTAACCGGGATCCCCGACTTCCCGACGCCCCCTGCTGGAGCGCCTCGACGCCCGCCGCGCGGATGGTCGGGTGGCGGGAAAGCCCCAGATAATCGTTGTGAACGAAGGATTCCTCGGGGGACGGAAAAAGCTCCCGAAAGCGCTGTTCCTGCTTCAATTCGGCGAGCTGGGCTTCGACTCTTTGGGTAAAATCCACGGTTCCAGGTCTTACCATGCCCTGGGACTTTGGGGTATGTTCGGGCCCATGCAGCTCAAAGGTAAGCACGTCTTCATCACGGGGGCCTCCAAACGAGTGGCCCGTACCCTGGCCGAGCGAGTCCTTGCGGAAGGCGCCCGGGTTACGGCCCACTACTTTCGATCCCAAACGGAAGCCGAAGCGCTCAAAGCCACCGCCCCCGAGCGAGTCACCCTGGTTCAAGGAGATCTGAGGGACATGAAGATCATGGCGCGGCTCGTGGCGGAGGCCGAGAAGGCTTTTGGCCCCATCGACGTGTTAGTCAATAGCGCGAGTAGCTTTTATCCCACGCCGGTCGAGACCGTCACCGAAGCGCATTGGGACGACTTGGAGCGGATCAATCTCAAGGCTCCGTTTTTTCTTTCTCAAGCGGCACGCAAGAACATGAAAGCGGGCTCGGTCATCGTGAACATCGCCGACGTGAACGGCGAGCGCGCCATGCGCCGGCACGCGCCGTACTCTTGCTCGAAAGCGGGGCTGCTCATGCTGACCCGCAATCTCGCCAAAGAATGGGCGCCCGCGATTCGGGTGAACTCCATCAGCCCCGGTCCCGTGCTGCTTCCTTTGAACTACACGGAAGAGCAAAAGCGGAAATCGGTAGAGCGCACCCTTCTACGCCGCGAAGGCTCACCAAAAGACATCGCGGAAGCCGCGATCTTTCTAATCGGCGCGACGTACATCACCGGCTTCGACTTGAAAGTCGACGGCGGCCGCTCCCTCGTTTAGCTAAAAGGTACCTGGGCTACCTTTTAGCATTATTGGGGGAAGGACTCGGGCGTGGTGTTTTCCCCTTCGCTGACGGCGGCGGGGGCACGGGCTTGCGGCTCCTGCTGTACGACCTGATTGGCCTGATCGTTTTTGCGAACCCACTCGGTAAGCGCGGGCATGTGAATTTGAGATAAATTCCACAGCACCGCGAAATTTTCCGCGAGCGAAGCGACCGTGGGCTCGAGACCGGTTTCCATCGTCGCAATTTTAGAGGCGCGATCGCGCCGATCGAGGAACGCGAGCACGAAGCGCGGGAAACGCCGCTCGATCTCGTCATCCTTCACCATCCCGCGGCGCACTACTTCGCCCAGCCACTGCGGATCGATGAGATACGGATCGAGCTCCAAAATGGAAACCGTCATCGGCTCGAAGTGCTGCGCTTTGATGCGGTTAAAGCGCGCGACGGGCACCTTGCCTTCGTTCAAGTCCGCCCACATGCGGCGCCAGCTCTTTAAGAAGGTGGACTGCACCGCGCCCGCGACCTGCGGGTAGTTGCGCGCGGCTTGCATCAGATATTCTTTTTGAGCGGGCTTCAAAAACATGAACTCAGGCGTGAGAGACACCGCGACGACGTCCGCAAGCGAAGTCTGCGAGGTCGAGACCGCGAGCACTTTCACCGCTTCTTTCCAGATTCGGCCCAAGTCTTTCACGGTCAACGGAGCGCCTTTGAGGAGCGCGCCAAAAGCCTCGTTCAGCTCCGCGGCGCCCGGTTCCAAAGCCGCGCTCGCGTTCATCGAGCTACGAATGGCTTCGAAGACACTCGCGACCAAGCCTTCGCTGCCGCCTTCGGAGAAAGCATTCTTGCCACGCTGAACGCCGCGGTTCAAAGCGCCGGCGGTGAGATTGAAAGTGGGTACGAGAGACGGTTCCACACTCGCCGCGGCAGAGAGCGCGCGGAAGTAACGAGCGAGCGAATCGGCTTGAGCGAGAAGCGCCATCTCTTCCACGCTTTCGGCCATTTCGTTCGCGATGAGGCTTTCGCCCGCGCCGAGACGAACGAGCGTTCCCGCGAGACTCCCTGCGGCGATCGCTTTACCTTTGCCGGAAGAGGCTTGGAGTAATCCGTCGCCCGCATAGAGCTCTTGCTCGATGACTTTAGCGAGCGTGAAGCGCGCGCCGGAAGGCGAAAGCAAAGAAAGCTGTCCCAAGAGCGGAAGCATCTCGGTGGTCGAAAGCGGATTTTGGCGCATCAGCGGCGGCACCATTTCCTTGAGAGCGAGGTCGAGCTTCTTCGAGCTCTCCAAGGAGTTCTTCGGCAAACTCTTCGCGTAGCCTTCCAAGTTGAAGGGGCTCTTATTGCGAAATTGCACGCCGGTCGCGATCGCCATCTGGCTCACCGTGGGCGCGACCGCGCCGCACTCGGGAGTGGTCAAAAAAGTCACCATCGAGGCGTAGTCATAGCGCTCGCCGTTGGCGAAATCGGCCAAAGTGTCGGGCATCACGCGGCAGCCACCGGTACCGCCGCTCGGCCTACGAGGCCGGCTTCCCGCGGGGCCACCGGCATCCGGGCGTCCTCCGCTCGGGCCAGAGGGCTTTAGGGGCTGCGGTTGCGGCACGACGGGATCCTTCGAAAACACCGGCGGATGGTCGTGGTCGTCGTCCGCCCAAGCCGGCGTGATTAAGAACAAGCACCCGATTAGGAGCGCCCGGCTAAGCCGCCTCCACCTGCCCAAAGATTCGACACTTTCGGGGGAAGCGTGCGGGGGTTTAGCTACTGAAAAAGTCTTGGAACTATGCCGTTTTAGCGTAAGCACGTTAAACCTAGCTCCGGAAAAGGGGGTATACAGGCTGTCTTAAGTGCAAGCGAAGGGCCAGGGCCCCAGAGCCTAGCGGACTTCGAAGCTGAAGGCCTTGGAGAGGGTCGCCCGCCCTCGGCGTTGCGCTCTCACCCGCCAGAAGTAGTGGCCCTTGGCGGGGAGACTCACCGATAACCGGTTGGTTCGGGAAGGTTTTGCGAGGATGCCCGCGAACTGCATCGAGGACGCGAACTCGACGGAGTACTTCACATCCTCGAACGGAACGGGCGTCCAATGGAGATGGATTTCAGAGCCGACCGTAAGACGCCGGCCCGAGGGTGGCTCGAGGAGCTGAACATCGAAGTCCTGAAAATTGAGAGTGAGCTCTTTGAGACTCGATAATTCCTCGGTCGGCTGCAGAGAAAGGGGCGCGCGGTGCAAGTCCATCTCCTCCTGCAAGGCCGCGAGCTCGGCTTCGGCAAAGACGAGCGCGGCGGCGCCCGCCGTCGTTTCCTTTGGCTGCCAATCAAATGCTTCCGTTGTCGACGAGACGAGGCCCAGCTCTCCATCCGCCAGACGCACGACTTCGTACCCACCTGGACCGAAGCGCTCACCCGCCGCCGATACGCGCGATTTGGGCCCGACTTGAAAGCGATCCTTCTCATGCGCGGAAACGACTTTGTCCGCCGCTCCCCAATCCGTGGTTTGCGTCGCTCGAAAACGAACCAGCCCCTCAGTCTCCACGGAAAGCGCGGAGCCGCCCCAGGTTTTCCAGTTCTTGAATACGAAGGCGCCGCCCATGCCCGCGGACAAAAAGAACATGCCCAGTAGTACCCAGCGGTATGTGTTCGATCTCAGCATTGCCTAACGAACATCGGTCTTTCGGAGCCCGCCCTTGATGGCTCTTTTTCGGCTCCAATTGGCTCCCCCGCCTACCCAGAATTGTCACCCTTTCGGAGACCCGCCGGGCCCAACCGAGCTAGGTGTCGGAGTTTCGAAGGATTTTTGCCTCCCCTGAATTCTTTAAGAATATGGCATATTTGTTGCTCTTTCTTCATCCCGGAAGGCCAATGCGCCCGGCACCTCGTCCTTTAAGAGAGCTGGGGGGAACGTAAGAGGCCCGTGCTGATGTGGAAGTGGACCCAGTCCAAAAGACTGGAATGTGGATAGTGCTAGTAGCGGAGGTTTTTAGAAATGGCGCAGCGGGATCGCTCTCAAGGTTTTGCTTTTGTGTACGTCGACATTGCGAAGCTTTTGAAAGAAAACACCAAGGTTCGTGAAGAGGCTCCTGTCCTTGTTCCTGAGGACACTCAAACGGTTCGCGTTTCAAAGAACGCGGGCGAACAGCGGGACTCCACCAGGGACACTCCCGCCGTAAAACAAATCCAAGAAAATTTAGATCGTCTGAGCGTACTGCACCACAAGCTGCACGCCATGCTCGACGAACTCAGCTCCATCACCGGCAAGAAGAAAAATTAAAGCTACCTTTACGGAATGACGGGCTGGCGATTGAACGGTATCGCATTGCGCTTTTCTAGCGTCGAGGCGGGGCCGCGCGTCTTCACGTTTTTCGGCTTCGGGCAGTAGTGGCGCCGGCTGGTATCCCCGGGGCAGTACCACGTGTCGAGAAACTCGACCTTCGCGGTGCCGTAGCCGTTGTGGATATGCTCCCATTGCACGTGATCGAGAGACGAGAGCTCGAGCCGCGCGAAGAGTTTTCTGCCGGCGCGATCGTACTCGGTCACTTTCAATTGATAGACGCGGTAGCTCGCCTGGGCCGGAAACGCCCAAAGCCAGCCCACGATCCCAATTAGCGAAAGGACGTTCACCTTCTTCTTTTCGGTTTATCGACGATTTCTCCCGCGTCCCCCCGCGTCACTTCTTGCCTTTCCCGATGCCGTCGCCGCCGGACTGTGATAAAAATAAGCAATTCCAGGGGGAAACGCCTTTTGAAACTCATCGCTACCATCGCACTGGTATTGGGTTTGACCGGGTACGCACGCGCGGACGAAGCCCCCGCGATGAACTTCCAGCCCAAAGGGGTGGCCAAGGTCATTCAGTGGTCGGTGGATCCTTTCGATTCGAATCAGGCCTGGGCCCTGGCGAGCGACAGCCTTCAGTTTAATTCCGGGCTCCAAAGCAGCCAGCAATGGAACGTGAAGTTCACGCGCCGCACGTATCAGCGGCTCAGGGGAACGGACCCGAAGAACCTGGAGCTCTTGAAAATTCTTCCGTCGAAGAAAAAACCGGGAAACCTGTTCTTGATGGTTGGGGCGGAAAGCGGCCGTTCCCAGATTTTCTTCACGGCCGATTACGGCGATACTTGGAGTTATCTCGGCACCCGCGATCGACCTTCGTCGGCGACTACCCTTGATTCCCCTCCCGCCGATTCGAGCGGTGGCGCGGTGGATCTCAACTCGCTCAACACGAGCGCGTCCCCCGCCCCTTCCCTCGGCGGAAGTGCGGGGGCGGCGGCGACTAGCGGCGCGCAGTTCAAAATCTATTTCGATTTGCTTTTGACCAACCGGCCGGGCATCAGCAATTTCACTTTCGACAACTACCACACCTTCGTCCTCGTCGATTTCATCCCGAAACCGGGCCTCCAGTTCAGCTTCGACTTGAGCCCCACGCCCCGCTTCTACCAGCTCGATTACGACATCACCGAGCGGCTGGGCTTCTACGCGGGCCGCATTATCGTGCCTTTCGACGACATGAACCCGCACAATCGCTTCGGCGGCTACATCAACAACTCGCGGACGGCGCAGCCGGGAGCGGCCGCCTTTCTGCCGGACATCTGGGCGGACCTCGGCTTGGGCTTTCGGTACAAGCTTCTCAATTTGAGTAACCTCACGGCTTTGATGCACGTTTACGTCGTGAACGGCTTTGGAGCGGGCGGCGTCGATCCTGTCCTGCCGTCGAGCAGCTATCCCAACTTCGGCAGCGTAGGAGCGCCCGACAACAACGGGGATAAGGCCATCGGCTTTCGCTTCCAGACGGACTTCTTTCAGATGCTGTCGCTGGTCTTCTCCTTTCATACCGGCGCCTGGACGACGAACCCCGCGCCCACCAATCGGCTGAACATCGTGGGCGCTCATGCCCGCTTGCGTCCTACGCCGACGACCCAGCTTAAAATCGGGTACGTATATTTCTCGGTGGATCTGCCCACGACGTCGGCCCTCGCTTCCTTTCAGCGGGGAGGACTCTACGGAGAGCTGCGCCAGAAGTTCGGGCAGTACTGGTACGCCGCGGCCGAAATGGGAGTTTTGCAGACCGACGATCGGGTAAGCGATCCGGGAGATCAGCTCTCAGTCGGAGGTCGACTCGGCTACTTCACCGGGATGTTCGATATTTCCGTGCAGTACCGCCGCGACTTGAAGAATATCGCCGGCAAGATCAATCGTGACTATACGGCGGGCCGGCTCGCTATCAGCTTATGATTATTCGCGGGCGCGCTCATATCGCCGCCATAAGCGCTCCGAGCGATAAACCCAAGCGTTAGCAACGCGAAAAGCCTGAGTAGGCTCACCAAAACGCAAAACGGGGAGAGATCCGAAGACCTCTCCCCGCTAGAAGCGAATTCGAAGTTAGGAATGGCTCAGATCTTCCGCGGGCCTTGTTTCTCGGCGCCGCCGGGCGCGCTCTGATTATTGCCACCCTGGCCGCCACCGCCGCCACCACCGATGATATTGGCGCAACGGTTTTTATTAGGATTCGACGTGCCGGGCGTGCCGTTAGAGGCCATGGCGGGCATCCGGCCGCCAACTGCGGCTCCCCGTCCACGGCTCTTCATGCCGCGCGCCGAGTCCGGACGTCCGTTTTGGGCGATGTAATTCTGTTTCTCCACGTTGTCGTTGGAAGCCACCTGAGTCTCGTTAGCATCGGCCTGATTGCCCGACGCTCCGCCGACTTTGAAAAGGACTAGAGGCATTACGGCTCCCCCTTTTCCTTTTTCGAGATTCTCCAGGTCCCCGGGCGGGAGATAGTAATATTTCGTATTGGAATCGGAAACACCAAAGGCCGCGAGATCCGTGGTTACCGTCGGCTTACAACCAAACGGTTGTTCGCCGGGAAGCGCTTTGGCGAGACTCACCGACGGTATCGTCGGGTTGACTGAACGATTGGCGACGTCGGCCGTTTCAGACTTGCTGGCGACTACGCATTGGATCGGCATGCCGACGCCTGTTCCGATAGCGGTTAGAGTCTTTCCCTCCATGGCTCCGGACGCGATTTGTGCCGCGGTTACCGGGTTACCGTTCTCGTCAGAAAAACAGACTTCCGCGCCGACAGCAGCGGTTTGCTGATTAACCCTATTCGAAATAGTGAGTACGGACTGGCCCTTCTGCGCCATGGGCGCGCCGTCATCCGCGCGGCTGCCGACATCCTTGGAAGCCGGTTGAGTGGCGACGTTGTTAGCGGAGCCCGCGTCGTCGCGTTCACTGCCCGGAGCGTTTCCTTTAGGAGCCAGAGACTCCGAGGAAGCAGATTCGGCTCTAGCGCTCGCAGCGCCTCGTCCTAAAGTGTTTCTGTGGCCGCCGGCGAAACTATTCACCGCCAAGGCCTGCATTCCTATGAGAAAGCCGATTAATTGAATACGCATGTGGTTAACCCCCTATTCGACCCTTCGAATTCTACTTATCAAGCTACTAGTGCAAACACGGGGCCGTCAGTATGCACCCCCTATACTGGCGGAATACGGAAGGAAAATTATAGCTTAGCTCGGTGAAGCCTCTCTAGATTGTATACAGGGCGTACGGAATATTAGCGGGTGTCACCTTCTCGACGATCCTGGAATTCCCTCCATCCCTAGAATACCTTGCCTCACTTTCCAGCCTGCCCCCGCGTTCAATCCGTCGACGATTTTTGGGGCCCCACTGATTGTCTTCGCCCGTTTTACGCACGGATCACGCCACGCCTGACTGGTCCTCGCCTTGCACTAAAGGCCTTTGAATCGTTTCGTTCGCAGCCTGATTTACGACTTAAGACGGAGGCATCAGCCTTGTTTCGGTTCGCCAAACATCTCTTTCTACTGATCGCTCTGTGCGGCGGCGCTTTTCTCCTTAAGGAGAAAACGGGCGGCGCGGCTCCGTCGCGCGATTTGGCTTCCTTGAAGGACGCCTTCCGCAGACCGGAACAAATTCCCTTTCCGAGCTCGAATCTTTTCTCCGAAGCTAAGTATCAGCTGGGCAAGCAGCTCTACTTTGATCCGCGGCTCTCGGGCTCAGGCACGATGTCGTGCGCGAGCTGCCATAACTCCGAGCACAGCTGGACCGATGGCCGCCCCCGCGCGCTTGGGCATGGCAATAAAATCTTGGATCGAAAATCGCCCACTATATTGAACATGGCCTGGGGAACGAGTTTCTTCTGGGACGGACGGGCCAACTCCATCGAGGCGCAGGCGCTAGGCCCCATTCAGTCGCCGAACGAAATGAACATGGAACTTCCGAAGCTCGTTTCTTTACTGGGATCCATCGACGGCTATCGCAGTCAGTTTAAATCAGTGTTTCCCGGAGAGCCGCTATCGGGTTCCACCATTGCGAAAGCGATCGCGACGTTTGAGCGCACCGTGGTCTCGGACGTAGCGCCTTTTGATCGATGGGTTGAAGGCGAAGAGAGCGCCATCGGAGACAGCGCGAAGCGAGGATTTGTTCTCTTTAACGGTCAAGCCAACTGCGTTAAATGCCACAACGGCTGGAACTTCACGAATGGAAGCTTCGCCGACATCGGACTTCGCTCGCCGGATGAAGGCCGTGGAAAGATCGATAGCAACAAAGCGTTGGCCTTCGCTTTCAAGGTACCCACCTTGCGCAACATAGTCCGGCGCGCTCCTTACATGCATGACGGTTCCCTTACGACACTGGACGCCGTACTCGAAAATTATAGCGCCGGCGGCACCATCGCTCGCCCGATGACAAAACTGTTTTTGAAACCCTTATCGCTTTCCAAAGGCGATAAGGACGACCTGATTTCATTTCTAGAAACATTGAGCAGTAAGGACGAGCCCATCACGGCGCCCGTCCTCCCCGGGGAAAAACCATGAAAACCAAACTAATGATGGGTACGCTGTTCGGTCTTACTTTTTTTAATGGGGTAGGCCACGCGGAGGGCGACACGGTAAACCAAGTAGTCCTGTACCAGGTGGGCAGTGCCGGTCAGTACTGTTTATCCATCACACCCAACGTTAGCGGCTGTGTCTCGGGAACTTCCGGCGAAGGCGATACAGTGAACCTCATGGAGTTCGTGAAGGGAAAGGAAGTCGTTTTTCGCAACCTTTCCGATGCCCCGCACGACATGAAGTTCACCGGCAACAATGCCGAAGACCTTCCACCTCAGGAACCGAATGCGGCCGATGCGGTGAAAAAATTTAACGCCGAAGATTTGACCAAGAATAAAATCACCTGCTCCTTTCACGGCGCCCAGCTTTCCGTCGGATATAAAGTCACGGGACCCGCGGGTATGGCGGCGCAAAGGGGCGCCGACGGCGACGGACATAAAGACGGCGCGGACGGCTCAAAACCCGGCGCGGCGGAAGGTCAGGCGGGAGCGGGCGGCGGCGCGCTTGGCGCACTGGGAGGCACCGAGGGTGCGGCCGGAACTGGAGGAGGCAACTTGAAAATCACCGGTCTCGCGGACGTTTCCAAGGAAGTCTTGGCCAAAGGCGGCTCGGCCGACGTCGAAAAGCTTGTGTCCGCGCGGCCCGAGCTCCTCGAGCAGTTGAAAGAAATGCGGCCGCTCCTCGCGGCGGAGATCTCCCCGAAAATCATCGCGGCGAACGCTTTAGTTAAGAGCACCGGGCTTGGCGGCATGGGCGGCTTAGGGGGCGGCGCGCCTCAGGCCAACGGGCTTCCGGCCGGAGCCGGCGGCAATCTCGCTGGGGGAACCACTTTGGGCAAGCTTGGCTCGGCGGCGGGCGGCGGCTTCGGTATCATCCGGGAAGATTTGACGGGCGGCGAAAATGACAACGAGGAATGGGTTCCGGGCAGCAAGCCGCGCGCGGGCAAGCGCATGGTTATCGCAAACGGAAACGCCACGGTGGTTTTCGGCAGCGCCAATGCTCCCGCCGGCGGCGCGACGAAAGGCGGCGCCCAGCGCGGTCTTGCGAGCGTCGGTGGCGAAAAGGGGGGTGCGAACTCCATCCGCACCCAGTTGAAGCCGGTTTCTCGTCGACAGATTAACTGGCTCGGCATGCTCCAAGACGGGCACGCCTGGCTCATCGTGGCCCTTTTGCTCGCGGTCGGCTGGGCGGCCCGCATCGCGATCGCGGGAACGCGTAAGGCGACCGCGCGGATCAAGAAATAATAAAACAAACGGGCGAGCTACTGGACGAGCTCCATGAAGAACGCTTTGTCGGAGGGCTCTTGTAGCCATCCCATCAAGTCTTCTTTTTGCCGAGCCGTCATGGCTCGAAGCGCGGGCCCGACCGTCTGCTTGAAAATGGCTTTTGGCTCGGGCTCCAGCGGTCTGAGCACCTGGTAAGCGACAGTGAGCGCCTTGTGCACGCGCAGAGGCTCGAACGTCTTCGCCCGCACCGTCTGAATCAACCGTGAGGCCACACTTTGCACTTCCGGGTAATCGGTGAGTGTCTTACGTCCGTTTACCTTCACCCAAAGCGGCTCGAAGAACGCCGCCGCCGCATTGGAGAGCTCGGATTTCGCATCCTGCACGTCCTGCTCGCTGAGCCGCTTCATGGACTCCGTTACCTCACCGATGAAGAGATCCCGGATCTCCTTATCCTTGAAGCCGGGAGACGCCGCGAACTGATTGAAGCCCGCAATGATCGACGCGAGG
>JAYUGC010000050.1:0-15570 GCA_043767805.1 Pseudomonadota bacterium | reverse complement strand
CACGAGCGTCTTCTCGAGCTTTAGCGTCACTTCGGCGTCTTCGGCCGAATAGTCCGCGGCCTTACTAATCTCCACTTCAGCGAAGGAGACTTGGGATTTCCCTTTTCCCGTGACGTCTTCGTACTTGATGGTCTGATGGCCGAGATACTTGGACGCCAAGCTATCCATGTTATGCGGCTCGTCGGGCTCGATGAGATAGCTTGCGATCATCGTATCGGAAACGACTCCCGCCATCTCAACGCCCCAGCGCCGCAACACTTGCGTGTCGTACTTGATGTTCTGGCCGGTCTTGCGAATGGCCGCGTTCTCGAGAAAGGGCTTGAGCAGCGCCTTGGCCGCGGAGGCGTCCATCTGACCTTGGGCCAACTCGCGTTTCTCGCCGTCCGAAATATAGTGGCCGAGCGGAAGATAGTAGGACTCATCCATCCCGCCGCAGAGAGAGACCCCCACGAGGTCCGCATCGTGCGGCTGCAGGGACGTCGTCTCGGTGTCCACCGCAACCCGAGCCGCTTGGCTGAGTACGGTCAACGCCTCATCGAGCTCTTTCTCCGTGCGCAGGATGACGACCTTACCGCGATCCATGGTGGGCGTCTCGACCTTCATGTCGAAGCGCTTCATCAGTCCCGTGAACTCGAACTCGGTGAGGAAGGCCTGAAGCTTCGGCAAATCCGGCCCCTTATAATGTAGCTCGTCCCAGGTCACGGGGAGCTTCATGTCGCAATCGAGCTGAGTGAGCCGCTTACTCAGGTAAGCGATGTCTTTTTCCTGCTTCAAAGTTTCCCGCCGCTTCTCGCTTTTAATGGACTCGAGGTTCTCGTAAATGCCATCGAGAGATCCGAACTGGGTGAGCAGCTCGGCCGCCGTCTTCTTGCCGATGCCCGCGACGCCCGGAATGTTATCGGAGCTATCTCCCATGAGCGCGAGGTAATCGACGATTTGGTCGGGCCGCACCTGAAACTTCTCGAAGACCGCGGTGGCATCGTACTGACGGTCCGACATCGGCTCGTAGAGCCGCACGTGATCGGTCACGAGCTGCATGAGGTCCTTGTCACCGCTGATGATCTCGACCGCGTACCCCTCCCGCTCCGCCCGGCGAGCAAGCGTACCAATGATGTCGTCCGCTTCCCAGCCTTCGATGCGCAAAGGCATGACCCCGAAGGCCTCCACCGACCGCTGAATAGGGGCGAATTGAGGAATGAGATCTTCGGGCGGGCGCTCGCGGTTCGCCTTGTACTCGGGGAACATTTCCTTACGGAAGCTCGGCTTCGGCGTATCGAACGCGATCGTTAAAAGCTTAGGCTTCTTCTCCTCCAAGACTTTCATCAGCATGTTCACGAAGCCGTAGATGGCGTTCGTCGGAAAACCTTTGGAAGTGGAAAGCCGCTGAATCGCGAAGTAAGCGCGGAAAATATAGGAGCTGCCGTCGATTAGATAAAGCGTGTCTCGAGCCATGGACTACTACCTCAACTCGGGTTTCTGCCGGGACTTCAGAAATTCGACCACGGCCGGTAACACGGAAACGACAATGATGCCTAAAATGACCAGGGTGAAGTTCTGTTTCACCACGGGAATGTTGCCGAAGTTATAGCCCGCGAGGACGAAGAGAAAAATCCAGAGCACGGCTCCCGAAACGTTGTACGCAAAGAACCGGCTATACGTCATTCCGCCGACGCCCGCGAGAAAAGGAGCGAAGGTGCGCACGATGGGAACGAAGCGGGCAAAGAGGATGGTCTTGCCGCCGTACTTCTCGTAAAAATGATGGGTTTTTTCCAAATACGCTCGCTTCAGAAAGCGATGATTCTCGGTGAGCACTTTCGGCCCCAGGTAATGGCCGACAGCGTAGTTGACCGCATCCCCTAGGATAGCGGCCACTAACAGAAGTGGAATCAGAATTTCCACCTTGAGATCGGTAGTGACCGCGAGCGCCCCGGCCGCGAAGAGCAGTGAGTCGCCAGGGAGAATGGGCAGGACGATGAGGCCCGTCTCGCAAAAAATCACCAGGAACAAGATTACGTATGTCATGGGACCATAGTCCGCGATGACCGCGGCCAAGTGGTGATCTAGATGCAAGAACAAGTCGACGAGGCTCCGGATAGCTTCCATGGCGGGAAGTTAAACCCAAAGCCCATCTTCAAGGCAAGCAATGGGGTGGAAAATCAGCCACTCAGCTCACGAATTAGCGTCAGGGGGCTTACCGGGCGCAGCGGCCGCCATGGCGAATGAGACCGGCGGTGGCTTTCATGTCGGACGCATGGTTGTTACCGCTCGCGATATCAGCGCCGCGGCCGAACCGACCCATGCTCATGGTCGTGCCCTTTTGACTGTTATTACCCGAAGCCCAACGTTCCATGAATCCGCCGCCCATGGCTACCGTCGCGTAAGTACCGAATTCCCAGCCCGGCAACCACAGGATCGGAGTGCTCGGCGCCGGAGTAATACCGTCCGCCGCGGTAAGGTTGCCGTGGAACAAGTAAGGGATACCGCGGATGAGGTTCACGCGAAGGGAGTTCAGGGTTAAGTCGAAGCGCTCTTCCTGAAGACCAAGCCACAGCCCATCGAGCCCGTTGTCTTGGATCATACCGAGGTCGGTCGGGGAATGGCTCGGCCAGTAAATACGCTCGGCATTGATTTCCCACGCGTTACCCACGAGGTCCACCGCGCCGTAACGGCTGATGCAGTTCGCACGGCTACCCGTGAGGGCCGGAGTCGTGGCCGTAATCGGAGGATTCGCGCCAGGCGCCGGAGAGGTGACGCCGTCCCAAGCTTCCGTAAAGCAGCTCGTTAGACTCGGTCCCACCGGAGCTCCGTCGTTGGAAAACTCGACGTTTCGGACATTGGTTCCGTTGGCAAGCCACGGATTCTGATCCACGGAATTGTCGAAATTCACGTCCCCCCAGTCGGAAGCTTTCGTGTACTCCGCGCCCGAGGGCGAGTGCAGATTGTACCGATAGGTCGCCGTGCCTTCCGTGATGTCGGAAGAGCTGTTGCGGCAACCTCTCCAGAGCGAAGCGTAGCTCACCGAGGTGGACACGGTATTGCCGAGGGGAGTCGTGCCTTGTTTAGAGCCAAATCTCGCCGACGTGCCCAAAGTTCCGCACTCGGAGGGGAAGACCGAGCTGTCTCGCTCGGTGGATTCCGTGCAAGTCGCCAGATTCGGGCTCCAGACACCGGCCACATCTGAAATGGGGTTGGCGGCAGAGGCACCGTTGTCGTTCACCGTGCCGTCGTAGAGGAAACTTTCATATTTCTGAATGTAATAATCGTGGTCATGTCCCGATATATCCATCGGCACGTGCACCAAGACCTGAGCAATCGTCTTACTAGACTGGAACGTCTCGGCGACCGCTCCGACGGAAGCTCGCCGCCAGCGCATTTCCTGACGGAAGGAAGCCTTCGCGCCCTGACTGAAATCGCCCGAGAGATACGGCGTACGGAACCGCTGGACCATAGGCGGCATCCGGTTACCTTGGCTGTCCTTCGCGACTACCATGTAAAGATACATGCGCTTGTTCTCGCCCGCGGCGACCGCGGAGCCCGACGTGTAGTCGAACTCATAGCAGTTACCCGTAGGAGCCGCGAGCGTTCCCGCGACGGGCGGGAGCTTCGGGGCCGTGGTCGAAGTACAAACGTTGTACGTTTCGGGGAGGTTTGCGCCCACCGGCGTCCAAACCTGGTTACCCGAGGCATCGGTCGCCAAGGGATCGAGAGGCAGCGCGCTGTTGTACGGGCTCGGATTGGTGGCATCTCCCGGAAGCGCCCAAGACGTGGTGAACCGGGAATCGATGTGGTTCGGCTCGACCGCGCGGTAGATGTCATAGGACATCGTGCAAGTGCCTGAGCAAGCCTTCGTCCAGGACGGCCAGAATATCTGGACTTTCCCTTTCGGCGTCGTATCGTCAGTGACGACGATGCGTACGGACTCGGGGCGCGTATCCTTGATGAACCGGCCTTCCGGAATTTTCCAGCTAGCGGGGGCACCTGCCGGCACTTCCGCCGCCGTATATACCGGCTCTTGCGGGAGAGCCAGCTGATCGACCGTCGGCATCAGCGCTTTCACCAAGCCCATGCAACGGAAACCAGTCACCGGCGCGCTTTCCGCCGCGTTGGAATAGGTGATGTCTTTCCAAAGCTGAGTCTCGGCGTCGACTGCGAGCTGATAAGTCGCCGTATTTCCGAAATCGCTACCCATCAAGAGTCCCAAGCCATTGGCCGGGGGGACGATCTCGTGTAAGCGGTAGGTCAGGCGATCGATACCGTTATCGATCATGCGGCCCAAAATCGGGCTCCAGCCGAGACGAGCGTTCGTCTCATCGAAACGTTGGAGCCGGGCATCCACCCATTCCCGCGAACGGCCAACCATGTCGACCGCGCCGACGGTCGATACGCAGCTAGGCCTATCGCCCGTCACGCCGATAGAATGGTTCACCGGCAGCACGTTACAATTGGTCAAAGCCTGGGAGTTGATGTCCGCCGCGGCAACCGTGTACTCCGCCGAAGGCCACTTGGAGGCTCGCACCCATTCCTGTTGAGTGGGCAGACGCCAGAGCATTCCTTTCACGGGAGAGCTCTGACGGCAGGCCCACCACGCAGTCTTCCAGTTGGCCGACATCGGCACCGCCCCCTTGATGGAGCGCACCTTGCCGGTGGAAGAAGTACCGCAAAGGGACAGCGATCCGTTCGAGTGGTAAGCCGCATTGCAATCATCCAGCGCGCTTTCCGCGGCGACCGCTTCCGTTCCGAACGACCCCGTTACGCCATCGCGAGACGCCTCGAAGGTGTTCATGAGGTACGGATACGAAAGACCCGAAATCTTCTTGGGTACCCAGACAAAGTTGGACTCCGCCGCACTGATGTTAAGCGGGGTGGTGTTGTAGCGATTGGAGAAGACGTCGTTGATGGCGCTGCCGCCAAATTCCCACTTCACGAGGAAGTGAGTCTTTCCTCCCGGAACCTTGCCCTCGCAACCGACGAGAAGGTAACCGGCCGAGCTCTTGTCGCGGACGGAATCGCCTTTCGCAATTTCTTGCCAGGAGTCGCCATTCGTATCGCCGAAGTTGAGGGTATCCACGCCGTTCGCGATGAATATTTTCCACCTCTCGATGGTCGCCGCGCTCGCCGCCGGGTTCGCGAAGGTCAAGCGAATGTAGTGCTGACTCGAGTTGTCCGGGCACGTAGCCGAGTCCATGACCGCGCTGGAAAGAGCCACGTTCGTAAGGCCCGAGGGGGTAAACGGAAGATCGATGCACTGGACTTGAGTGTCCGCGGGAAGCTCGCCGTCCGGAAGACTGGGCAAGTACCGATCGTCACTAAAATCATCCGTCACCGCATACATGGCCAGCACGCCGAAGCAATATCGGTTGCCTACCACCGCACTGGTAAGCTCCCAGTTTATCGACTGAGCCGCCGAGGTGGTCGGCACGGGTTGAGTGAAGACCGTCGTACCCGCCAAAGGAGCCGTTCCCCCCGCTACCAAAGCTTCCGGGCCTCTGAGTTTCGGAGGTCCCGTGACGATCTGAGTCTTCATCTGTTCCATCAACGAGTTTTTCTGAAGCGTGGAATTTCCCGCCGAAATGAGCTGGCTCGTATAGAACACCATCACCTTGTTGAAGTCTCCGAGCGTCGGCGTCTTGAAATTGACCCGAATCTTATCCGGAGAGTTCGCAAGGCTCGTCAAAACGAGGGGAGTCGTGTCCAAGTCGGCGCTCGACGGACGCACCGGCTGCATGAGGTTCGCTTCGGTGGATTGTTTGCTTTCGCCCGTCGTATAAATCTCGGTGCCCACCACGTTCACCGCACGCACGCGGACGTGATACTCTTTTCCAGGCAGCAAGGCTCCGGCGGTGCCGGCCAAGGCGCGATTGAATACGAGCTCGCTCGCGCTGCAGGGAAGCTCTTTTTCCACTTTGGCGCCGCTACTCGCGGTCCAATCCGAGACGCTGTAGATATACGACTTTTCAAAAACGAGCGCTTCCATGGAAGTGCACTCGCCCACGGGAGGATCGACGATAACTCGTAATTCCGTGAAATCGCGCTCGTCATGGTACTTCGAAAAATCTTTCCAGCCGGCGAAGGTCGGCGCCTTAGCCTCGGGAGCCGCCGCCGCGGAGACCGTTTGGCTGGTCACGTAATTATTCGCGGTGCCGTCCCAATAAACGTTCGCGACTCTGATTTTATACTGCATGCCCATTCCCAACGGGCTTAGGTTCTTGATGATGAGAGAGTTCATCGCGTTGTCGGCTAGAATGCTGCGGTTAGCCCGCAAAATGATACCGGCGTCGAGATCCACCGCGCCCAGGATGAACTCGCCTTGAGAGTTAGCGACCGCGGCAATGTCGGAATCCATGGGCACGCGAAGTCCCGCGGAGTTGAGGACGCCCTTATTGGCCACAATCGAATCGACCGCGGGATCGCTCTTGGCCACATAGATGAAAACGTTGTTCCAAAGTCCCGAGAGCCGATCCGCATCGGCCGTATCGACCGTCGTCGGATTCTTAGCCGCCTTGAAGTCCACCTTCACCGAGGTAGATCCGTAAGGAGCTGCGGCCACCGCCGTGGGGAGCGAAGGACTCGCCGGGGTCGTTACGGCGGTCGCGGAGAACGCCGTTCCCGTGGGCGCAGCGCTTTCCCCTTCGAAATCGAACTCGGTTCGAACTTTGACGTAGAACCTGGTGTTCGGGGCCAAGTTGTTACTCAGCTCGATAGGACAATGTAAATCCGTGCCTTTGATGATGCAGTTTTCGCCGGCGGCATTAGGAGTGGTGATCTCGCGGGTTTGCGGGGCCGCAAAGGTAACCGTATTGGGTCCCGCGCCAGTTCCCGAGCTCCAGCCAATTCTGTAGCGAGTAAAAGAGTCGCCATTGGGCAGCATGGGGAATTTGGCCCAAAGCTGGGTGAAGCCCCCCGCATCGTTGCGGTTATACAATTTCGCCACACCCGCGAACGGAGCCGCTAACAAGCGTGGGGTCGCGCACATTTTTTGAAGATCGTTCGTATTGCTGGCCGAGTCCAAGGAGTCGGTTACCGAGCGATACCGCGAACGGAACTGGGCGCAATACTGCACGTCCGCCTTGAGGGAGTTCACTTGAATGTTATCGACCAAGCGACCCACGGTCCCGACGATCCAGGTCGGATTGGTCTTGTAGTCCGCAATGAGCTGCGCCGCTGTCTTTCCAAGCTGACAGTAAATGGGCGTGCTGGTGCAACCCGCGTAGTAGTCGCTGACGAGCCAAAACACGTTCTGATTCCACGTCGCGCCCGCGTTCACAGGTAAAGTAGCCGTAATGCGAATCGACTTGGGAGTGACGGGCGTCACGGAAAGAATACCTTCCTTATCCGCGGCGGTGGGCGTGGTATTGAGGGAGAGATAGCGGGGCGCGCGCGCCGGAATGGTGTCGTCCGTATCTTTCAGCTCGAAGGCACCGACGCCCGTGCCCACGCGGAAGACGGCGCTAACCCGCGCGTACAATTGGGTGGCCTTCGGCAAGCCCGACAAAGTAATACGGGTCGTATTCGGGCTGTCGGCGAGCGTTTGAGACTTCACGATGGCGGTGAAGGTCGGGCTCGTGGACACTTCGTATAGGTACTCCGTAAAACTGCCTGAGGCCGGTTGGTAAATGAGGTCGAACGAGTCAAAGAGCTCGCCCTCTTCGCTCGGCGTGCGAATCACGGAGACGAGACCCGTGAAAACCGGCGGCAGCGGACGCGCTCGGCCGGAGGCCCATTTCGTATTCGTATCCGAGACCAAAGTGATTAAGCCGGACTGATACACGGCGTTTACCTTGAAACAGTAGTACATGTTCGCGTTGATGCTCGCCGACACGGGGAAGGTCGTCAGACCATCCGTATCATCGGCCGTGTAAAACTCCATCAAACCGGTGGTGAGATCTTTACCGGCGCAATTAGGACCGGGATTCGTCGCAAACTCTTTGTACTGGAACCGGAATTTATTCCAGACGCCATCCGCGTTCGGATGCGGAAAGTTCACGTTCAGAGTGGTAAAGCCCGTCGCGCCGTCCGCGGCGTTGACCGTGTTCACGCCCATGAAGGTTGGCGCTTTGACGGAGTTGGTCTTATTACAAACCCGGAGGTTGTTCTCTTCCTGCACCACCGGCCCGACGATACCGCCCCGGAACGCGCGCAGCACGAAACAATAATTGGTATCAGCGGAAAGATTCTTGATGGTCATGCTCTCATAAGGAATGGATCCAGGCCCGAGCCGGGGCACGTGATAGCCCGCCGCCGAACCCCCGATGGAGACGGCCTGCACGGGCACTTGCGGAACGTAGAGACCAAACGGCATATCGTAATCGAGAACGCCCTGGTACATGAAGAGGCGATAGCCGGTGACCGACGCATCGGTACTCGGACTGAACTTAATCTCGAGACCGCTCAAGCCCGCAGTGCCGCCGAGGCGGCTCACTTGGAAAATTCCGTTGAACGCGGGCCGGTCGGTACTGAGAGTCGTGGCGGTGACGGCCTGGCGGCGCGAGGAACGAACGCCGTCCGTATTCACCGCTTCCACGATGAAGCTGTACTCGGAGCTCGGGTCCAATTTATCCACGAAAAAGTACGTCTTGACCGTATTGCCGATGGCGACCGGGTTTTCGATCAAGAAACCGTTACCGGTGAACACGCTTTCCCGCGTGAAGACATCGTAGCGAGCCGTCTGCTCGGAAACGGATTTTTCCCAGACGATCAGGATCCGGTCGTGGGAAACGGGATAAGCCCAGCTGCGGCCCATGACGGGCGCGGAGCCTGGATTGATGGCGACCTGCACGACCTTATCGCGCAGGTAACAATCGGTCTCACCCGTGTCATCGCTCGCTTCGACGTATATATTGTAAACGCGGATGGTATCGCGAGAGACGGCGAAGGACCACTCGTTGCTACCCGTCGTTTGAAGCACGTCGCCGGTGTCGGCGTCGTAAATCTTGTACGTAACTTGGCCTTGAGCCTTCTTGGGGAAACCCCAGTTCATGGAAACGGTGGACGTCGCCTTGTTATAGACGACATCGCCGTCCGGGCCCGCGCCGTCCGGATCGCTTAAACAGCCGAAAACCATTTTACTGTTGGGAGTTTGGACCGGGGTTTCGTAACCCAGGCAACCGCCCAGTAAAAGCAGTAGGCCGATGAACACCGCTAATTGGAATCTAATAAATGTCTTCATACGTACTTCAGGGGGCTCAGCGTTTAGATCGGCAGAACGAACCGAAAACTTTATGCGTTGCGATAAAAGGGAGTTTTTTAGCGGTTCAGCTAGGAAAGAGGAGCGAGGAAAGGAGACGAAACTAAAGCTACGTACCACGTCGCAAACATACCGCTATGGTTTGAGTATAGCCGGTATGACGCGTAGAGGCAAAGGCTTGAGGCTAACTAGGCTTGGGATCTAGAGAAAGATGTGCCAGGAGGCTTCGATGGTCATCAGGGCGGATTTAGCCTTCGGAACCGAGGCTGGAAGTGAAATGAGACTATACAAAAATGCCAAAGATATAGACGATCCCTCGCCTGCGTCTATCCGATACTCCAGGCCCATATCCATGGCGATGAGAGAAGCGTCGACCTGGACCGCCGCGGTGGCGGCGCTCGCGGGGGTATAGCTCTGAAACCCGGGCCGCACTAAAAAGGTCAGCGCGTAGGGGTCTCTTTCCATCAAGGACATGTCATCCGTTTCCGTCATGATCCGGCGCGCCCCACCCAAAAGATGAAAGCCCGCGGTGATCTCGAGCCCCTTTCGGGTGATGGAACCCTGAGCCAAATCCAAGATGAAATGGGCCCCTAACCCTAGGCTGAACCAGCGCATGAGATCGTAGTTCACGCCAAAACCGATGAGCATTCCCCCGTATTTAATCGGAGTGCCGATCGTGAGAGTGGGACGGTCCGGATCCGGGCCGTCTTGGGTAACGGTCCCCGCCACGACGGCCGAGCGAAGAATGAGATCGAACTTCCTATTTTCGGTGGTGTCGATGGCTTGCGCGCCCACGGCCCAAAGCCCGACAGCCAAAGCCGTCCACCGCCGTATCACTGAGCCGTCCTGATGAGAGAGCCGATCTCACTATCTTCAGGATCCAAGGCCTGGGCCTGGTTAAACGAAGCGAGGGCCTTGGGCCTGTCGCCTTCCTTCAGAAAGGCTAGACCCGTGATGATATGAGGGGCCGCGAGGGTCGTGTCGATGAGCGACGCGCGCGAGGCCAAGTCGCGCGCGAGCGAAAAGTCCTTCGAGTAGAGCGCCTGATACGCCTTGAGGAGTAAGCGCGTCGGCCGGTTGCGGTTACCCTCCTGCCCTTCGCACGAGCCAAGGCGCTTGATCTTCACCTGAACTCGCGGCGCTTGGGCCAAGGAAGAGAACCAGTACTGAGACGCCTTGCCCGTGGCGGATATACGCACCGCCTTATTCTTCATTTGGGCGAGGTCGACCGCGGCGGGGTTCCTGAGCTTCGTACCTTCGCTTTCCGGAGACTCCATGGGAACGAGCGCCAGCTGGGCTCCGGGCTCCTGAGAAATGAAGGTCACGGTCCGACGCCCTGCGCAAGCGCCGAGCAAACTAACCATCGCTAAAACAAGCGCAATTTTTGAGGGGGTAGGCATTTCGAAATCAATGAAGTTTGGCCCACTTAAGCTATTTAGATTTTAACCCGAAAAGTCACTCGAGGACATCCCCGCGTAGCTTTCTACTTCGCGGAGGAACTTTTAGGTCTGGATGAGTGTAAGAAAAGCAAAACCTAAATATCGACGACAACGGCTCCAGTTGTGGACCTTCGTCGTTTGCTTTTTGCTCGCTGGCACCGGTGCGTCGTCCGCTTTTGGCGAAAGGGCCCAACCCGCGAAAGGCGCAAGACCCGGCAGCACGCCGGAAACCGGCGACGCGGCAAAAGCCAGAGGGACCGCGAGACCGCCGATCGGGGCCGACGTCGAGAACCGCAAGATCCAGACCGTCGACACGAAAGCCGTTCTGACGGAAGCCTTCGAGCAAAGAGCGCGCGAGCTGCTCGAGCGCTACATCCCGGCGAGAGAGTTCCAAGTGTCAGTCAACGTGACTCCGACCAAGAAGGCTTTGCCGCTCACGCCCTACGATCCGTCGGGCCTCATTCTATCTCGCTCCACCGAAGAGCTGGGAACGTACGTGCAGAAAGTGGAGCTGGAAGTTCTGCTCACCGCCCGTCTGGCCAGCACCAAGAACCGGTTGCAGCAGCTCCTTTTCAAAGAGCTTGAGCTCAGTCAAAAACGCGGCGACCGCGTGCGCTTCGGCGACCTCGGCATCGAGATCGATACCGATGCCTGGCGCCAGGAAAAGAGCGAGCTGAAAAACAACCTGGATCGCATGAAGGCCGAGAACGATCGCCTCGGCCGCGATCTGGCGCGCGCGAATCAGCAAGAAGGTTTCCTCGGTAAATGGACCCTCTGGGCCATCCTCGGTGTCATCGTCGCCGTCTTCGGTTGCATCCTCTTGGGCCTTTGGTTCGCGGGCAGAAGCATCAGCGGGGCCGGCAAGAACCTGACCAATGCCTTCACCACCATGGCGGCGGCCGTTGAGAGCGTCGGCTCAAATATTGGCGTCGCGACGGGAGTCGCCGCGCCCAGCTCCTCCGATCCGAAAGTGATGGAAGGCAAGTTCATCAGCGAAGGCGGGCACAAGAGCCACGGGCTCGCGTCATTGCCGATGGAATCCCTGCAAACGCATTTCGGGAAATTGCGGGTCGAGATTTTGGAAAGCGCCAACGAGAACACGGAAGCCGTCATTCTCCGTCAGCTCACCCAGCTCCTCGCGAACCCCGCGACGGTGGGCCGCGCGGTGGTCACCCTCGAGCTCTTGGGCCGGGAAATGGCGACCGAGATGTTCAAGCGCCTCGGCCTCAACTCTCAAGAAGCGATTTTAAAGTTCATGCGGGAAGGCGCTTACGAGAGCACCAAAGTGGAAATGATGTTAGAGGCCGGCGAAGAGCTGAAAACGAGACTTCTCGTCGACTCTCTCGACATGGCTCGCGGACGCCCCAGCGACAAGGTCGCGGAAAAAGTCCTCCAGCTCACCGACGAAGATTTGGCCAACGTAGCCATCGAGCTCGCGCCCGAGCTCATGCCGCGCCTCTTCCTCTATCTCGACGCCACGAAGATCGCGATGCTGCTCGCCGGCTTGAAGGGCTCATCGAACAAGAATTACTCGAAGGTCCTGGGCCTGCTTTCGAAAATGCCGGAAGCGGAGAAATCGAACAATCAGGACGCGGACCTCATGCGCGGCATCGAAGCCATCTTGAACCGCACCAAGTCCGATGCCCAGCGTCCGTTCCTCAAAGTCTATAAAGAGATCATCGAAGCGGCCGAAGATGATCTCTCGGAAGAAATCGTCCGCGAGCTTTCCTCGGATCCCCGCCTCGATCTCTATTTCCGTGAGAACGTCATCACCATCCGCACGCTCTTTAAGCTCACCGAGGAAGCGCGCACGGAAATCATCGAAGGGCTCTCCAATAAAGACGTCGCCGCCCTCGCCTTGGGTGTGCGGGACGACGAGCGCAAGGTCATCATGCAGGGCCTGCCCGCCCGCCGTAAGGGCATGATCGCGGAAGAGTTCGAAAGCTTGTCGAGCCGCGGAGGCCGACAAGCCCAATATGCTTTCAAACGAGTCCGGGACGTCATCGTCAAGAAGCTCGCCGACATGAAAGAGCAAGGCATGCTCACCAGCGTCATCCGCCGGGACGGCGACAAAACGGCCAAGGCCGCGGCGGCGGGCGGCGGAGGAGGATCCTTCGGCAAGGGCAAAGAGCCCGCGAGTACCGGAACCAACACCGGCATCGCTCGCGCGGGAGCCGCCGCCAGCGCCACGAAGGCCTCCCCGGGCCTCAAACCTTTAACGACGGAAAACACGAATATGGGCCAGAAAACAACGCCCACGCCGATTGGGCAAAAAACGGTGACGCCTCAGGCCTCGCCGCCGCCCAAGCCTCCGGTGAAGAAAACCGGATAACGATTTTAGTGCTGCTTAGGAGAAGTCATGAATTTATCCTCGATGGTCGGGTTCCTACTATCGATTACCGTATTTGTGGTGGCTGTCGCCCGCTCGGCGAAGGACTACCACGTCTTTCTAGACGAGCACGCGATTCTAATCGTAATCGGCGGCACGGTCGCCGCGAGCTGCGTCTGCTTCTCGCTTCCCAAGATCTTCAGCCTCTTTAAAGTGTTCTTCCGCCGCGTCATCGGCAAGAGCAAGCGCAACTACCCGGGCCTCATCCAGGAAATCATCGGCCTCTCGCAGGCCTCGCGCCGCGGCCGCCAGGCTTTCGAGCAGGCGGTCAACAAGGTCGACGACCTCTTTCTGAAAGACGCCGGCAACGTGCTCTTTTGGCTCGACGCCGAAGTCTCCCACGAAGACCTGCGCGAACTGCTGGAGACCCGCGCTGAAACGCATTACGAGCGCTATTTGGGCGAGTCGGAAATCTTTCGCGTGATGTCGCGCTTTCCGCCCGCCTTCGGTCTTCTCGGTACGACTCTCGGCATGATCGCGCTGCTCCAGTCTTTAGGCTCGGAAGGCAGCAAGAACGCCATCGGGCCCTCCATGTCCATCGCTCTCGTCGCGACGCTTTACGGAATCGTGCTCTCGAACTTCGTTTTCATTCCGATCGCCGAGCAGCTCATGCAACAGAGCAAGGAAGACCTCATCTCCCGCCGCATGGTGGTGGAAGGGATCATGTTGATTGCGGCCGACAAGCCGACTCAGTTCGTCGAAGAAAAGGTGAAATCCTTCCTCCTCCCGAGCGAGCGCGGCAGACAGACCAAGCCTTCACGTCCGACGGCGGCGCCCAAGCAGGCGGCCTAGAGTTTGAAAGGATAGTTTTTGTTAGGCAGAGACATAAAAAAGCCACATCGAGGTGGGGGAGAGGAAGGAGAGCTATGGATCGTGTCCTACGCGGACATGATGACGCTTCTCTTCGGCTTCTTCGTCATCTTGTATAGCTTTTCTACTGTCGACGATCAGAAGTTCAACTCCGTGAGCAAGCAGCTCGCCGAAGCTTTCAAGGGCGACGTCAAAGCCGCTCAGACCAAGACCGAAGTGGGCATGATGATGCAAGCGCGCCAAATCCGCGCGCTTCAGCTTCTCGTCGCCATGCTGAACCTCGGTGAGAACGTGGAAGCGGCCGTTGATAAAATCGAAAAGCAAGTGGCCGAGACGCAGAATCTCGCCATGGCGCGAGAGGCGCTCATGGAAGGCATGGAGACGAAAGAAGACAACGTACTCTCCAAGCTCAAAGCCCAGATGATGGACAAGGAAGACCGCGTGGAGCTCGCCCTTCCCGGCGGCATGCTTTTTATGGGCGGCACGGCGGAGCTTACCAACGACGCGAAAATCGGCATCCGGCGCATCGCCCGCTACTTGAGCCGCATCAAAGGGCTGCTTGCCATCGAAATCGTCGGCCACACCGACTCCGCCCTGCCTTCGAAAAAATCTTTGTATCCGAACAACTGGTCGCTTTCGGCTGCGCGCGCAGGCGCGGTCGCGGAAGAGCTCATCAACCAGGGCGTCCCTCAAAAAATGATTTTGACCCGTGCCATGGCCTCCATCGAGCCTCTCTTCCCCGAACGCCGGGCGAACGGATCCTGGATTGCCGAGAACATGGAGCGGAACCGGCGCGTGCACATCGTCGTAAAGAAGGAAAAGAATGGCCACTAAGCCAAAAAAAGCGAAGCCGCCAAAGCTCAAAGTCGCCGAAACGGCGGCGGCCGACGGAAAAGCCAAGGTCAAGCGGCTGCGCAAGCCTCGGCTGACCATCGCGGGCCTTCTGCTCAGTACGGTTCTCGCCGCGATCTTTCTCGCGGGCGGCATGGCGGGTATCTACGCCTTGAGCGTCGTCTATAAGAATAAGCTAACCGACACTTGGGCGATTCTCTTTTTGGAGCTGGAAAGCCAAGGCAACCACCTCATTCACACTTTCGAGCAGTTCCGAGGGCGCCCGGGCGGCGAGGACTTGCCTCCCGACGTCATTTTGAAAGTCTCCGAGTCCGGCACGCTCATGAAAATCCGGGGCGATTTTCCGGAATCCTTGAGCCCCAACGATCTTCACCTGGCCACCGCGAAGCTCGGCGCCAAATGGACGATCCTTCAATTCGCGGGCGAGCATTTTCTCACCATAGCCTCCGGAGGCGGAAGCCTTCAGCGCTGGCTCGGGGCTAATACGCCCTCCGGCGCCTATTTCGCCATGTGGAAAATCGACCTGAGTAAATGGCTCGGCGAAACGGTGAAGAGCCCCGACAAGAACACGCTTTATCTGCTGACCAAGGAAGGCCGCCTCGTTTTCTCAAACGATCAGGAAATCACCCAGAACAACTACATCACGAGAAAGCTCATCCAGCAGTTCATCGCCGCTCCCTTGAATCAGGGTCAGCTCGAGTTCGAAGCCGATCAGGGACCCGCTTACGGGTTCTTCTACGAGGTTCCCAACACGAACGTAGTCATGTTCGTCGAGACGTTAAAAAGCGTCGCCATGGCGCCCGTGCGCAAAATCGCCGTCAATTTCTCGGTGGTCCTGCTCTTTCTCATTGGCGGCGTGGGCCTGCTGCTCCAGTTCCCGCTGTCTTCCTTGATTG
>JAYUGC010000049.1:0-15637 GCA_043767805.1 Pseudomonadota bacterium | reverse complement strand
TCGGCAAGAAAGACACCCCCTGGGAAAACTACGAGAAGCGGGATGGGCCGACACAGTCCTATCGCTATTTCCGGGATACCCGCGGCAAAAATAACTTTCTCGATCAGATAATCGAGGCCATGGCGGACGATCCCTCGAAGTGGAAAGGCCCCAGCTGGGACGCTTTCGTCGAGGCGTGCAGCCGGCGGGACACCGTCCGGCACGTGAATATCATCACCGCCCGCGGTCACAGCCCCTGGAAGATGCACGCCGCTTTGAAAGAGCTGCAGCGGCGAGGCCTCATCAAATTCGTTCCCCCCGTGAAAAATCTGATCGCCGTCGAGTACCCGAAGTTCAAGACTAAAGAGGACACCGCGACCCGCAAGGCCAATCACATGAAGGCCTTTCTGGACGAGATACAAAAGCAAAAGGTGCGAGGCACCGGCGAAGTGGTGAACCAGGACAATACGGGAAAAGCGAAGCTGCATCTGTGGGGTTTTTCCGACGACTCCTTCGCCAACTTCGAAGCGGCCAGGAAAATGCTCGGCGCCGCGATCGCCGAAAGTCCCGGGCGCTGGGATCGAACGAAGATCACTCTTTTCTATACAGGTACCAAGCAGGAAGGCGTCGACCCTCATGCCGTGGTTCTCACCAGCACCGGGGCGGAGCGCGATCTGCTTCCTATCGAAGTCGCCGAGGCTAAAAGGCTAATGAACGACACGAGCTGCGAGCACTATTACGACTGGGTCCGGGAATCCGCCCAAAAGCGGGCTCTACTGAAAAGCGGTACAATTAAGGCACCATGAAGCGCATGACTGCCCGACGGACTCGCGCCCATATCCCGCGCCGCCCTAAAGAGTGGGACGCGAAAAAAGGTAAGAAGGCCGCTTAAAGGGCGTGAGCTACTCGAAGTAGAGAGGTCTTGCCGGCACCGTGCCGCGGCGAGCGACCATTTTGCCCAAGGTCGCCCCATCCAACTCGTTGAAAAATAGGCTCTTTAAGCGAATGGCGGTCGTAAAGCTCTCGACGGTGACCGTATCGGCGAAGGGATTAAAGCGAAGCGTCAACGATCCCCGTCCGCTTCCCGAGCCGATGCCAGTGTACTTCTTCTCATAGGGCCCGAAGTCGATACCTTGGGGGATGCCCGCGAGAAAAGCCGCGGCGGGAATGGTCTTCTTCAGCCGCGCTTCCATAAACTCGCCGACCAGGATGACTTGGAGGCGGGTCATGTCGCCGTCGACCGGAACGATTCGGATGCCTTCGCAGCCCAAGCGAAGGAGCGATTCCACCTTGAAGCGGCTTTTGAGCGCCGGATCCTTGATTTGGGTCTGAAAGGCGAAGTTGAGCAGGCGGGCGATGGTCTGCTGGGTGCCGTTCTTATTGAAGTAGATTAGCTCCGGCACTTTGCCGTTCGTGCCCCGAAGGCTGTAGTCCGTGCCGAGCGCCAAAGGGCTGAGCACGAGAGCGAAAAAACCGAAAAAACTAAGAAACTTCACAGGACCTCCCAAAAAGATGAGCCAAAGTAACATAAAATGACGCGTGACTCAATCGAACGGACTGGACCGCCCGCTTTTTGGCGGGGATGGAGAAGGAAACGAGGAGGGGCCTCGTCATTACAGCGTTCAAGCTTCGCTTGAGCGGTGAGTGGGTCTTTTGAATTGACCGGTCCGTAGGCCAAACCTATAGTGGCTTGTCCCAACGCGTTGGGATTATTAGTTCTTTCCGGAAATAAACAGGAGATCCATTTATGGGCCGTTCGATTTTTAAGACCGCCTTGTTCGTGATGTCCCTCGTTACTTTCGGCACTGTCCGCGCCGCTGATACCGGACCCATCATCATCGGCGAAGTAGGCTCGATGACCGGTTCGGAAGCGACGTTCGGCACGTCCACCCACAACGGCATCATGCTCGCCGTTAAGGAAGTGAACGCCGCCGGAGGCATCAAAGGCCGGAAAGTGGAAATCCTCTCCTTGGACGATCAAGGTAAGCCCGACGAAGCGGCCACCGCGGCGACCAAGCTCATTACCCAGAACAAGATTCAAGCGCTCCTCGGCGAAGTCGCGAGCTCGCGCAGTCTCGCCATGGCGCCCATCGCGCAAAAATACAAAGTGCCGATGATCTCTCCCTCTTCGACCAACCCGAAGGTTACCGAAGTCGGCGATTACATCTTCCGCGTTTGCTTCCTCGATCCCTTCCAGGGCTCGGTGATGGCGAAGTTCGCGGCGGAAACTTTGAAGTTCAAAAAAGTCGCCATCCTGCGGGACGTGAAAAACGATTACAGCGTCGGTCTCGCCAACTTCTTCACGGAAACTTTCAAAAAGGCCGGCGGAGAGATCGTGGCGGACTTGAGCTACAGCGCGAGCGACGTCGATTTCAAATCGCAGCTCACGGCTATCCGCGCGAAAAAGCCCGAAGCGCTTTTCGTTCCCGGCTACTACACGGAAGTCGGCCTCATCGGCCGTCAGGCTCGTGAGCTCGGCATCAAGGCGCCCCTCATGGGCGGAGACGGGTGGGACTCGCCGAAGCTTCTCGAAATCGGCGGCAAGGCTCTCGAAGGCTCCTTCTTCTCGAACCATTACTCCGCGGAAGCCGCTTCGCCTCAGGTGAAGGAGTTCGCCTCGAAGTATTTGTCTGAGTACAAGGTGGAGTCCGATGGTCTTTCGGCCATGGGTTACGACGCCGCGAAGGTCCTTTTCGACGCCATGAAACGGTCGAAAAGCTGGGCTTCCAAAGACGTTCGCCAAGCCATTCAGGACACCAAGGATTACATCGCGGTCACTGGCAAAATCAGTATTGACTCGAAGCGTAATGCTGTTAAATCCGCTGTAGTTCTGAAGGTTAGCAAGGGCGCGTTCAAATACGAAGCGACCATCAATCCCACCTGATTGTTAGAGTGGCTTGAGGGATCATGGAAGAGTTTATCCAGCACATCATCAACGGGCTGTCCTTGGGCAGCGTGTATGCGTTGATTGCGCTGGGCTACACCATGGTTTTCGGCATCCTTCAGCTGATTAACTTCGCCCATGGCGACGTTTACATGCTGGGGGCTTTCGTCGGGATGTACTCCTCCAAGTGGCTGGGCTTCGATCAGAAGCCTTCCCTGGGGGCGCTCATCATCGTGATTCTGATTTCGATGGCGACTTGCGCAGTCGTCGGCTATCTCATCGAGAGGCTGGCCTACAGACGGCTGCGCAAGTCCCCTCGTATCAACCTGCTCATCACCGCGGTCGGTGTGTCTCTCTTCCTCGAGTTTTCCGGCCAAATTTTGTTCGGTGCGGATCCGAAGTTCTTCCCGCAGATTTACGAAGCGGGCGAGTTCTGGACGATTGGCGAGAACCTGGTCATCAACCCGCTTCAAGTCATCGTGCTCATTCTGTCTCTCATCCTAATGGCGATTCTCCAGTACATCATTTTCAGAACGCGGCTCGGCCGGGCCATGCGAGCCATCAGCTTCAACCACGATCTTGCGAGCCTCATGGGAATTCCCACGAACCGCGTGATCTCGGCGACGTTCATGCTGGGCTCCGCGCTGGCGGGCGCGGGTGGCGTGCTCGTCGGCCTCACGTATCCGAAGATCGAGCCGCTCATGGGCGTGATGCCCGGCTTAAAGAGTTTCGTCGCCGCGGTACTCGGCGGAATCGGGAACGTTTCGGGCGCGGTGCTTGGTGCCTTCACCCTCGGCCTCGCGGAAGAATTTCTCGTCGGCTATTGGGCGTCGACTTACAGAGATGCTCTCGCCTTTTCCATTTTGATTCTGATTCTGCTCTTTAAGCCCACTGGCCTTCTCGGGGTCAATCGTCCGGAGAAGGTATGACCGCGGGCAAGACCGGGATCTTGGGAATGCGCCTTTGGTTGACCGCGCTGCTCGCGGTCTGGCTGGTACACTTTCTCGCCATCCCTCATCTGAATCCCTATCTTTTCAGCATCGTGATGTACGCGGGCGTGAACGTGATTTTGTCCGTGGGCTTAAATCTCGTGAACGGTTTCACGGGACAGTTTTCCATCGGCCACGCGGGCTTCATGGCGGTCGGCGCGTACATGTCGGCCTACATCACATCTACCGTGATGATCTCCCATCCGGAATGGCTCGACTCCACGATTTGCTCGAACTTGCTTCTGCTCGCGGCGCTTTTCGCGGGCGGCTCCGCTTCCGCGCTCGTCGGTTACATCGTGGGTCTTCCGTCTCTGCGCTTGAAAGGCGATTACCTCGCCATCGTGACGTTGGGTTTCGGAGAGATCATCCGCGTGGTGCTTCTCAATACGGAGGCGGTGGGCGGCGCGCGCGGTATGCCCGGCATTCCGTCGCTGGCGACTTTCGGCTGGGTTTACACTTGCGTGGTTCTCTCGGTTTTCGCCGTTTGGCGCTTGGTGAACTCGGCTCACGGCCGGTCGCTTCTCGCCATCCGAGAGGACGAGATCGCGGCCGACGCCATGGGCGTCAACACCACTCAAGGCAAGGTGCGGGCTTTCACGCTTGGCGCTTTCACCGCGGGTATCGCGGGCGGTTTGTTCGCCCATTACCTGAGCTATCTCAATCCCTCGATTTTCGATTTCAACCGCAGCTTCGAAGTGGTCATCATGGTGGTGCTCGGCGGAATGGGCAGCATTACGGGCTCCGTGGTCGCTGCGATTTTCCTTTCGGTCATCCGCGAGGCCTTGCGTCCCCTTCAGGAAATCACCAAGGTGGATTTCCGCATGGTGATCTATTCGCTCATGCTCATCATCCTCATGCTGACGAAACCCAACGGGCTTTTCGGCACGCGGGAGCTTTGCGATTTCCTGCCCAAGAAGTGGCGCAATAAATTACTCGGTAAGGAGGATCAGGCGTGAGCGCTACCCTCGCTTTGAAAACCGAAAAGCTCACCATTGAGTTCGGTGGATTAAAGGCCGTTTGCGATCTGGATCTCGCAGTGTCCGAAGGATCCATTTTCGGCCTCATCGGCCCGAACGGCGCGGGCAAGACGACGGTCTTCAATCTTTTGACGGGCGTATATCAGCCCACGGGCGGAACCATTACGGCGCTCGGCGGAAATACCGTTGGCAAGAAGCCTTATCAGATCACTCGCCACGGGCTCGCGCGCACCTTCCAGAATATTCGTCTCTTCAAGGAAGTTTCCGTTCTAACCAACTTGCTCATTCCTATGGACCAGGATCCCAAGGAAAAGCATTTTGGTTTCTTGCCGTCCATTTTGCGCTCGAAGGCTTGCCTCACGGCGGAAGCCGACAAGGAGCAAAAGTGCCGGGCTATATTGAAGATCTTCAATCTCGACGATCGGCGTGACATCCTCGCGGTGAATCTTCCCTACGGCGATCAGCGCCGTTTGGAAATCGCGCGCGCTCTGGCGACCGGCGCGAAAATGCTTTTGCTGGACGAGCCCGCGGCGGGCTTGAACGCTCACGAGACGGCGTCGCTCATGAGTACCATCCGCTCGGTACGCGATCAGTTCAAGGTGACAGTGCTGCTCATCGAGCACGATATGAAGCTCGTCATGGGAATCTGCGAGCGCATCGCGGTGCTCGATTACGGCATCAAGATCGCCGAAGGCACCCCCAAGGAAATTCAGCACAATCCCAAAGTCATCGAGGCTTATCTCGGTAAGGCGGCGGTCCCGCCATGAGTGACGTCATGCTAAATTTCGACAAAGTGAACGTGCACTACGGGCTCATTCACGCTCTCCACGACATTACCTTCAGCGTTCCGAAGGGTGAGATCGTGACTCTCATCGGCGCGAACGGCGCGGGTAAGACCAGTACGCTGCGTGCGGTCTCGGGACTTGCGAGAGTCAGCTCGGGAAAAATCGAGCTCCGCGGGAAAAACATTTCGAATATGCCGGCGCACGAAATCGTGGCGCACCGGCTTTGCCAAGCGCCCGAAGGCCGCGGCATTTTCCTGAACCTCACGGTGGAAGAGAATTTGGATCTCGGCGCCTGGGCCGCACCCGATCAAAAGGCGTACGGGAAGAATCTCGAGCACGGCTTTACTTTGTTCCCCCGCTTGAAAGAGCGCCGCAAGCAAATGGCCGGCACGCTCTCAGGCGGCGAACAGCAGATGCTTGCCATCGCGCGCGCGCTCATGGGGCAGCCCGAGATGTTGCTCCTCGATGAGCCGTCCTTGGGACTTGCTCCGCAGATCATCGAAAAGATTTTCGAGACCATCGTGGCCATCAACAAGACGGGCGTGACGATTCTCCTGGTCGAGCAGAACGCGCTTCAGGCGCTCCAGATTGCCCACTCCGGCGTGGTCCGCGAGACCGGCCACGTGGTGCTCAAGGGCTCCGCGAAAGAGCTCATCGCCTCCGACGAAGTCCGCAAGGCCTACCTCGGCGAGTAGCCGGCTTATCCGTGAGCCGTTTGCGCGACGTTTACCAATTCCAGGCACGTGAGGCTCACCGAGTCTGTCGACCACACCGCCGTCCGGGCTTACTCTGGAAACTCTGGAACGCTCTCGCTATTGCCGGCGAGTCGGGCCGCGCCTAGCCACTCGCATCTCGGTCCACTCCTCTTTTAAGCGTTAGAAAGTTTCTCTTTCAGCCGTAGGAAGGGTCTTTCAACCACGCGGTTGGAGAAGTACGCCAGCGCATAAGTGAGCGCGAGGCTCAGCGGAAAGTAGAGCCGTAGCTTGAGATCGGGAATCAGCCGAGGGGTGATGTCTTGAGCGAACGGATGCCACAGGTACATGCCGTAGCTGATTCTTCCAGTCGCGACCAAGAACGGATGGGTGAGCACCCAGCTCAGCCAATCTCGTGTGCCCGAAGTCGCGGCAAGCGCCGTAAACGCGACGGCCGAAGCGAGTGCCGTGAGACCAAAGGCATAGAGCTGGAAGGTTCCGTCGGCCCACACCCCTTGAAGCAATCCCACGGTGAGACACCAGGCCGCGAGGATTCCCGCGGCGATCCAACGCAGATTTTTGCGGTTCTCTCCCACGTTTGGGTTCTCGCTGAGCCAGAGCGCGGCCGCGCAGCCAAATAAAATGGAGTCGAGGCGAGTGTCGAGGCCGGAGTACATGCGGTTCGAATCGACGCCTTGGGAGAAGAGCCAAGCGCGCAGGCCCCAGGAAAGAAGTCCAAGAAAAAGGACCGGCCACCAGCGCGCGCCTTTTACCCGCTTCATCAAAAGTAAAAGAGAGGGTGCCCAGAGTAGATAGAACTGCTCTTCGATGGAGAGCGACCAGGTATGCGAAAGAAGCCCGAGCGGAATTTTGAAGAGGGCGGTCGACCAGTTACTCAAATACGTCAGAGAATAAAACGCGCCCGTCAGACTGTGAGCGAAAGCATCGGGCTTGGCGGAGAAAGCGGAAGCGAGGACGCAACTGACGGCATAAAAAATCAAAGCCGGATAAAGACGCAAGCAGCGGCGCAAATAGAAGTTGCCAAGGCGGACTCCGCTCGTCCGCTGCCACTCGTCTTCCAAAAGGCGCGTGATGAGAAAACCGCTCAGTACGAAAAAGAGATCCACGCCCAAAAAGCCGGCGGGGAAAATGCCGGGCGCCGAATGATAGGCGAAGACGGCCAAAACACAGAAGGCGCGGACGCCGTCGAGCTCGGGCATATAACTGAGAGCTTGTCTGCACGCCGTCGCGACGAGAATCGGAGTGCGACGCTCATCAATCGCGTGCGGCCGAGATTTTGAGGAAGCCACGGGCATCCCTCTCTAATCGGAATTTCCTGAGGAGTTTTGAAGTCTTTTCGTGTGACGAGATGTGTTGTCACTGTGCATCTTTGCGCCGGTGGCGGTACTCGGTCGGCGTCGGATAGTCTTTGCCGATGCTTTTGAAGAAAGTATCCGAGTCGGTCAGCGCACTCGATGGCCGGGGCGGCGAGTAACTCGGGTTCGGCACCACGAGATAGGGGCTCGTGCTTTGCACGGGCGCTTGGTACATGGGCGGGCTTCCCGTGATAGAAAAGCTCGCCTCCGCTTTTCCGTCTTCCGCGGAATAACTCACTCCCCGCTCGCCGCCCGAAAGAGAAACTCCCCCGGGACCAATCGACAGGCTCGCGCCTTGTTGCTGAGCCTCAGCAAACGCCACGAGAGAAAATAGAAGTAAGCCCGCACGCCACATAAGTCGGCTACTTATAGAGCAAGGGAGATGCCACGGGGTTAGGCTACGGCCCTCTCCGGGAATACGCCGAACTTTCAGTCGGAAAAGGGAATGCCTTCGGAGAGAATCTGAGCGATGAGCGGCAGATCCGCGGGCGCAAGCTTCAAAGCCGGAATCTCTTCCGGAAGGAGCCAGCGGTACTCTTCATGCGCGTTCAGCTCGACCGGCTCGGAGAGCGATCGCGCCCAGTACGCATAGAGCTCGACGGCGCCCAGCTCATAGGAGTGATCGGAGCGCGCGAGGAAATGGAGCGGCTCGATTTGCATGGCGAACTCCTCTTGGAACTCGCGCACGAGGCAAGCTTCGGCGGTCTCGCCGGGCTCGATCTTGCCGCCGGGAAATTCCCAATGCCCGCCCAAGCGGTCATCGAAACGGCGCTGGGCGACCAAAATACGGCCTTCCCGGACGACCACAGCGGCGGCAACTTGTTTCGGAATATGAGCCATCCACGCTTCCCAACCCAAACCGGAAAAGTTTGGTGCGTTGCACTATAAGGGGATGGTAGGACCGGGACAAGGGCAATTCAGGCGATGCTAGGTAAGTTTTTAAAGGTTTTGGGGTTTTCTCTGCTGGGGCTGGTTGTACTTTTCGGCGGCGTGTTTCTTTTTTCGCCGCGAGTGAATTACCAGAATCCCGAGAGGTTACGCGCGCTCGGTACCGAGCCCTTTCAGGCGGAGCTTTGGAGCAAAGCGGACGCGGAAGCGCGAGGGCGCCAGCTTTACGACTTCGTAAGCCGCGGCCTCTTTAAAGGTAAGTCCGAGGCGGCGTTGAAGGCGCTCTTGGGAGAGCCCACCGCGAGGTACCTTCATCCTAGGAACCTGGCTTATCAGGTAGGACCCGCAGGAGTAAAAAGCCGCTTTGGCGAGCGCTTCACTTTCGCGCTCGTGCGCGACCCAAAGGCCGACGCGTATCAAGCGTTCTGGATTGAGCCTTTCCCCGAAGAGGTCTGGAAAGATCGACGCCGTCCCGCGCCGTGATCGTCTTGGCCCCCCGTGCTTAAATTTCCCCACAGCGTGGGGAGGCCATCATGACGTTTCCCATCCGCTTCATGCGTTGCTTAGGACTGACGCTGCTAGCCGCTGCTTGTGGAGGCGGGAACGGAAAGCTTTTTCGGGCGAGTCTCATTTCATCAAAGACGGCACGCTCAGCATAAAGGATGGATCTAACAACACGATCACCGGAACGTTCAGTAATTGTGCGGCGGTATGGAAATATAACGATACGACCCTGTCCGCCACTCGCTGAGCGCACCGTAAGTCGCGGTAGTCTCACTGCCCGGCCCCCGACTACCGACGGAATACACCCCCAAGATCCCCCTGGCTCCGGCTTTGCAATTTCCCAAAGCCACAGGCAGTAGTGTCCCGAAAAAATGTCGAAGTTGTGGGCACTGTCTTATTTGGGGGATGTACATGTTGAAACGAGCGAAAACGGTTGTACTCGCGCTTATCGTGCTGGGTCTTTTGGCCGGCGATCACTTTGCTAGAATCGGGACCACTCCCGTAGATAGAATTTTCATCAAGTATAAGGACAAGCATACCGCCGTCCGCGCCGAAATCCGCGGCGTCGGCGAAGAGCTTCGTGAGATTTTAAAAACGAGAGAGCGCGCGGCGGCTCCTCGCATTTACATCGCGCTTTTGGCCGAGCTTGCCCGCTTGAACGCGGAGACGCAGCTCATCGAGAACTGGGAAAGCGGAGCGCTGAATAAAAACGATTCCGTGGGCCTCATGGCCGATAGCCTTCTCGTGCTCGAGTATCTCCATATGACTGCGTCCTACGCGCGGGCGTTGAACGAGAACATGCGCCAGAGCGCCAAAGTGGGCGGCCGCGATATCGCGTCTTCCAACTCGCTCGAGCAGGCCGCGAAAGAGTTTCCTCGTTTCTTCGAGCAAGGCCAGGGCGGCGTGCCCGTGTTCGAGGACAGCGAAGTGCTTTCTCAAAGCCGCGAGGCCTCTCGCCTCGTGCCGATCGCCAAGGCGCTCTTCGACATGCCGGATCCTCAGGCCATCATCGGCTACCGGGTCCGGTTTTTCGCGCGCTACGCCGATAACATCATCGAAAAGAACCGGGACCGCCTCCAGACTTTCCAGAACAATCTGGTAAAGAATGGAAGCTTGGCGCCCCGGTGATATACTCCTTCGGGCGTTGAACCCGGAGGATCCATGCGGCGTTACTTGAGTCTCGATACCGAGGCGACAGGCCTCGAAGAAAAATGCGTGATGATTCAGCTCGCCGTCGTCCCCGTAGACGTCGATAGGGGCACGGTGCACACCGAGCTCGGCAAAGAGTGGCTCGTCAAGTGCGATAGCTTCGAGAGCTTAAAGCCCACGCTGAACGAGTGGGTGCTAAAGCATCAAGAAGGCCTCATCCGCAAGGCGCACGCCGAGGGCATTTCCATTGAGGCCTGCAAGGCGGAGCTCTCCGAATATCTGAAGTCGAAGCCCCTTCTCGATTTCTTCGGCAAAAGCCGCCCCATCCTCATGGGAAAGTCCATGAGCGCCCTCGATATCCCGCTGCTGACCCGTTCCTTCGGCTGGGAGTGGATGCAGAAAGCGTTTCACCACCATATCGTCGACGTCACCTGCCTCGGCAAAAGCTTCGAGGACGCGGGGTTGCTACCGGCGAAAACCGCCAATACCCAAAGCCTCATGCAGTACTTCAAGCTGAAAGAGAACGCCGATCACACCGCTTTGAGTGACGCCATCGACATGGGCAAGATCTACTGCAAGATGATCGACATGATCCGGCCCAAAGCGTAAATGATCGTGCCTCTGTTTCATGCTCTCTGGAAGTACCGCTCGGAAATTATCCTCGCCGCGCAACTGCTCAACACGCTCCGAAAGACCGCGCGCGAAGCCGCCCGCGATTACATCAAGCGCCGGGCAAGGCAAAAGCTAAAAAGGCAGATCGTCGTTCTTGCCTCCCAGGTGCTTCTATTTCTCATTGCCTACGGCTGGTGCCGCCAGGATCGCACGCTCGCGCCGCGGCTCTTCGCCTCGGCCGTGCTCTGGGGGGTGACCCTCTATAACCTCGTTGATTGGATTTTCTTCACCATCCCCGAGCTGGTCGCGGTCCACCGGGCACTTCGAGGCAAGATGGGATACGCGTTTAGGTACTTCCTGGGCGTCTCGGTGGCGACTGAGCTGATGGAGGGCAATATCCTCTTTCTCGCTTTTTGCGTCTTTCTGGGCCTCTCCACGCGCACCCTAATAGGGATTACCTTTCAGTATGTTGAGCCGTGGGCGAAGTTATTCGCCGTATTCTCAATGAATTCATGACCCTTTCTTAGTGTCCCCCTCGCTTCCACTCATGAGGAAGCTTGGAGGGACCCATGAAACGCCTTTTAATAACGTACTTCGTTCTAGCTCTGGTGGTTATCGGGCTCCATTGGTCGGACAGCGCGTATGGCGCCCCGATCACGTGCGACATCTTCAAGCAGCTCGTGATGAGGAAGGGAGAAGCTGCCGGGCTAACGCCCGAACAGCTACTCGCTCGAGGCAAGGACGGGGTCGAGGCCGCCGTCGAAGTAAAGAGCACGTCCTACGAAGGCCGGCGAGATGAAGGCCGCCGCCTCGACATCCGCGAAGATTTCAAGCAAGCCTTGCGCCGGGAAGCGTACCGAGCGCTGACCGCTGCCGCCCGCGCGGGAGATCCCATTGCGGTCGGCAACAAGGGCCATCAATCCGATCACACGGCGCTGTGGAGACTCAACACGCGCTCCAGCGAACAATTTCCGAACGGCGCAGTGCAAGACATGTTCGGCGCGAACGCGCGGGACTTGAATCTCGTGAAGCTCGTGCACGACTTGGGAAAGCTTCCCGAGACCGAAGGCACGAGCCATCTCCGTGCTTACGTGAAAGACAAAGTGAAAGGCGACTTCTTGAAGACCCGCATCATGGGACACGGCTTTGACAGCATCGCGCGGGTCGCGGAGCTCGTCCAAAAAGAAGGCGAACGCCTCAATGTTCCCGAAGCGGAACGGCTCGATGCTTTCTTGCAGCTCGCGGACGCCATCGCCTGGCACAACTTCGGTCCGGTCACGGATCGCGCTGAAGCGGGCCGCCGCTACCCGAGTCTCACGGAAGCCGAGCTCGATATTCTCACGGGCGCCTTCTGGCCGACCTTCTTCAACAAGGGTCTCATGACTCCTGAAGGTAAAGTCATCGTCACCGCGTTCAAGGACGACGTCGGAGTGCCCGCTTACGGCAACTCTTCCGACCGCGGTGTCTTACAAAAGCTCCTCACTTTCGACGACCGCGCGGCTTTGGTGACGGGAAAGGCTCCCGACAAGATTGGCAATCAGAACTTGAAAGTGGCCGATGCGACCGCCCTCACATTCAACCGATCGATTCTCAGTCAGACGTTCGTTTCTCCAGCGGGAGCTACTATCGTCACGGTTAAGGCTATGGCCGAAGAGCTCCGCCCTCATCTCGTCAGCGGCAAGTATAAGGTCGAAGAGTATCCGGCTTATCAAGTTGCGATGGAGATGAGCGGCAAGCTCAAGACCCTCGGCGAAAACCTGGTGGAGATGAATAGCGACGCCAAGCTCGCGGCCTCCAGCATCGATGCGGCCGCGGCAAAACATTCCGTCTTGTACGAAGCCGCCAACGGCAACGTCTGGAAAATCGACGGCGCCGATAAAGCCAAGCCCACGCTGAAGGTGAAAATCGGCGACACCTGGCACGACGCCCCGGCTCGCGGCGGCACCGCCTTCGACGTGCTCATGACGTTCATCCGCGAAGACAAGCGCTGGTAGTCAGGTACTGGGCGAGAGGCGCCTCGGCATGTGATAGAGCTTGCCCTGAAAAATGCAATCGACTCCGTAGGTAGGGTCTACGTAAACGTGAAGGGACGGTAAGTCAGTCACGAGGCTCTTTTCACTTACGCGGATCTTGCCGTCGGACACCCAGATCGACGACTCGTGGCCGCAGGTGGAGCAGGTATAGAGAATTTCGCTGCTCGCGGGCAGAGAGTTCGAGGCCGACTCCAGGATTTCCAGAAAGCCCGCGGGCTTTTGGCATCCGGTACAGGGGAACGAGGGTAACGGGGAAGAAGCCATCCCTTATTCTAGGAGGGAAAGACCCAGGCTCACATGGGGCGCTGGGTCGCCAAGTTGCTCTCGGCGGCGCTACAATGTATGAATCCTCACAAATTCCTAGTCTCGTGCGTCTCTCCGGAGAAGGAGCTCAATCCATGTTCAAAAAAGTACTTCCCTGGTTCGGTCTCGGCCTCAGTGCGGGGCTTGCTCTGCTGCTCAGCTCATGCGGCAATGTCTGCACCTTGGGCCAAGGGGATTGTGAACAAGCTTTGGGAAGCTCCACTCTGGCTTTGGCCGCGGGAGCCACGACCATGGCCATTTCGGGGACCCTGACTTTCACCGTTAAGGGCGGAACCACTCCTTATACCTACTCGGTGCTGGTGGGCGGCGGCTCGGTGACGGTCACGACGTCCACGGCTTCGACCACGACGGTGCTCACCGCGCAAAGTACGACGGGCGTGGCCTGCGTGCGAGTTACCGATAGCGTTGGCGCGACGGCCGATCGCTGCGTCACCGTGCTATGAAAAAGCTCTGGCACGTCTTGGTCGGGATCGTGGCGCTCATTTATCTGCTGAATCCTTCGGCGGGATTCTTCGAGCTCATCCCGGACAACTTCCCGATCATCGGAAATCTTGACGAAGTGGGCGCGGCCATCGTGCTTCTCGCCGTGCTGCGCTCCTTCGGATTCGATCTCACCGGTTTCTTCAAGCGCCGGGTCGGGCCTTCTTCCAAAGATCCAAAAAATAAAAACCGGTAATCACGAGCGAGTGGGTGATTTTCCTCTCCGCGATGAGCCGATCGATGTCTTTTAGCGGAACCTTGTGCACGGTGATTTCTTCCATGCTGTCCAAGGCCTGAAGCTTCGTGAACTTCACGTTGCGCACGAGATAGGTGTAGCAGCGGTTGGAAAAAAGCGCCGGGTTTGGATCGTTCCACCCGAGCTCCACCCAATCTTTTCCCTCGTAGCCCGTTTCTTCGAGGAGCTCTCTCTGGGCCGCGACGACGGGTGAGGCGTCTTCCGCATCGATGCAGCCCCCGGGAATTTCCAAGGTGAGCGTTTGGCTACCGTGCCGGTACTGCTCTACCAGGACCACTTCGTCGTCCGGGGTGAGAGCGATGACATTCACCCAGTTGCCGGCGCCAATGACGAAGAAGTCACCTTCCTTTCCGGATTCGGGAGAGCGGTTTCTGACCTTACTGACGGAAAAAACCCGGTAGTCCCCCATGGGTGTCGTTTGAAGTGTCTTCCACGGCTTCATCGCATCTCCCCTTTCAGTGCGTCGCAGAACTCGGCGTGCGCTTTCTTTTCGGCTAGGCCGTAGGGCCTGGCTCCCGGCTGAAAATACGCCGACAAAGCGGCGAGGGGAGCTGTCGGCGGAATCCCGGGCATCCGAGAAAGAATCTGCGGCACGACCGAGCCCGCTGTCGTCAGGAAGTAACGTTCGGTGAAAGAGTTGGGAAGCGAGTCCACCGGAAAGTTGCGGCTCTCCAAAAGGTAACGAAGCTTCGCCATGACGGAGGGAATGGCGCCGGTTAGCAAAGGCGCATAAGGGGCGGGCAAAAGCTGAAAGCGGCGCAAGGTGTCCTCCCGGTATTTCTCGAAAGAAATACTTTTGCCCAGCTCGGGCGTCCAAGCCGCGACATCCGGGCAATCCGCGAGCGCCCCGAGAATCGCCGGGCGATAGTGGCCGTACGCGGGGCTCGCGGCGAGAATGGCCGGAGCGCGAAGGATAGTTTGCTCGGTGAGAATCGCGTAGAGCTCGAACGCCGGAGTCGAAGCGCGGCTTTTTACGCGCGAGAAATCGAGATGACGGTAGAGCGGATGACGAGGGGCGCTTTGCGCGAACGCTTCGAGTCGTCTTCTTTCCTCTGGAGAAAACTTGGGACTTTGTCCGAGGGCTCCGGGCCAGTACGGGTACGGCTCCCAGTTTGGGCGAGCGAAACTCCGGTGGCACTTCATGCAGATTTCCGGATTGGGCGGAGACACTCGCGGCGTGGGGCCCGTGAAATCAAACGATCGAATTTCGTGGGTGAGGCGTGCGGGATCGCGCTCGATCGCTTCGAGAGTTCCGAAGCCTCTCTGGGAAGCCTCGCCGTTAAAGCTGATGAGTAAATCACCGCGCTCCCCGTAAAGCACGGTGCGGGGGAATTGCGGGCTCGCTTCTTGAAGGCTGCGCGAGCGTTCCATCAAAACGAAGCGCGCGCGTAAGTCTGCGGGAAGTCTTTTCACCACGTCTTCGACGCTGCGGACTTCTCCGCGCCGAACCCAAGATCCGATCTCTTTCAAAGAGACGGCCTGCGCCGGGCTCATCCCCCAGATCCACAGCGCGAGTCCCCAAGCCATCCGATACATCGCTCCCCCTAACCGCCGGCAAGAATAGGGGACGGGCGGGAGGTTGGAAAGGTCGTGGATGGGTTCTTCCACACCAAATCATCTCGGGCGATCGGGCTCGTTGCGCTTTCAGTCCGGGGCCGCCTTAGGTAGGGGTGGACGGAGGCGGGATCCACTACAGTACACCCTACTGC
>JAYUGC010000048.1:0-37311 GCA_043767805.1 Pseudomonadota bacterium | reverse complement strand
AATCGGGCTGCGGCAAGACGGTGACCGCGCTTTCCATTCTGAGGCTCATTCCTTCTCCGCCCGGAAAAATCGTGGGCGGCGAGATTTTAATGCGTGGCCGGAACTTGGTGCCGCTCTCCGAACCGGAAATGCGTCAGGTGCGCGGCAAGGAGATCGCCATGATCTTCCAGGAGCCCATGACCGCGCTCAATCCCGTTTTCACCGTCGGTTCCCAAATGACGGAAGTCGTGCGTCGGCACAAAAAGGTTTCCAAAAAAGAAGCCCGGGCCATGTCGCTCGATCTTTTGAAGATGGTGCGCATTCCGTCCGCCAACAAGCGGTTCGACGATTACCCGCATCAGCTCTCCGGCGGCATGCGCCAGAGAGTCATGATCGCGATGGCGCTTTCCTGCGGGCCGAAGCTTCTCATCGCCGACGAGCCGACCACGGCCTTGGACGTCACCACCCAGGCTCAGGTGCTCGAGCAGATTCGTTTGCTACAAGAGCAGTTTCAGATGTCTTTGATTCTCGTGACCCACGATATCGGCGTCATCGCTGAGACCTGCAAGCGCGTCATCGTGATGTACTGCGGGCGCATCGTGGAGTTGGCGCCCGTCGCCCCGCTTTTCCATACGCCTCGGCACTGGTACACGAAGGGGCTTTTCGAGTCGATTCCTCGCATTCGTGAAAAGAAGCTCGCCGTCCTTCCGACCATCGAGGGCATGGTTCCCGACTTGCTTCATTTGCCGCAAGGCTGCGCTTTCGCCGATCGTTGTCCGCGCGTTCAGCCTCGGTGCCGCGAAAGCGTGCCTCCTCTCGAGTGGCAGGGCGATCGCGCGGTGGCGTGCTTTTATCCTAACGAAGGAGGGCGCTAGTGGCTCTTCTCGAAGTCAAAGATCTCTCGAAACACTTCGCGGTCAAGGGCGGCTTCTTGGCGGGGCCGAAGGTCGTCGTGCGCGCCGTGGATGGCGTTACCTTTTCCATCGAGTCCGGAAAAACGTTCGGGCTCGTGGGCGAATCGGGTTGCGGCAAGTCGACGCTGGGCCGTCTCGTGCTTCGGCTCATCGAGCCCACCGCGGGGCAGGTGCTTTTTAACGGCGAGGACATTACCGCGCTTCCTAATGACGCGATGAAAGCGCGCCGCCGCGACTTGCAGATGATTTTCCAGGATCCTTACGCTTCGCTCAATCCGCGCATGACGATTTTGGAAACGCTTCTCGAGCCGATGGAGATTCACGGCATCGGAAGCCCGGACGAGCAGCTGAAGCGCGTCGAGGGACTCCTCGAGCTCGTGGGACTCAGGCGCTCCATCTTGAACCGCTATCCGCACGAGTTTTCGGGCGGGCAGCGCCAGCGCGTCGGCATCGCGCGCGCTTTGACCGTGAATCCAAAGTTCATTGTCGCGGACGAGCCGGTCTCGGCGCTCGACGTCTCGGTGCAAAGCCAGGTACTTAATCTCATCACCGATTTGCAAAACAAGCTTGGCCTCGCCTTTCTGTTCATCTCCCACGATCTCGCCGTCGTTCAGCATGTAAGCCATGACGTGGGCGTGATGTACCTGGGAAAGCTCGTCGAGAAAGCCAGCTCCGAAGCTATTTACCGAGATCCCAAGCACCCCTATACGAAGGCGCTGCTTTCTGCGATCCCCGCTCGCGAGCCAGGGCAGAAGAAAGAGCGCGTCATCCTTGGCGGAGACGTGCCCTCCGCCATGAATTTGCCTCCCGGTTGCCCCTTTCACACCCGTTGTCCCGTGGCCGAGCCGCGCTGTTCTCAAGAAGTGCCGAAAACGGTGGACGTAGGCCCACCGGGAAGCGAGCATTTGATCAGTTGTCATCTTTATCCGGAGAAGTAGCTCATGGAAGCCCGCAAAGTCGCCATCCTCGGAGGGAGCCGTATCCCCTTTTGCCGTTCGGGCACCGGATATAAGGACGTCGGTAACTATGAGCTGATGACTACGGCTTTGAAAGGCCTCGTCGATAAATTCGGTTTGAAGGGCCAGCGGCTGGGAGACGTCTCGCTCGGCGCGGTGCTGAACCAATCCTCCGAGTTCAATTTGGCGCGCGAGACCGTAATGGAAGCGGGCCTCGCTTTCGAAACGCCAGGGTTCAACATTCAGCGGGCTTGCGGCACGGGTTTGGAATCCGCCATTCTCATCGGCAATAAGATCGCCCTCGGCCAAATCGAGTCCGGTATCGGCGGCGGGACGGACACCAACAGCGATCCCCCGATCGTGTACCAGCAGAAGTTCGCGCGCATGGTCGTGCAGCTCCAAAGAGCCAAGACCTTTGGCGAGCGGCTCAAGGTAGTCTCCGGCTTTCGTCCTTCCGATGTTTCCTGGGTCCTTCCCGGCATCATCGAGCCGCGCACGAAGCTCAGCATGGGCCAGCATTGCGAGCGGATGGCGCAGCATTGGCAGATTTCCCGCGAAGACCAGGACAAGCTTGCTTTCGATAGTCACAAGCGGGGCGCTGCCGCCTATGAGCGCGGTTTTTACAAAGATCTCATCGTCCCCGCCTTCGGAGTGTCGAGGGATAACAACCTTCGCGCCGATACCAGCTTGGAAAAGCTCGCGAAGCTGAAACCTGCTTTTGATTTCTCGGGGAAGGGGACACTCACCGCTGGCAATAGCACGCCGCTTACCGACGGCGCCGCGTGTACGCTGCTTTCCTCGGAAGCGTGGGCGAAAGAGCGCGGGCTTCCCGTCGAAGCGTACCTCGTGACGGGTGAGGTCGCCGCGGTGGACTTTCCGGGTGGCGAGGGCCTTCTCATGGCGCCTGCTTTCGCGGTGGCGCGCATGTTGAAGCGGCTCGGCCTTTCCCTTCAGGATTTCGACTTCTACGAAATTCACGAAGCGTTCGCCGCTCAGGTGCTTTGTACCTTGAAGGCTTGGGAGTCCGATAAGTTCTGCAAAGAGGAGCTGGGTCTGGAGAAAGCGTTAGGCTCCATCGACCGCTCGAAGCTCAATGTCGTCGGCGGAAGCGTCGCTCTCGGGCATCCTTTTGCCGCGACCGGAGCGCGTATCGTGCCGACACTCGCGCGCCTGCTCAAAGAAAAGGGCAAGGGCCGTGGTCTCATCTCCGTCTGCACCGCGGGCGGCATGGGCGTGACCGCGGTCCTGGAGCGCTGATGCCCTTTCAGGTCGGCGACAGCGTCGTCATCCGAAAGCTCAAGCGAGCGGGAAGAGTGAAGGCGATCTCGAAGGACGGCCAATATAACGTCGAAGTGGGAAGTTTGGTCTTTTACTGCACCGAAGCCGATTTAGTCGCGGGAAAACCTGAGTCGAAACGTAAGGAGCGGCTCGCTCCCAACCCTCGTTCGACCGGCAAGGTAAACCGGGCGCCTCAGACCCCGGATTCCATCGATTTGCATGGCATGAGGGTGGAAGAGGCCATGGAGCGGGTCGAAAAGGCCCTGAACCGGGCGATCCTGGATGACAAAGACCAGCTGCGTATCGTGCATGGGCTAGGGACGGGTAAAATCCGACAAGCGGTCCACGCTTATTTGCGCAAGCATGGCATTGCGAGCCATTTTAAGCTCGATGATGCGAACCCGGGCGTGACGATCGTTTACTTCTGAGGAAGCGATGAGACCAATCCTGACCCATGTTCTCTGTGTTGGTTTAGGGGCGATCGCGTTTTGGGCCTGTCAGCCAAAGCCTAAGGTGACGGTCAGAAACTTCGACGCCATCGATGACTTAGGTATCCGCCAAGGCGATTTACTCCTCAGCGTGAACGGCGTCACCGACACTTCGATGATGGATGTCATGGCCGACGGCCTTAAAAAGGGCGACGTCTGCATCGTCTACGAACGCGCCACCAAAAAACGCGAAGTCTGCCTAAAGCGCAGCTAGCGTCTAAAAAGTGTGTGGACACCTTTTGAGGTCTACTTTTTTAGGGGGATGCGGAAGACGACTTGTCTTCCCAGACACGGACTTCCACCGTAACTGGCTTCGAGGTGTCGTACTTATTTCCCCGGGAGACGGCGGATGGGCTTGAGGTAGCGGCATAGCTCGCCCGCGAGTAGCGCCGGGTCCACGCCTCGCGCTGAGAACACCTGATCCCACACTCGCTCGAAACAGGCGGCGCCGTCTGGAAATTCGACCGCGAGCTCGAGGGCGCGCTCGTAAAAGGAACGCGGCCGCCGGTGAATCTGCTCTCGCGTCACGGCGAATTGCGCCCCAACGTGAAAATGCGTCCAGGGGGAAGCGGCCTTCGTGAACAGACGGCGATGAAACGCATCGAAACTCAACTCGCGGCGGTCTTGGTTTTTGCTCCAGGGAACGAACAACCGCCGGCCACGCGGATCGTCGCTATCAATGATGAAGCCCAGCCAGCGAAAGCCGTCGAGACGAGTCGTGCCGGCACTCAAGGAGCGAAGGAAGCTATGGAGGTCATGCGCATGATCGAAGGGATGACCCTGACAGAAAACGGTGACTGGCCGAAGCTCGTCGTAGTGGGTGACCAAATGGTGGAGATAGCTGTGGGCCTCGCGCCCCACGTTGGCGAGCCGCTGGGTCCGCATGCCGGGAAAGAGGCCTGCCTGCAGATCCCCGCCCTTGTCATAGACGGTGACCGCCAAGGCCAACGGCGTGTTGCGGGTCCAATCCGCGGCTTCTTTATAGCGGGCGACCACGACCTCAACGGCAGCGGCGCTTCGGGATAACCGTGACTGACTCCGACCCATGAAGCCGACGCTAGCACTTCGCTCGGGGCCTTTTAAAACAAAAAAAAGCCCCCGCGCGCGGGACGGATATTCCTACGCACGGGGGCTCGGCACACACAAAGCGGGGGGCAAAACCTTCGCTTCCGGATCCGGGGGGACCCCGACCTCGGAGGGGAGTTGGCGCCGGGGATGACGGCACCTGGATCCGCCGGGATCCGGAAGCGACAATGTCGACGAAACCAGGATGTCCGCCTAGAGGCGCGGCAATCCCTGCCATTGCCTACTTAAGGCGGTTTCTCTTTCAGATAATCGTTTTTTAATCTCATGGCTTTTAGCCACTGGAAGCCACTCGGGGATCGCGGGAAGAGGGCCAACGCCGCCTAGGTGTTGATAAGCCCGTCCGGACTCCGGAGTCCTTCTAGTGCGCTTTCTCCTTTCCTAGGTGGCCGGCGAAAAAAGCCGCGCCACTTCGGCACTCAGGATTAAAACGCAAAATCAAAGTTGAGATCGGGCGAACCAATCAAGGGGCTCGCCTTTGAGAAGTGTGAATCTGGATGTGTCGTGTAGGAATTCGCGTTGTGTTTTGAGTACCGCTGTCCTCTCGAAAGACCTCCGGCCCGCGCACCATGCGCGTGCCAAGTGTCGACGAGAAGCGCTACGTTCCGCTTCAAAACGCCCCAACGGACCATTCCGCTGAAAGCGCGACGAATTGTACAGTTTCGAATTAGGGCCGAGGGCTCGCTCCCGTAAGGCGGCATCTTCAAGCAACGTGCAACGTTTATGAGCGAGCCTATGAACCGAGTATGACACGTCGCGAAAATAGGATCAAGCGAGCGAAGGTAACTTGCGATCGCGCCTGACGATTAAACCGAGGCGAGCAAATTCAAGAGGTAGGTGTTGAGCCCTTCCACGATCTTGGGATTGATCACGAGCTGCCGGTACTTCACGCCCGAGAGATCGAAGATGCGTTTCGCGATGCGAATCTCCGGCGTGTCCTCGTATTTATCCGACAAGTAGATGATTTCCGAGACTCGCTGAGTGGCGATGAGCTTCGCGCATTCGTTGCAGGGAAATAGCGTCACGTAGCCGCGCGCGGCCTCGAGGCTCGCATGGCGGTGAGAGATGGCGTTGGCCTCGCTGTGAATGACGTAGCCGTACTTCTGGTACTCGAGGGAGACCGAGCGGTCGTTGCCCCAGGGCATCTGTGACTCATCGATGCCGGAGATGGCCCCGTTATAGCCCATGGTGATCTGGTGGTTATTTTTATCGACGAAGACGCAGCCCACCTTCGTGTTCGGGTCCTTGCTCTTGTAGCTGGCCAGCATGGCCTGGAGCATGAAGTACTCGTCCCAGTTGAGAGTCGATTTGACGCCGATGAAATTCTTTTGAGCCTCGGGGGGGACTTGGTAAGTCATGGGGCAAGTAAAGAAAGACGCAGGCGGACTGTCAAGACGACGATTTGGCGGGCCATTCCGGCTCCCGTGGACAAAGCGGTGGCGCCGTGTTTCCCTTTTACTCTCCATGCAAATCAAGCGGCGACGGGAAGGCCTCATTTTATTCGTGCTGGCGACGATTCAGTTCTGCCACGTGAGTGATTTCGTATTGCTGATGCCGCTTGGCCCGCAGCTCATGCGGGTGATGAATCTGTCGCCCGTTCAATTCAGCCTTTTGGTCTCGTCCTACACCTGGAGCGCGGGTATCTCCGGCTTCTTCGCGTCGCTCTTCGTCGATCGCTTCGACCGCAAACGCGTGCTGCTCGCTTGCTACCTGGGCTTCATGGGAGGCACTGCTCTATGCGGCTTGGTGCATGAGTACACCTGGCTGCTTTTCGCGCGCATCGTGGCCGGTGCTTTCGGCGGGACGCTCGCGGCCGGCGTGTTTGCCATCGTGGCGGACGTCGTTCCCGTGGAGCGGCGAGGGGCCGCGACCGGCATCATCCTCTCGGCGTTCTCGGTCGCTTCCGTCGTGGGCATTCCGATCGGCTTATTTCTCGCTTCTCACTACACATGGTCCGTTCCATTTCTTGCCATAGCTTTTTTGGGAATCGGCGTGTGGGCGCTCGCCGCTTGGCAGCTTCCTCCCATGCGCGGGCACTTGGCCGCGCAAGAGGGCGCGGCCCTCGGCGCGGATCTGCGCTACGTCATCACGCACGGCCCTCATATCCGTGCCTATCTACTTACCACCTTCGTCATCGGCGGCGGGTTTTTGGTGATTCCTTTTTTAAGTCCGTTCCTGGTCAGTAACGTCGGTCTGACGGAGGCTCAGCTGCCCTACGTCTACCTGATCGGGGGCGGCTGCACCTTTTTCTCGGCGCGCCTGTTCGGCGGGCTGACCGATCGCTACGGCGCGCACAAAGTTTTTACCGGCGTGGCGCTTTGCTCGCTCGTGCCGCTCGTGCTTTTGCCTTATCTCCCGCGAGTGCCTTTCGCCTGGGCGCTGGTGCTGACCTCACTCTTCTTCATTTTCGTATCAGGGCGCTGGGTGCCCGCGATGACGCTCATCACTTCCGCTTCCGAGGCGCGCGTGCGCGGGAGTTTTCTTAGCTTCAATTCGAGCCTTCAGCAGATAGCGCTCGGACTTGCGACTTACGTTTCAGGTCACATCGTGGGCCAGGCGGCCGATGGATCGCTCACGCACTTTCCGATCGCCGGTTGGCTGGGGGGAGGAGTCACCCTTTGCTCGATTTGGCTCGCACATCGTGTGAAAAACATCAAAGTTGATGAGGTTACAATAACTTACCACCGGTAAGCTTGCGCAATGCCGCAGCGCAGTATACACTTAACTTTAAGTCGGTCTAAACGGGCCGACCCTTCTTAGTTTTCATCCCAGACTCAAAGTGCAATTAGCGGTACGTAAGCGGAAATAGTGGGGCCTCCTTCCGGAGTCTCGTTCCATCCTCGCTTAAAAATCACGTAACGCTAAAAGATCGCACCGCGCGGAGGCTTTTAGGTGTCTGCCATTCGGAGGCAATTTAGCGTGTTACCTCGGCCTTTAGCCGTGATGGTGGGGATCTTTTTCCTGATGCCCCTCACGTCGCTCATCTTCCACGGAACCCCGTGGGCGCTTTTCGCGCGCGAGGGAGCGTTTAACACCGCCGTGGTCATTGCCGCCTACTGGATTTTGCCGTGGCTCCTCGTGGCCGCCATCGTAGTGCGCCGCTTTTTGTTTTTCCCGGTCTATCTCGTGCAATGCCTATTGCTGGCGTTGCATTCCTACGTTTATGGCGCCGAGCTCCCGTGGGACTTACTCCTCGTGCGCTACCTCCTCGTGGGCTGCATGGCGTATCTCGGGCTTTTACTGACCAACCGGGATTTTCTGTTTCCGTTTCTCTCGAAAAATGGACGGGCCTGGCGCAAAGCGCGGCGCTACGACGTGAACGTCGGCTTGAAGATTACCGCCGGCGGCCGCGACGAGCGCGTAGAGGCCCTCATGGAAAACTGCTCGTCGACCGGAATGGGCATTCGCATTCCGAAAGAACATTTCAAAGGGTATCTGAAGAAATTACGCCGGGGCCATCGCCTCAGCGTCCACATCGACTGGACGGGCTTGAAGAAGTCTCTTCCGGTCGAAGTGGTTTGGGTTTACGAGTACGAGGGCTACTGGACCTTGGGCCTTCGCGTTTTGGATACCGATAACATGATCCATTTCGTGTCGGAAGTGACGGGCATCGAGGACAAGGGCAGCACGCTGGCCAACTCTCACCTTCAGCTTCTCGAAAACGACGTCCGCCAGACGGCTTTCGTCCTCTGGATGGTCTTCATCATGCTGTCCTTCAGCATCCCAGCCTTCGTCTAGACCTGCCATTCGACAACTTTCCCCAAGTTCGTTAGGGTGTCCCCCGGGTTTGCCGCTTCGCGGTAATGGGGAGACAAATGAAACGAGTTTTAGATTTCGGCTTGGGCGTGTTCGTCGTATTGGGCCTGGCGTCCTGCGGTTCCACCTCCACCAAGAACCAGAATGAGTACCTCACGGGGGCGACCCTCTGGTTCCAGACGTCCGGCGAAGCCCGGGCGCTCCTGCACCAAACCTTCCGGCTCGCCCGGATGGTCCTCGATAACGATCTGAAGGTGAAGCGCAAAAAAGGCGACTTGCCCCCAGCCATCGTAGTCGACGTGGATGAGACCGTTCTCGACAATAGTCCGTTCGAAGCGCGCGTGGTTCTGACCGGCGAAGCCTACCCCAAAGGCTGGAATGAATGGATCAGCGCCGCCAAAGCGAAACCGCTCATCGGCGCCGTGGAGTTTCTTACCTACGCCCATTCCAAAGGCTACCGGGTTTTCTACGTGACCAACCGAAATGAAGCGCAGAAAGCCGACACTTTGAAAAATCTCCAGGAGGTCGGATTTCCAGACGCGTCCGAAGAGACCCTGATGGTGCGCTCTCCCGAGACCAACAAAGAGCCCCGCCGCCAGAAAATTCGCGTGAAGCATCGTATCGCCATCTTGCTCGGCGATAACCTGAACGACCTGGACAAGGCCTTCGATCAGAAGACCGTGGCGGATCGCCTGAAAGCTGTGGAAGCGGAGAAAGCCAAGTTCGGTGGAGAGTACATCGTCATCCCCAATCCCATGTATGGCGACTGGGAAGGCGCGATCTACAACTTCAACTTCACTCAGCCCGACGAAGTGAAGTACAAGTTGCGCCGGGACGCGCTCACGTCATTTTAAGATCGCGGGCGGAAGCGACGAGGGGCAGGGCCGAAGAACGGAAAAGGGTAATCTCCCAAGAGTTGTCTTGGGTATCCCAGCGCAGGATGTACTCCGCGTTGTCTTCCGCTTTGACCTTGAAATAGCTGAGGTGAGGGGCGATCCAGCGATCGATGACCTCGACGATGCCCAACTCCCGTTTGCCGACGAAAAAACGCTCGGGATGAATGGACCCCGTCCCTTCGGATCGATACTCAACCTGAATGCGCATAGACGCACAGTGTAGCCCAACCCCGATCTTCCGTCTTAACCGTGCCGAGTCAAATCAGGCGGCGCCGGCAAAGAGCGGTTCTCGCACCCAGCGCTGAGCGGCGTCCCCTTGTGTGCGCTCGTTCCATAGCGCGAAGAAGGGAAAGCCGTCGATTGCTACGGGTGGCGTGAAGGATCGAAATCCAGGTCCCGCCGCCTGCGCCCCTCGCGCGGGCAGGGTGAGGATAAGATCCGTCTCGGCCAGGACGAAAGGCGCGGAGGAAAATTGCGGTACCGCCATGCGTATCCGGCGCTTCAGCCCGATTTTCGCGAGCGCGTCGTCGACGGTTCCAGTGAGCCCGCCGAAAGGCGAGATGAGCAGGTGATCGGTCTCCAAGTACTGTTTGAGCGTGAGGCGCTTTCGGATGGTGGGGTGCGAATCGCGCACGAGGCAAACGAACGCCTTCTCTTACGAGGACGCGAACCAAGCGATGCTTCAAGTCGGCATGAGCGAGAGCGGGGCCGCGAACATGATCGAGCTCTATCGCGCCTTGAATGAAGGCCGTACGGGATCGATCGAGCCCCGGAGCGCGAAATCGACCACGCGCAGCTCCGCCGAAGCGTTCTCCGAGCAATTCGCAAACGTTTACCGCGATGCGTAAAGCCGCGCCGCGGCCAGACATGGGCGGAACCTCTTTTTAGCCGATAAGACTAAGGAGAGGTTCTGCCTTGGCCCAGCCCAAACCCATACGATTGGAACGCGTGCGTGAGTATGCGTTACCGTTGGAGAGAGTGTGGCATTTGCTTGCCCACACCGATCGCCTGCATCACATGGCGCGGCTCTCCTCCGTGCAGTATGGCCCGCATCCTCTCGAACGCGATCGGTTCGCGCTTCCCGCGTGGGTTCCCCTCGTTCCGAAATTTTTATTGCGTTGGCGGGAGCATCCGTACGACTGGGTGAGAAACCGCAGCTTCTGCGTGCTCCGTGAGTTCGATAGCGGCCCCCTCATTCGCTACGTCAGAGGCGTGGTCCTCGAGGCGACTGAGCGAGGAACACGGGTAAGAGCGTACGCGGAAATCACACCGCGCTGGAACTGGCTCGCGCCCTGGGTACGGCTTCGCGGAATGCGGTGGCTTCGCAGCATCCACCAATATTGCAGCGCTTTTTTTCTGAACTTCAGCGAGCGGGGCAAGTATCTCTTTCCCCGCCGCGCGCACGAGTTCGTAAAACTGCTCGGCTGGGAGAGGCACCTCAAACGGTTTGCCGCCTCCGTGGAGGACAACGGCATCTTGTTGCTGCGCTTGAAGCAGCATCTCATCCACGGTACCGACGAGGAAGTGACTCACATGCGCCCGAAAGATCTCGCGGGCTCGTGGGACGTGCCGGAAGCCGCGGTGGTGCGCCTGTTTCTCTATGCCGCGAGTGAGGGACTGCTCACCAGGGAGTGGACCGTGCTTTGCTCTCGTTGCCACTGGCCAGCCTCGGCCTTTTCGAAGCTCGAGCTAGTGCCGCAGAAAGCGCACTGCGATCGTTGCACGGCGAGTTTTCACGTGGACTTCGATCGGTCACTGGACCTGAGATTTTCCGTGCACCCCGAAGTGCGCCGTACCCATCCTACTTCGCTGTATCGTCCCGAGCCCGCGGTCATGCCGCATGTTTGGATGCAGAGGTTTTTGCCGCCCGGAGAAACGGTGGAGCTTTCGACCGAATGGGGTGAAGAGAAATTCGTTTGCCGGACTTTGCGGACCCATCACTTGTGCGTTCTGAGTCCCACGCAGCGGCCTTCCCCCAAGCCTACGAAGGTGAAGCTCATTTTCAACGGCTCGGGGTGGGTAAGCGAGGGTGTGCTCTTCCGGCCCGGTAGGCAGGAGATAGAGATTACGAACCGCAGCCCCTTTCCGATCGTGGTCTCACTGGAAGACGCGGTCGGAGACGTTTCGGCGTTGACCGCGAGAGAAGCGATCTTGCACCCGGAGTTCAGAAATCTCTTTCCTCGCGAAGCGCCGGGACCCGGTTTGCGCTTTCCTATCGCGGACATGGCCTTTCTCGCGGTAAGCTTGCGTGACTCCACGGATTTTATCGCCAGCCGCGGAGATAAGGCGGGACTTAGCGAGATTCACGGCTATCTGGCCGCTGTCGCCGCGCTCGTCGTCAAAAACGAAGGCGCCCTGGTTCGGATCATGGGAGATACGGTGCTTGCTTCCTTTGCGAGTCCCGGAAAAGCCGTTGCCACGGCTTTTCAAATCGTGGAGTCCGCCGAGGCCAATGGCGTGGGCCCGGACGGAACGGCTCTCTTCCAGCTCAACATCGCGGTTCACTCGGGGCCGGCGTTGGTTTTGTCCCGGGGAGGCCAGATGGACTTCTTCGGGGAGACCGTCCACCGTCTCTTCCAAATCTTGAAGGAGTCGCGGGGGAGCGACATGGTCATGAGTCAACGGGCGTTCGAGTCCTCGGGAGTTCAAACCGAGCTATTGGGCCGCGCCTTCGATCAGGAAAACCGGGATCTCCTCCGTAACGGGCCGAGCGGTGGATTCCGCGTTTGCCAGATCCATCCGGCGCCGCGAGAGTGGAAGAAAGTGGTGGGCTCGTGAGACAAGCTTGGCTCATCGTTTTGATTCCCTGGCTCGCCCTAGCAGACAGTAAGGAGACCGCTTTGGTTTTCAAAGACATCGCGTACCTTGGGTCGACCTCGGAGCCCGCGCAAAAACTCGACATCTATTTGCCGGTGAAAGTGTCGACGGACACTCCCGTTTTGGTGATGGTGCACGGCGGAGCGTGGATTAGCGGGACGAAGACCGCGTACGAGCCGCTCGCGCGCAACTTTGCTCAAGAAGGCGTGGTTGCGGTCGTGGTGGAGTACCGGCTGTCCCCGAAAGTAAAGCATCCCGCCCACGCCGACGATGTTCGGGAGGCGCTCAAATGGGTGGCGGCCCAAGCCGGAAAGTACGGCTTTAACCCGAAACGGATTTTCTTGATGGGGCACTCGGCGGGAGCGCACATGGCGGCGTTTCTGGCGGTCGAGCCGAAGGATTTACCCGCGGGCATTCCCGCCGGCTACATCGGTCTCGCCGGCATCTACGATTTGGAAAAGCTGGACAAGCGCTGGCCTGGTTACGATAAATGGTTTTTGAACGACGCCTTCGGCCCCCGAGGCGCTAAATGGAAAGACGCCTCGCCACGCCAGTCGCCCTTTAAATCAAAGGCGCCCTGGCTTCTCATCCACGGCGAGCCCGACGAGCTGGCGGAAGTGGACCAGACGAAAGTCTTTCACGCTCACCTCGTCGAACAAAATCTCAAAGCCGAGCTGATCATCGACAAAACCATGGATCACTTCGGCGTCCTTCGCGACCTGGGCTCCGCCCGCAATTCTCTCACTCCCAAAATCCTCGCCTTCATCCGCTAAAAGGTGTGTGGATACTTTTAGCCAACGCCGGCACGGGAATTGCCGTGGCTAAAAGTATCCACACACCTTTTGCAGTACCCGTCTGCCCTTCCGAGTGCAGGTCTTCATAAGAACCTTTCTCGAAATGAAAGGCGGCTCGAAGCCTCATTGAGGGCGATGTGATACGCTTCTCGTCGACACCCGGAGATAATCCAGTGAATGCTTTAGCCCGACTTTGGCGGATGCCGCTCTACCTGCAAACCTTGATCGGGATGATTCTCGGGATTTTCGCGGGGCTCATCTGGGGCACTCAGATTGCGCCTTTGGTGGACCTGGCGAAGTGGATCATTCAAGTCATCAAGTTTCTCGCCATTCCTCTTCTCTTCTTCGCTATTTTCGAAGCTCTGCTGCGGCGGGATTTTCACGGTAGGGGCGTCGCCTGGCTTTTTGGCGTCGCTATCTTGAATGGGTGTTGCGCGATCACCATCGGTCTCGTCATCTCGAACTTGTTTCGCCCCGGTCAGTACTTGCCGTTGCCGTCCCCGGAAACTCTGTCCAAGCCCGGCGCGACTCCCGAAAAGGCGCTGGAGCTCGTGATGTCTAGCCCCATGATCGGCGCGATTCTCAGCGCGGTGGGCGCGGGAATTATTTTGCTCCTTTTGGAGCGAGTCCTTGGGGCGCAGAAGTTCGAGCCCCTGCGAGTAGCGGCGGAAAAGGGTCTCCGATTCGTGACCTACTTGGTCGAGCTCGTCGTCCGACTCATTCCCTTCGCCGTCTTCGTTTCCGTGGCGAAAATGGTGGGCGAGCATGGCTTCTCCCTCTTGGGAGGGCTTAGCGCCTACTTCTTCTCCTGCCTGCTCGGCATGGGGATTCACGTGGCGCTCGTCTACCACACCTGGATCCTCGCGGTAGCGAAGTTCGGGCTGAAAGAGTTTTGGCGGGCGGCGAGGGAGCCGGTGGTTTACTCGTTTGGGATTAACAGCAGCCTTGCCACTCTGCCCGCGACCTTAAAAGCACTCGATAAGCTCAAAGTAACCCCGGGCTCGGCCCGGCTTTCAGCTTGCGTCGGCACCAACTTCAATAACGACGGAATTTTGCTCTACGAGGTCGTCGCGGTGCTGTTTCTTTCTCAAGCCTATGGGCAACATTTGGGACTCACCGACCAGCTTGTGACCGCCTTCATCTGCGTGATAGCGACCATAGGAGTGGGAGGAATCCCTGAGGCGGGGATCATTTCGCTGTCTCTCGTGCTCGGCGCCGTGAAGTTGCCGGTGGAAGGAATTCCCCTTCTGCTGACCGTCGACTGGGTGCTCGCTCGCTGCCGCTCCTCCGTGAACGTGCTCGGCGATATGACGGTAGCCATCGGGATCGATTGTCTCTCGGGTCAGCGAAAAATTCCGGCTACTCGACCGAGCTGAGGATCAAGTTCCAGTCCGCGCCCGGCTCCTCATCGAGAAGGCTTGCCGTCTCGACGGAATCGAGCGCTCCCTCATCTTCCATACTACGCACGGGCGCCTTGTAGACCGCTACCCACACCCAAAGCATGGCGGCGATCGTGCCGAGGGCGGGACTCCAGACAAGCCACCCGGGTCTTTGCGGGGCTGGGGCATCCAGGTGCGCTTTGATCCGATTGAGCTCGCCTAAGCGCGCGGGCGGAGCTTCTGGATTATGCCGCTCGAGAAACCGATCGAGCTCGGTTTCCTTTTTTTCATTCCATTGATTCATGGGAAACCTCCAGTCTTGGAAAGGTACGCATGTAACCTGCTCTTCGCGTAGTGCAGCCGAGACTTCACCGTACCGACGGAGATCCCGAGGGACTCCGCGCTTTCTTCGAGGCTCAAGCCTTCGAGACAGTAGAGCACGAGCACTTCCCGGTGGGCCGCGGAAAGTTCCGCAAGTCCCCGCATCAAGCGCTGCTGTTCCTCAGGCCGGGACTCGGAGACGGGGCTACTACCTTCTTCCAGCGGCACGCTGGACGGAAGGCGCCTTCCCTTGCGGCTGGAGTCCCGCGCGACGTTCACCGCTACTCGCACCACCCAAGATTTGAGCTTCGCGGGCTCGCGCACGGACTCTTTGCCGCGCCATACTTTCAGAAACGTCTCCTGAACGAGATCGTCCACATCGTCTCTGAGCGCCAGCTTGAATAGCACCGACCGCACCAAACGCCGGTAGCGCTCGTAGAGCGCTTCGAAGTCTTCCGACTCCCCGACGTCCGCTTTTTTTAGGAGCAGTCCCATGGCTTAGTCTTCCTGTTCGGTATCCTTGCTCTTGCCGAAACGTTTTCCTTTATGGCTTTCCATGAACGAGCGGAACTTCTGCCGCTGTTCGGGGGTGAGGATCTCGCGCACGCTGAGCATCATTTCGAATCGGGCGCGACTGAGCTTGGCCCTCAGTCCCGCCAAGGAATCGAATTTGGCGAGAAGGTCCGCTTTTTTCGCATCCCCCATCGCTTCTTCCAGGGCCTTGCGGCCTTCCTTCAAAGCATTGCGCGTTTCTTTGTTCGCCTCGCCGCTCGCTTTGCGGAGCTCCTTGATCTTGTTCTTTTGCTCGTCGGTGAGGTTCAAGGCTTGCAAAGCGGCTTGGAGCTCACCGCCGGGCCCACCGCCTTCGCCGTGCTCTTTGAGCTCCGGGCGGTGGTGTCTGGCCAGCGCCGGTTGCGAGCCCAGTAGGGCGACCACCAGAATGAGAGACAGTTTAGTGAAGTGATTCATGATTGGCTCCTTTGCCCTATAAGACGCTCGGGGAGGGGTAAAAGTTCATGTTAGGCTAAGTCTTTGTGTCCATTAAGATATCCGCCAAGACTCCGGATATCGCCTCGGTTTTGGTGGAGCCAATTGACAGAAAGATGGGAGAAAGCACGCGGGAATTTGGGGAGTTAATCTTCGTTCTCTTGAACTTCGCTCAAGACGTCGCCGCGACGTAGCTTCACCGTGGGTTGTTCGCGCTCATAGCCTGGCTCGATGATTTCGCCGTCCTCGCGAACGGAATTCCAAACGGCTTCGGCGTCGTACTCGCTTCCGCTCACGGGCGGAACGAGATCTTCGGTTTCATCCACGTAATCGGCGCGCGCGGCGTTGTTCAAGCCGAGCAGACCTAGCGTGGCAAGGATTGCCATCCATTTCATTAGGGCCTCCAGTTGGGATCGGGGATACTTTCATTCTACTAGAGAGCGACGGCGCTGGGCGGCGCGATGTGACATCTCACATTCGATCCAGTTGGCTCGTCTAGTAGAGAAACTAGGAGACAGTTAGCGCTAATGTTGCGGCACGTTACTATCTTTGTTTTTCTTTCGAGTGCCTCTGCCTTAGGAGCCGTGGAAGGGACGCTGTCCTTTAAGGATGCCGTGAACTACGCGGTGGAACATGCCCCTTCGCTGCAGACGGCCAAAGCGAGAAGCTCCATCGCCGGCATGCAGGCGCGCTCCGCCTTTGCCGCCTTTCTTCCGTCCGTGGACTTGGCCTCGACACATGGGTATCTGGGGGCAAGCCCGAGGTCGCTTACCGCTGTGACGCCGTGGACGAGCACGACCAGTCTAAGGCTTACCGAAACGCTTTGGGATAACGGCGAAAGCTATACGAAGTACCGTATCTCGGAAGTGGGAGAAGAGAAGGCCAGTCTCGATCTCCGCCTCGCGCGGGAAAAGATCGTGCTCGATCTGCATCAAGAGTTTCAGCGCTATTCGCTGGCGGTCGCGCAAAATACGGTCGAGCGCGATCAGTACGGGCTTTTGAAGAAGCAATACGATCTCATGAGCGAGCAATACCGCGGCGGCATGAGGAGCCGGGAAGACTACGTACGGGTTCAGGCGCAGCTGCAAAGAGCGGAGCTCGGTCTCCTTCGGGCTTCCAATGACGTCGAGAAATCAAAAAGAGAGCTGGTCCGAATTTTGGGCGTTCCCACGGAGTCGAAGGAAGCTACCAACTGGACCTTCGTTCCGCTCGAAGCGGGCACCATCCGCGGCGAAGACGAGCCGGCCGCGCCCCCATCCCCCACCGGAACCCTGTCTTATCAGGCCAATGGCCTTCAAAGAAAAGCGAACGAGCTCACCGTTTCGCTGACCAGCCGCAAGATTTGGCCCCAGCTATCTCTCTCGGGAAACCTCGGGTACGAGCTCGCGGGCTATCTGGGCACCGGGGCGCGCCTCGCTGATTCCGATCGGTTTTTCTATGGCGCGGCTCTCACGCTCACTTTCAATCTTTGGGATTGGGGCATCCGCCGCCGAGATACGGAAATCGCCGAGCAAAACCGCTGGATCAACGACCGGGATCTCGCGGAGCGTGAGCAATCCGATCGCGCCGCCATCGATACGCTCTGGCTCGACCTGAACCGGGCGAAGAAGAGCTACTCCATCAGTAAAGATCTGCTGGCGCTCGAGACGAGTAATTTCAAGACCCTGGAAAGCGACTACCGGCGCGGGGTGGTACGATACCTCGATCTGATCACGGGTCTGGGCAACTTGGCCTCCGCCAAATCCGCTTATCTGACTGCTTATTTCGAGTACCGGCAAAATTTGGCGCTCCATCGGTACTACGAGGGAAAACTCTATGAAACGACGATGGCCAATTAGATTTCTGGTCGGGGTATTGGTGGTGGGGGGCGGTACCCTCGTTTACCGTTTAATTGCCAAGCCAGGCAAGACGGATCCTTCCCTGCGCGTAGCTACCGTCGCCAAGACCGACTTAATAAGCCGGATTACGGTCGCAGGCGTCGTCGTTCCCAAGCGCCGGACGGTCATCATGCCGCCGTACCCAGGCTTCATTCAAAAGCTCTACGTAAAAGTCGGCGACCGGGTGAAAGAAGGCGATCCGGTTCTCTCCATTGTCCAGTCGTTAGCGACGAGAGAGCAGGCCTTTCCCATTCGCGCGCCGTTTCCGGGGGTCGTCGTGCAGGTACTGGCGAGCGAAGGCGAGTACGTACGTGATACGGACGTGAAAAAGTTCATCGTCCGGATCGATGATCTCAGCGAGCTTTTCGTTCAGGCCGATGTGCCGGAGCTCGACATGGTGAAAATCCGCACGAAGCAAGAAGCGGTCATCAAGGCTTCCGCCATTTTGGATAGAACTTATAAGGGCGTCATTCAGGAAATTGCGCTGAGTGCGAAGGAGCGCGATGAATGGGGCTGGGGCGGAAAAGGACAAGTGGAGTACGCCGTTCGTATCGTCATGAAGGATCCTGACTCGCGAGTGCGGCCGGGGATGTCGGTTTTGCTCGATATCATCACGGACAGAAAAGACGGTGTCTTATCGCTTCGTCATGAGTTCTTGAGAACCGAGGGCAAGAAACACATCGCGGTCATCGAGGGCAAGGGCCCGACGGAAGTGGGCGTGGGCATTCACAACGAGGATGCCTATGAGATTACCAGCGGTCTGAAGGAGGGCGAGCGCGTGCTTCCCACTGACTTTGGAACCATCCCGGGAGACCGGGGTTGAAACCCATCCTTCAAATCAGGGATCTCCATTTCGCATACCGGACTCCCGCGGGGCCGGTGCCGGTGCTGCGCGGAATTTCGCTCGACGTTTTCGAAGGCGAGATGGTCGCGCTTCAGGGGCCGTCGGGATCGGGTAAGTCGACGCTTCTGTATTTTCTCGGCTGCCTCATGCGCCCGGACTCCGGCGTCATTCGCTTCAAGGGCCGCGACGTACTCGATCTTTCCGACGAGGAGCGGGCGGCTTTTCGCAATCGCTCGGTGGGTTTCGTCTTTCAGCAGTTTCATCTGCTTCCGCGAGCGAGCGTTCTCGAGAATATTTTGCTGCCCTCTCGGTACCCTTTGGAAAGCGTGGAGCCGGGCCGCCTGGATCGGGCGAAAGCGGAGGCATTGGCGAAAGCGATAGGCCTTGGGGATCGCCTGCATCACTTGCCCAACCAGTTATCGGGCGGGCAGCAACAAAGAGTCGCCATCGCCCGGGCGCTCATGAACGACGCTGACTTGATTTTAGCCGACGAACCCACGGGCAATCTGGACTCCAAAACCACCGACGAAATCCTTACCGTCTTCAAAGAACTGAACGCCTTGGGCAAGACCATCGTTCTCATTACCCACGATGGGTCGGTCGCCGCGCGGTGCGGCCGTACGATTCACGTCAGAGATGGCCTTCTCGAAGGGGGAAGCGAAACGCAATCGGTGGGCGCGGCGATTCGTCCGCCTGAAGAAAAAAAACGCAAAGCTCTGGGTGCCGTAGTGAGAGGGCTCGTGCCCCTGGTTTGGGAAGGATTCGTTCGGCAGAGAGGAAGGGCGCTCCTCACCATGTCGGGAATCACCATCGGAGTGGCGGCGGTGCTCGCCATGGTGACTCTCGGTCAGTTCTCGAAAAGAAAGATTCTTGAGTCTTACGCGGAGCTCGGCGTGAATACCCTCATCATGCACGGGCATATGAATTGGGACCTAAAGGCCACTGATGAAGTCACCGTGCAGTTTCGGGGATTCGACGTGGACCGGGACTTAAAGCCGTTACCCGATATCTTTCCCGAGATCGAGGGGCTGTCACCGGTCTTGGATGACTGGGGTTACGCGGTAAATTTCGGCGGAAAGCGCCTGGATAACGACGTTCGCTTGATGGGTATCGCTCCGCAGGCCCTTGGTATTTCCGGAAAGAAGGTGGTCGAGGGGAGGCCCTTCTTGCCGATTCACATAGAGGACAAGAGTGCGGTGTGTCTCATCGGATCGGAAATTCGCACTCAGCTTTTCGCGACGGTAAATCCCATCGGCCAAGTCATTCGTCTCACCAAAGATCAGACCTCGAACGGATGCCGGGTGATTGGAGTACTGGAGTCGCAAACGAGCAACAAGGAATGGAGAAAGCCGAACCTCGAAATTTACATGCCCTACACTTTGTTTCAGACCATTGGAAATGCCTGGAGCGCTCAGATTAGAACCCTGCTCATTCAGGCCCGGCCGGGAACCGACATCGAGCGGCTTTCCAAGGGAATCCGCGGTTACTTCGAGCAAAAGTACGGGAAGGCTGGAGAGTTTAGGGTCAGCGGAGATACGTTACTCATTGCGCAGATGAAGCGGTTTCTCACCATCTTCACGTTTCTTTTAGGCTCCATCGCGCTCGTTTCCTTGGGCGTGGGCGGCATTGGGATTACGAACCTCATGCTCGTTTCCCTTTCCGAGCGTCTCAAGGAAATTGGGCTGCGTAAAGCTTTGGGCGCGACGGACAGAAGCGTGCGCGTGCAGTTTCTCGCAGAAAGCGCGGCGCTGTGCTTGTTCGCGGGTATCGCGGGGTTGGCGATTGGTTTTGGGCTCTATGAAGGCGCGGTGTACGGGGCTTCGTTCTTGATCTCCAATTTCCCGTTTCAGTGGATTGTCGAGCCTTGGGCGGTGGCGCTGTCTTTCATCTCCATCGTGGTAGTGGGCCTCGCCAGCGGTTTCGTGCCGGCGTTACGCGCGGAGCGCTTACAGGTCATCGAAGCGCTGCGTTCAGAGTAGTTCAGCCGCAAGAATGAAAAGGTGGCGCGAATAGACAGGCTGAACCGGTGAGGTAAATGCCGTTGGGGGCGCAAAGCGTGCCCGAAAAGCAGTTCGCGCTGACAAAAATTGTCCCTATATCCAGCACCCTCATAAATGCTAAATCCTCAGGAAATGCTTTGGGAGGTTTACTTTGAAGTGGTCGTTCATCCTCGTCGCTTTGTCCTTTTCCGTGGCCTCATTCGCGGACAATCCGGCTTGGTATGACGAGGAGCTGCTTCACAACACGGTCCATACTCTCGAAGAGCTGATGGAAACGCCCCGCGTGTTCACGTTCCAGTCAGAAGATACGCCGGAGTTCAAAGTGGCCTTCAAAGTTTTGCAGAAGGCGGTCACCAACGTTCACGACCAGCTCGAAGATCACAAGGGCCTCGAGGCCGTGCTCAAAGCGGCCGCGGAGCTCGAAGCTCCCGTCCAGGCGTTCATGGTGGCGAGCCGCCAAAATCAGTTACACGCTGGTAAGCGCAACTTGCACCTCGATGACGTTCTTTCCATCGTGGGCGTGCATGCCGAGCTCAAATTCTGGGTAACGCCGACGCCTTAACGGTCACCAGTCGAGCGCTTTGCCATCGCGGAAGTAGCCGCCTGTCGGCCCGCCGTCGGGAATGAGCGCCGCCCAAACGATGCTGCGTCCGCCTTCGGGAATCGCGCGCTGGGCCTCGGGACCGCCCATGTCGGTGCGTACCCAGCCGGGACAAACCGAGTTGACGAGAATGTTTTCGCCGCGAGTCGTGTCGGCGAGGACTTTCGTTACCGCATTCAGTGCGGTTTTCGAAATGCGGTAAGCCGCGTGATCAGTCATGTCACCGGAAAGCTGACCCATGCCGGAGGACACATTGACGATGCGCCCGTACTTTCCTTTGCGCATGAGAGGAATGGCGAGCCGCGCGAGCTCAAAGGCGCCAAACGTATTGGCTTCCATCGCCGCTCTCAAATCCTCGCGCGGCGTGGAGAGGGTGTCGGTTTCTCCCTTTTTGGAAGGGTAGATGCCTGCATTATTGATGAGAACGTCTAAGCGTCCGAAGCGGCGCTCGATCTCCTTCATGGCTTTTTCCAGAGATTCGGTGCGGGTCGTGTCGACTGATACCCAAGTGACGATTTTACCCGTCGGGTCGAGCTCTCGCGCGGCTTCGATGCCTTTGGCTTCATCTCGCGAGCCCAAAGCAATGCGGTATCCGCCCTCTTTCAGTTGCCGGCACGCTTCGAGCCCGAGTCCCCGATTTGCTCCCGTAACAAATGCCGCTCTTTCCATGACTACCGCCTTTCGCCCTGGATTCTGCCCAAGGCTTACCATCCCGGTAAGTTCGTGTAACATGTTCCGATGAAACTGATTTTTATCGCCTTACTTTTTCTGGGATCGGTGAGCTTCGCCATGAAAGAATCTAAAAAGACCGCGGAAGACGCGCGCCTCCGTAAATTCCTGCAGAAGGAATGGGTCTGGGCGATGAAAGAGTACCCCGAGTACGCGACTTCCGTCGGTTTTCCCGGCCAAGACGATCGCTGGACGGATATGTCGCGCGCTTCCATCGACAAGCGCAAGAAGCACACCCAAGAAGCTTTGAAGGGTCTGCGAGCGATCAAAAAAAGCGGCCTATCCAAAACGGAACGGCTCAACTTCGATTTGTATGAAGCCGAGCTGATTCTAGATACGGAAGGCGCGCAATTTCCTTCGGAGTATCTTGCCGTCTCGCCTATGGGCGGGATTCAGAGCCAGGTGGCGGAAACGCTCGATGGAATGTCGGTCGCCAAGCCCGCCGATTTGGAGAACATCATCGCTCGCCTCGAAAAGGCGCCCGAGCTGATCTCGCAAAATATCGAGTTATTGAAGGAAGGCGCGAAGCTCGGCGTGACGCCGCCCCGGATTACTTTGCTCGACATCGATAATCAGATCAAAGCGCAAACCGAGCCCGATCTCGAAAAGAACGCCATGATGGGGCCGTTCCGTAAGCTCGACTCCGATTTCCCCGTGGACAAAGCCAAAGTCCTCCGCGAGAAGGCGGGACGCGTGCTTACCGATAAAGTCATTCCGGCCTTCGTGAAGCTTCGTACCTTTTTCAAGGACGAGTACCTTCCGAAAACGCGCGAGTCCATCGGCATGTCCGAGCTCCCAAACGGCAAGGCCTGGTACGCCTATGCGGCGAAACGTCACACGACGACCGCGCAGACGCCGGAAGAGATTCACCAGATAGGACTAAACGAAGTAAAACGCATTCGCACCGAGATGGACGCCGTTCAGAAAGCGGCCGGCATAAAAGGATCGCTCCGGGATTTTTTCGAAACACTACGCACGGACGATAAATTCTTCTTCAAGAAACCGGAAGAGCTCATGCTCGCTTATCGCGACATCGGTAAGCGCGCGGATCAAGAGTTGCCCCGGCTTTTCGGGCTCCTTCCTCGTCTGACCTACGGCATTCAATCGATACCTGAGTACGCCGAGCGCGCCTCTCCGACGGCGTACTATCGTCCCGGCTCCCCGGTGGCGGGACGTCCGGGCATCTTTTTCGCCAATACCTACGATCTGCCTTCCCGGCCCAAATGGGAAATGGAAGCGCTCGCGCTGCATGAAGCGGTTCCCGGCCATCACCTTCAGATCGCGCTGGCGCAAGAAGACGATAGCCAGCCCGAGTTCAGAAAGAACTCCGGGTACACGGCCTATGTCGAAGGGTGGGGCTTATATTCTGAGAGCTTGGGCGATCTCATGGGTTTCTATAAAGACCCGTACTCCAAGATGGGAAAACTCATCTACGAAATGTGGCGCGCGATTCGCCTCGTCGTCGATACCGGTATGCACGCTTTCGGCTGGACCCGCGAAAAATCCATTTCGTTCTTCGAGGAGAACTCCGGAAAAGCGCACCATGACGTCGTGGTGGAAGTGGATCGGTATCTCGTCATGCCCGGCCAAGCGCTTGCTTATAAGATCGGACAGTTGAAAATCCTAGAGATTCGCGAGCGAGCGAAAGCGAAGCTGAATGACAAGTTCGACATCCGCCGCTTTCACGACGCGGTCCTTGGCGACGGAGCCCTGCCGCTCGGAGTGTTTGAAAGCCGCATGAACGTTTGGATGGAAAGCGAAGCCGCTCGAAAATCCTAGCGTGACCCGAAGGCCCAACTTTCCCTTCCGCTAGGCACTTCGAAAGACGGTTACCTATTGGTTACCGGTATCGAACCCACTCCATTGAATCGGAATAACGCAACGCGTTAAATGGAGCTCAATTCATTGGAGGTTCACGTGCGTCGGATTTTCGGATTGGCCCTGTTTTTTTCTCTTTTTGCGACGTCGGCGTTTGCCGGCGGGACTTATCAGTGCGACTACACGGGGTCGCCGGATGGGGTTCGGTTCGGATGGAAATGGCACTGCAAGAAATCCGGCAACTCCGAAGCTGAAGTGGAAGGAAGTTGTTTCTACGAACTGGTGCGCCTTTATAAAGTAGTTAGCCTGGTCGGGTGCCGGCAACTTCAGGCCGACGGCGATCCGCGTCCTCCTCTGCCTTCTACCTCCACGAACGGCATTCAAACTAGCTACATGGAGATGAGCGCTGCTCCAGCGACGACCTTCCGCGGTCTTTGCCGGTGCTTTGGTAAATCAGGCGAATTCAGGAGCAGTGAGACGTTTACCGGAACGGAGCTTCAGGTTCGGAAACTCTGCGACGATGAAATGTCCTATCTAGGCAATTTCAGCTGCAGGATCACGAACTGGGAGTATGTCGACTAAGCGGAAGAAATGTCCTGAAACAGCCCACACTTTTTTTAAAACAAGCGATTAGGAGATAATTTATGAAAACTTTCTTTGGAGCGAAACTATTCTTGTTGGGAATATTGGCTTTATCCCTCTGTCCGGCCGCCTTTGCGGACAACTGGAATTGTTCAGCCCAGTGTACCTTTACGGTCACAACCACTTTTCCGAGGATTCCCGGAGTGCCCAACTACGTCCCGCCGCCGCCCCAGGTCGTGCAGAACACCCGGGATTTTACTGGCTCGGTGGATGCTTCCTCCCAGGACGAGGCTCAGTATACGATGTTTAACGAATATACCCAGGACTGCCAAAACGTCTGTCACAGCGACGCCGTAACCGTGTATGGAGGCGCGCGCCAAACCGTAGCCAACTGCTACTTCAAGAGTGCGATTTGCCACCGAGGCAATGCTATATCCGAAGACGCTTCGGAAGAGGCGACTACCGAAACGATGGATTATCCTTTCGCGGCAGCGGACTTTCACGGGTGCGGCATCGCCCTAGGAATCTGTGAACGAGATTGTACGAAGTTCAACCAAGGCTCGCCTTGTTATAAAGGCTGCTACGCTGGTTATAAAGCGTGCATGGCTACAAAGTGATCGGAAGCCGTAATTAAATAACGTTTAGCGGTGGCTGACGATGAGCCGAATGGCGTCGAGCCGCGGCACCGTGGCCTCCAAAGCCGCGAAGCCTAGCTTTTGCTTTACCTGATGAGCCTCGATCTCTTCCTTGGTGATGAGCGGGTTTAAGCGCGCGAGCTCGGTGAGCCGCGCGTTTTCCGTATCAAAGCGCGCCTTCCAGCTCTCCAGAGCTTTCTTCACGAGGGGAGCGGCGAGCTTCTGAGCGTGAGACGCCGCTTTTTCCAAGGCGGCCGGCACTCGGTCCCGGATGGGCTTCATCAAGTCCAAAGCCTTTTGATGCGGAACGGGCTTCAGCTTTCCGATTTGCTGGCCTTGAAGTCCCTGCAGGATTTTTCCGTTGGGCGTGATGAAGACCGGAATCGTCTGCACGGGAAGATCGTGCTCAAGTTCCAAGAACGCCGGAGCCATGGTCTGAAGCAGATAGAGTAACTCGATGACGAAGGTTTCCCCTTGCACCGGGTCGGGAACGAGACCACCGGAGACTTTTCCCGTTCCGCCTTGGAGGACGAGATCCATGGCGCCTTCCGCCACCGGATGTTCCCACGAAAGGAAGGACAGATCTTCGCGGGCTAGCGCCTGCTCGCGGCTGAAGGTCGCGGTCAAATCGCCCACGGCGCTCAAGCCGGGGAACTGCTCGACGAAGGTCAAAGAGCTTGCGCTGATTTTGAGCGTTCCCGTTTCGTCCAGGACTTCCGCTTCGACGCCGAAGTAGTCGAAAGCATCGGCTAGAAACTTTCTCAGCTCTTTGCTGGCATCCACTTGGGCGATACGGCCGGCGAGGGCCGTACCTTTGCCTTGTTGAAAGGAAGTGATGTCGACGAGCCTATCGACGCTGGCTAGCTGATCGGCGCGGATTTTCTCCGCGATCTTTTGGGTCGTGGCGAGTAAGTCGGCTAAAGTTTCCGCGCGCTTTTTGAAGTCCTCCGACTTGGGCAAATGGGCGCGGAAAGCGTCCGCCAGATCTTTGGCGAGCGTGGACGGGAGCTCCGCTCCGTTCCAGGGCTGGCTAAAGAGGTTGAGCCCCTCCGAGTACCATTTCAAAAGCACCTCTTCCGGAGTGTCGGGACAGTAGGGCACGTGGATTTGGACGGTCTCCGCCTGACCGATGCGATCGAGGCGCCCGATGCGTTGCTCGACGACATCCGGGTGCAAGGGCAAATCGAAAAGAACGAGATGCTGGCAGAACTGGAAGTTGCGGCCTTCGCCGCCGATTTCACTGCAAAGGAGCACACGAGCCCCATCGGGCTGGGCGAACCAAGCGGCCTGGCGGTCGCGCTCGACGATTTCCATCTCTTCATGGAAGAGGGCGGTGCGGACGGGGCTGGAGCCGCGTAACCATTCCTGGAGATCTTCCACGCGCTCCGGTGAAGAGGCGATGAGCAAGACTTTGTCTTTTTTAAGAGAGTCGAGCAGGACGAGGAGCGCCTTCGCGCGGGCCTCGAACCAATCCAGCTTGGCTTTGTCGGGGAGATCTTCGGCGACTCCGGCCGCGACTTCGAAAAGCTTGCCGCCGGTCATCTTTTCCGGCTCCACCGTTTGCAGCCAAGTCTTCCACGCTTTGGGCGCGGTCACTTCGAGGGGTAATAGCTTTCGTTCGGGAAACCCTTGAATGCGGCTGCGCCGATTGCGGATGAGCACTCGGCTCGTGCCGTGGCGATCGACCAAGCGATCCAAAAGATCGGAAGGCGGACCGCCTTCGGTAAACCGCTCGACCGCTTTGCCGAGATCTTCGTCGTCCGGAAACGCCTTAGCCAAACGGGCCTTTAGTTCCTCGGAGCGCTTCTCTTCCTGAATCTCGTTGGCGAGCGCGGCGGTATCGGCCATGCGCTTATTTTGCTTCTTGAAGGCCTCAAAGTCGGGGAAGCGTTTCGGGTCGACTAGGTGAAGCAGCCCGAACTGCGTTTCGAGGCCATGGTGCTGCGGCGTCGCGGTGAGGAGCAGCAGGCCACGGGCTTGTTCCGCCAAAAGCTGGACGACTTCCCATTCGACGCTCGCGTCGTCGGCGGACCAATTCAGGCGGTGAGCCTCGTCGACGATAAGCAGATCCCACGGCTCTTCGAGGGCTTCCTGCAAGCGTTGTGCGTTCTGGCACAAAAATTCGAGAGAACAAATGACTCGTTGGTTCGACTCGAAGGCGCTTTTGCCTTGAGAGAGCATTTCCTGTTCGCTGCGATCTTCGTCGACCAAAGTGAACATTTCGTTGAAGCGGCGGTACATTTCCGCGAGCCACTGGTGCTCCAAAAATTCGGGAACCAAAACGAGAACGCGTTTCGCGCGGCCTAGCGCCCGTAGGGACGAAAAGATGAGCCCGGCCTCGATGGTTTTCCCGAGACCCACTTCGTCCGCGAGCAATAGACGCGGGTATTCCCGGCGCGCGATTTCCGAGGCGATGCTGAGCTGATGGGGGAGTAACGAAATCCGCGGGCCCACGAGCCCGCGCAAATCGGGATCGAGGCTTTTCGCCCGTAAACTCCAGGCGCGCTCTCTCAAGCGGAAAGTTTTGGGATGCGCCCAATGCCCCATCAGAAAACTGGTGACCGGAGTTTCGTCCTCGACCAGATGATCGAGATCCTGTTCCCAAAAAATCAGGCCCGCCTCCGACTCGTATTTGAAGAGGCCTTTTACTTCGTGCAGAACGGCGACCGTATGAGTCTCGCCTTTTTTGGTGCGGACCCGTTGCCCGGGAGTGAGCACGAGGCGCCGCAGGGGAGCGCCATGCTGGGTGTATTGCCGAGTGAGCTGAACGCCCGGAAAAATCACCTCGATGAGGCGGGGGCCAACGACTTTAACCACCATACCCAGACCGAGCTCGGGTTCCAGCTCCGCCATGACTCTTTGGCCCGCAATCCACAACATGGGGCGTACTTTACCGGAGAGAAGGGAGACGTCCAGGCTGGAAAGCAGAGTTTCTTTAAAAACCGTGCCGGGACGATTTCCTTAAGAAAGACTGCTGCTTGCCACCCCGAGGCCCCCAAGCGACAATGCCTCTCATGGGCGAGGAACTCTATTATTTGCTCCACGACTTTTCTCTCGCGGCCGTCCCTATATTTTTCGCGATGAATTGCCTGGGGGTTCTGCCGGTTTTCATCTCTTTGACCTCCTCCATGGAGGAGGTCCCGAAGAAACGAGTGCTTCGGGCAGCGGTTTTCACGGCCTTTGGCGTTTCCGGCGTCATCCTCGTCGCGGGCAAGCTCATCTTCCGATTTTTGGGCATCACCCCGGATGATTTCCGCATCGGGGGAGGCATCGTCCTGATGATCGTCGGCATCCTGGATTTGCTCTTTTCTCAGTTCAAGCAGCGCGACCAGCCCGATAGCGGCGAAGCTGGAATCGTACCCATCGGGATTCCGCTCATCGTGGGCCCGGCGGTCCTGACCACCATCATGATGCTCGTGGATAAGTTCGGTTACTGGGTGACGCTCGCCGCGCTCGTGGTTAACCTGCTCGTCGTCTGGGGCGTTTTTCTTAATTCCGAGCTCATCGTGCGGCTCATGGGAAAAAGCGGCACCCGGGCCTTCGGCAAGGTCGCTTCTCTCTTTTTGGTAGCCATTGCGGTGATGATGATTCGGGTCGGCATCACGAACACGCTTTACCCACCCGGCGACTAGAGTTGTCATGGCCGCCTACGATCCCAGCGCTGAAGCAAAATCGGTTCCCTTCCTGCGAACCTCCGCGACGCTCGGCAAATATCTTTGGCCGAAGCGTAAAACCAATCTTCGCCTGCGCGTGGTGGCGGCAATGGTTTGCCTGCTCATCGCCAAGGTCATCAGCGTTTACACGCCCTTTCTCTATAAGAGAGCGATCGACGCGCTTTCCGGGCCGGCTCAGGCGATCGCGATTCCCATCTCCATTCTCGTTGCTTACGGCTTGGCGCGGGTTCTCTCCCAGGCGTTTGGCGAGCTGAGGGACGTGCTCTTTGCGAAAGTGTCGCAGAATGCGCAGCGGGAAATCGGTCTCGAGACGTTTCGTCATCTGCATTCCCTCTCCCTGGCGTTTCACCTCGATCGCCAAACGGGCGGCCTGTCTCGCGTTATCGAGCGCGGCACGCGTGGCATTCAGTTCGTTTTGAGCTTCATGCTCTTTAATATTTTGCCGACGATACTGGAAATCGGGCTAGTCACCGGCATTCTCTATTGGAAATACAACGCCTGGCTCGCGGGCGTGGTGCTGGGGACCATCGTCGCCTACATCGGATTCACCTTGGGCGTCACCGAATGGCGCACGAAGTACCGACGTCAGATGAATCAGCAAGATAGCGACGCCAACACCAAAGCCATCGACAGCCTTCTCAACTACGAGACGGTGAAATACTTCGGCAACGAAGTGCATGAGCACAATCGTTTTGATAAAGCGCTCGCGGCTTATGAAAAAGCCGCGGTGAAAAGCCAGACCTCGCTTTCTCTTTTGAACGTGGGACAGGGCTTCATCATCGGAGCGGGGCTACTCGGCGTGATGGGGCTATCGGCGAAAGCCGTGGTGCGGGGCGAGCAGACGGTGGGCGATTTCGTCCTGGTGAACACCTATCTCATTCAGCTCTATCTGCCTTTGAACTTTTTGGGCTTCGTCTACCGGGAGATCAAGCAAAGCCTCATCGACATGGAGAAGATGTTTGAGCTGACGAAAGTCGAAGCCGACATCCGCAACCTTCCGGGCGCGCCCGCGCTCAAAGTCGATCGGGGCGAAATCGAGTTCGACCACGTCACCTTTGGTTACGGACCCGACCGGGTGATCTTGCGCGATGTGAGCTTTCGCGTGGCGCCGGGGCAGACGGTCGCCATCGTCGGGCCCAGCGGTTCCGGCAAATCCACCATCGGCCGCTTGCTCTTTCGTTTTTACGAAGTCGGGCAGGGCGCCATCCGTATCGACGGGCAAGACATTCGCTCGGTCACTCAAAATTCGGTGCGCGCCGCCCTGGGTGTCGTGCCTCAGGATACCGTGCTCTTTAACGACACTCTCGAGTACAACATTCGTTACGGACGACCCGAAGCGACCGATGCCGAAGTGGCGGAAGCCGCGCGCATGGCGAATCTCGACGGCTTCATCGCGCGCCTTCCCGAAGGCTATAAGACGAAAGTGGGCGAGCGCGGACTGAAGCTTTCCGGCGGAGAGAAGCAACGGGTCGCCATCGCCCGGACGATTTTGAAGCGCCCGAAGTTGCTGCTTTTCGACGAGGCAACCTCCGCACTCGATTCGCACACGGAGAAGGAAATCCAGGAATCCTTGCGGACGGTGGCGAAGGATCGGACGGCTATTGTGATCGCTCATCGCCTCTCCACTGTCGTCGATTCGGACGCGATCTTGGTCCTAAAGGACGGCGCCATCGTCGAGCGGGGCCGCCATGCGGAGCTGGTCCGGGCGGGCGGCGAGTACGCCGCTCTGTGGAAGCGCCAGCAAGAGCAGCGGGAAGCGCAGGGAGCCACGCCCCTCCCGGCAAAGCCTTCGCGCGGCTGGGAATCGTCGTAAAGCCCCCGCCCTAGGGCAGGAACCGCGCGCGTTCCGACGGGGTCGGCACCCGGCACGTCTCACGTTTCCCGAATAACCGATAGCGGTTCACCGCGACAATGTCGTACAGCCCATCCCAAAGCAAGTATGAGAGAAATTTCCACGGAAAACCGAGTCGCTCGGCTATTCGCCGGACGGCTTGGGATTTCTTGAAAAGGTTGCCGTTATCCCAGAGCACGATGGAGTCGTGATCTCTCGTTCCTCCGAGCAGCGCATCGGCCGTTCTTCCCTGCAACGGCGAGAAACGAAAGCGCCCGTGCTTGTCCGCGCGGATCAAAAGATCCAGGAGGCGGTTGCATAGGCCGCAAATCCCGTCGAAAAATACGACTGGGGTGTCTTGGGACGGGGCGGAGAAACGAGGCACCATAAGAACCCATTATGCCATTACCCGAACTCAAGGTAGAGTCTTGCCCATGAGAGTCGTCGTTTTGGGCGCGAGCCCTGATAAAGAAAGAGTATCCAACCAAGCCCAGCACGATCTGATGAAGGCGGGCCACGAGGTCATCCCCGTGCATCCGAAGCATGATTCCATTGACGGGATTCCGGTCGTGCCCTCCCTGACCAAGATTCACGGCAAGATCGACACCCTCACGGTTTACATCGGACCGAAGAACATCGGGCCCCTCATTCCGGAAATCATCGCCTTGAAACCGAAGCGGGTAATCTTGAATCCGGGCGCCGAATCGCCGGAGCTATCGGCGGCACTCAAAACGGCCGGCATTCCGGTCATCGAAGCCTGCACTTTGGTCATGCTTCGAAGCGATAAGTTCTAGTCCTTGCGCCCCTCCGTCCCGCTGACTATATGTGTCGGTAGGCGGAGGATCCTTGAAAAAAGTCTATCTCATCGTCGTCGTCGTTTTGACCGTGCTCGTGCTTTGGCTCATGAGACCCAACCCCGAGGCGTTCCATGCGGCGGCCCCGGCCGCAGTCCCCGTCGCCCCCGCCGATGTCGTTATCGCAGAAGCGCCGTCGCCCCGGATGCAGGCTTTGCAAAGAGCCCCGCGCCAGCCCCTCCAGGTCAAACCCGAGGACAAAGTTGCGCCCGAGTGTGTGGCCGTGTGGACCAAGCTCCGCGCTCTCAATCTCTCCGAGGCGTTCACGTTTCCCCCGAAGCCTGAGGCGCTTACCGACGTTAGCGGCTGTGGAACGCCCCCCTTGGCGGTGGCCTCCGTGCACGCCCGCTACCTGCAAGACTGTAAGGACATGAAGCAGCGCTTTCGCGCCGAGATGACCGGCCAAGAGTGGAGCCAGGCCGTGGCCCCTTGTTATATGGCGGCGACCCTCTACCGGGCGACTTTGACCGATTGGATGACCCGCGATCAGAAACTGAGCGACATCACCGACCCCCAAGTTCTCTCCGACAAGCTCGCGGCGAAGATCTTCACTGATCCCGGCACCGCCGCAGAAGTAGCCGAGAGACTTTTGGAGGTCGAGCCCGATCTCTACCCGGCCGCGAAAATTTCCGCCGTCGCCCGCTTGATGGACGCCGAAGGCCGGGCGAAAGGCGATCCCGCTAATCCTATTTGGGGAAAGCTCGACGACAGGCTCGCCGAGGCCGCGAAGAGAAACCCCAACGATCGCAGTCTCGTCGAGCTCGAGTTCGTGTCCGAGATGCTCAGAGCCAGGGATCCGCGCGACCTCGACGCCAAATTGCAGACGCTCAAGGAAAAGAACCCGGCCCTCGCCGACTACTACGGCGCCTGCATCGAGAACAAGACGGGTAATCAGGAAGAGGCCATCCGGCGCTTGCAGGAGATGATCGCCCGGGGAACCCGCGATCCGCGGATTGCGGCCACTTTGGATAAAATGCAAAAAGGAATGAAGGACGCCTGCCAGTCCACTTTCACCTTTCCCATCGACGCGGTCGGCGCTCCGCCGACCCCGAAGGCTTCTTAAAGCGCAAAAAAAACCGGCGCCCCCGAAGAGGCGCCGGTCTAAGAACATTGTTCGGACTAGTACACGAGAACGAGCTGGTACTGGTACGAGTAGCCGTACGACAAGACCAGGTAGCCGCCGTAGTTTACGTACATCGGGCCGTATACGTACACCAAACGGTATTCGTAGTGAGGACCAACGTAGACGATAGGACGCGGGCGGCGCACGCCACCGTGGGCTTCGGCGGCAATGGGGGTCGCGATGCTAACCGCGAACACCAAGGGCAAGGCCAACAACAGATTGCGAATGAACAGTTTCATGAGAACTCCCTCTTTAATTTGACTGACCGCGTGATATCTCGCCCGCTCCCTTAGGTCAACGAACGGGACAGAGATCCGCCAATTCTGTTCCAAAGGTTGTTGTCAGAATTGCCAACGTTATTACGCGGCGCGGTGAACTAGATTGAGGCGGGCGAAGTCGGGGGATTCGAAGAGGCGGGCTTCGATGAAGATCTTCAAGAACCGGGCGTCGAGAGCGCCCGATTTGGCTTCGCTTTCCAAAATGGCGAGCGCTTTTTCCAAGGGAAGCGCGCGCTTATAGGGACGGTCCGCGGCGACCAGGGCGTCGAAAATATCGCAAATCGCCATCATACGCGCTTGTACCGGAATCTCGGGAGCTTTCAATTTTCGCGGATAACCCTGTCCGTTTAGTTTTTCATGGTGGGCGTAGGCGATCTCGGGGACGTTTTTATAGTCCTCGGTCCAGGGGATTTCCTTCAAAAAGCGGTACGTGCTGGTCACGTGGTTTTCGATGGTGAGGCGCTCTTCTTCGGAAAGGGAGCCTTTGCGGATGCCGAGGCGCTTGAGCTCCTCTGGGCGAAGGATCGGAGTTGGCTTGCCTTCGGAGTTGGTGAAGCAGGTGTCTTTCAAGGCCTCGAGCTGCTGGGACTTGCCCGCGTCGAGAATCGAAGGCTCGTTCAGCTCGTTGATGACTTTCCAAACGGCTTCCACGCGTCCGCGCTCGGTCTCGACCGCGTGTCCGAGGCGGGCCAAATCGAAGTCAGCGGGCGGGCGCCGCTCATGGGACAGATTTTTCAGCGCGTCCCAGAGCAAGCGAATCTCGGCGGCGTTGCCAAAGCTTTCCAGGCGAGTGCGGATGCGAAGGAGCTCTTCCTCGAAAAGCTTCTTGGGCTTCAAGAGTACCGACTCGTGCACGGTGATCTTGCCGAAATCGTGAAGGAGCGAAGCGTAGCGAAGTTCTTGGAGCTGCTTCGCGCTGAAGCGAACGTCGCGCACTTCGGGATCGCTCGAATCATTCGTCCGGCGCGCGAGTTCCACGGTCAATACGGCAACGCGCTCGGAATGCCCGCTCGTTACCGGATCGCGAGACTCGATGGCAGCCACCGACGCGTGGATGATGCCTTGAAGGAGATTTTCGATGTCGCGGTAGAGATTCGATTTCTCGATGCTCGCGGACGCGATGGCCGCGAAACTTTGGAGCAGCATATCGTCGTCGTCGCTGAAGTTCGGCATCTTCGCGAGCTGCACTTCCGATTTACTCGGCCATTTGTCGGCGGGATTGAGCTTGCGGTTCACGAGCTGAAGGACACCGAGGCGCAGTCCCTTGGAGCTCATCAAGGGCAGGGCGATCATGGTGCGCGTGCGGTAACCGACGCGTGAGTCGAAAGTAGGATCGAACTTGTAAGGGCTTTCCTCACTGAGCTCGTACACGTCATTGACCCGCACTCCTTGCGCCGTACGGAAGACGTGAGCCGCGATGCTCGCTCCGTCCACGGGAATGTGGGTGCGCTCGAAATCGACCTGGATCGATCGGTTGAGCGCCACCTCAAAGGTCAGGTGCGTCTCGCTTGAGACGAGGTAAAGCGATCCGCCGTCGCAATCGAGAAGTTCCATCGCCTTATGGACGACGGTGTTGAGCAAGTCGTGCTGGTCGGAAGCTCGAATGAGCTCGACCGCCATCTCTTGCAGCGCCTGAAAGCGCCGATCGACATCTCGCCTAGTTCTGTAACGAGGAATCATCTCTTATGCTTATCGGCAGGGACGAGGAGAGATCTTAGGCTAATGTTGCGCTGAATTATCGGGCGGTATCTATAGTGATTTCAACGCCTTTGGCGCCAGCGGAAAGGGGCTTTTTCTCGTCGGTCTTTCCTTCGAAGGCGCCTTCCTTCTGCATAGCGTCCCCCCGAGGCGAAAAACGAGCGGTCAGGCGGTAAGGCCCTTTGAACTCGGTTCCCGGAATCATCGCCTGGGCCGCGCTGAGAGAAAAAGCGTGAGGGAAAGCCGGCGAGTCGACCCGAAGGACTGCTGCCGGCGGACCCGCTTGCTCACCCGCCGCGCGGGCGAAGACGAAGAGCGTTCCCGTCTTTCCCACTTTGCCGGCAAGCTTGGGCGCCACCTTCACGGTACCCGTGATGGTTTTTTCATCGGCGCGGGCCTCTGGCTGAGCGAGAATAGCGGTGAGACAAAAAATCGATACGGAAAGAACCGAGATAAGCTTTTGCATTGGCCCAATATAAGTCGCCTTCCCAAGCCACTCAAGACCCTCATTGCTGTCCTGGGCGTGGGCCTATTGGGTCTGCTTTTGGCGTTTGCGATTCGAAAGCCGCTCACCGGGGGCGCTATCGAATGGGTCTTGAATCAGTCGATCGGCCTGAAAACTAAAGTACGGGTCGAGACGTTCGCTCCCCAGACGGCTGAAATCGACGTCACGCTTTTGCAAGTTCCTTTGCGTCTTCCCCGCGTGCGCGTGGAGTGGTGGCTTCGCAAATGGTTTCCGCCTCGGATCGAAGCGCTGGCGACCATACAGGAAAAAAATATAAGTGCCGTTGGACTGGTGGCCCGCGATCTGACGGCGAGCTTGAACGCGACGGTGGAAGGCATCCGGATTACCGCTTTTCAGGGAGAAGCGGTGGCGTCTGAAGTCGCCGCGGGCGAACTCGGCGCGCAGTCGCTGACCCTCTCGTTAGTCGTCGGCCACGAAGGTGTGAAAGCCCGCGCCTCGGGCCGGCTTCCTTGGGGAAAGACGGAGGCGAAGTTCGATGGGCCGCCCTTGAAAACGGAAGACGAAATCGACGGCAAGGGTCGTTTCTTGGCGAGCTGGCCCAAGGGCCGCCTCTCCGGAACCACGGCGTTTCATTTCGATTCCGGATTTAAGCAGGGAACGGCTCAAATCGACGGCCTCTCCCTCGACGGTAAAGGCATCCCGGAGCCTCTGAAAGCGGCTCGTCTCAGCGCTCGTTTCGAAAAGAAAGAAAAGGAAAGCCGCCTCGTCGTGAATTTCCCCGCCGTGACGGCTCCGTTCTTTCAAACCTCCGTCGGGTTTCCGTTAGAGGTGGCCTTCTCCGAAAGCGGCGTCTATTTCTCAGGATCGGTTCGAGGCAACCCTTGGATTAAAACCGCGAGCGTTGTTGCCGATGGCCTGGAGTTGTCCGGGCAATGGCTCTGGGCGGAGGGAAAGCTCGCCGCGCACGGAAAAATCGTGGGCGCTTACGCGTCAGGAGCCACGCTTCCCGTGGAGCTGAAATTCGAAACGGAAGGTACGCTCGAAAGAGCCATGCTCAAAGCGGAGGCCGCGGATTTACTCGGCGATATCTGGATGACCAGTGAAGGGGAATGGACCCCAAAGCAGGGCCTTGATATGCGCTTCGGCCGGGAGTTCGCTTTCGCGGACGGAAAGTTCGATCCCTCCAACGTCGTCGATCTCGGCGATAGTTTCGAGTCCCGGGAGGGAACGCTCGGTATCTCCGGGCGCGCGCGATGGAAGGCGGGCAGCGGCCCGTCGATTTCCGCGACTATCAAAGCGCGCGGCCTCAGTTTTGATTTTGGGGGCGTGCCCTGTGAGAAGCTCGACGTGGATTTTGCGGTGGCCGAGCTATTTCCCTTGCGGCTTGCGGGCAAGGCGACCGCCCGCTTCGAGCGGCTGGGAAGTATCTTGCCGCTTCACCAGCTCGACTTAGTGATCGCGCAAAAGGGACATCAGTTGCAGGTCGAACGTCTTCTCACCAACTGGGGCGACGGGCACGTGAACGTCGAGCCTTTCCCCATCACTCTGGATCCGCTTGGTTTTGACGCTTTCGTCGTCGTTCAGAAAGTCGATGCGGAGTCCTTGCTGAAAGAAGCGGCGGCCGGGCAGATCAAGGCGAAGGGAGTGCTGGTCGGCAGAATTCCGATCACCTGGAAGGACGGTTATCTCTGGGTGAAGAGCGGCCTGCTTTCCAGCGGCGACACCTCGGGGTGGATCCAGTACAAAGATCCCACGTTGGTCGGCGTGCCGGCTCAAGTCACTTATCTCGACCAATTCGAAGATCTGCTCGCGCAAGGGCAACAAGCTCTTGCGTTCAAGGCTCTCGATAATTTCTTTTTCAAGTCGGCGCAAATTCGGCTCGAGCGAACGCCTTCGTCGGGACTCGAGGCCTATTTGACACTCTCCGGCCACAATCCGGATCTCGCCAATGGGATGCCGTTCCAATTCCAAATCGCGCTCACTGGACAAGTAGAAACCGCCGTGAAACAATCCCTGTTACGAGGCTTGATGCGACCCGAAGCCTTCACCGATTACCTAAAGAATAAATAAATGAAACGCGCAACGTACGGCTTCTTGGCTTCGGGTGTGCTGCTTTTGGCGAGCTGTACCATGCGCCACACCATCGAGCCTTCGGATAAACCCATCGTGGTGAACTTGAACGTGAAAATCGATCACGAGATCCGGGTTCAAGTTCGGGATCAAAACCAGGATCTTCTCAATCTCGAAGACGAAGTCTTGAAGAAGAAATCCAGCAAGAAGGGAACTAAAGGATGAAGCGAGCCCTTCTGACAATTTTGTTCGTGTTCCTCGCGGTGCCGGCCCTGGCAAACCTCGATGCGATGAGAGCCCGAGTGCCTCAAGTCGTCGAGCTCAAAGACAAGGGCGCGGTAGGCGAGCAACTCGATGGACTTTTAGGGGTGGTAAATGGCGCCGGCGGAGCCGATTCCGTGGTGCGCGAGGAGAATGGCGACAGACTCTCCGTTTACAAAGATCGCGCGAAATCTCAAGGCGTCGATCTGACCACCTTTATGAAGGTGATGGGCGAAGAGCGTATCAAGGGCGAAAAGCCTGGCAGGTACGTCCAAGATGCCCAAGGTAAGTGGACCAAGAAGTAATGATCGTTTTGTTCGCG
>JAYUGC010000047.1:0-15941 GCA_043767805.1 Pseudomonadota bacterium | reverse complement strand
TCGTATAGCTCGTGGGCCTTAGCTCCGAGGGTAACTTTCCTCGGCTCAAAATGTCCTTTTTCTTGCAGAACGAAAACAAAGTCAGAATCGCCCGTATGAAGCACGGCATCTACCGGAATCACCAGTTTACTGCCTAGGTCGACCTGTATCTTTACGTTTACGAAAGTGTCCGGCCTCAGCGCTCCGTCAGGATCGGGAACAAGGGCACGAACCCTAACGGTTCGGGTAAGTGGATTCAGAATCGGACTTATGCTCGTAATAGTTCCAGCGAAAGTTTTTCCCGCCACGGAGGGGGCTACGACCTCGACTGTCTGGCCTTCCTTTAGGCCTCCGACCTCGTATTCGAACACTTCGGCGTAGATCCAAACGTTTCCCTTTGGAAGAATAAGATTCATTACGTTGGTGCCGCCCGAGCCTAGCTTTCTTATCTGCCCGTCGGTTAGCCCCATGAGGCGCAACTTTGTTTTCGACGAACTTACCAACTCGTTAGACTGCTGCTTGATGCTGTCAAAGGGCCCACTGGTCAGTTGAGAACGAGACATGAGTGCCTGACGATACTCCTCAACAGCGGTGTAGAGCTCAGGGTCGAACGCCGCCTTACCGGTAGCTCGTATTTCCAATTTTAGCGGTTCCATGACGACAGCTTTCGATGTGACACCGATAAGCTGTTGCCTCTCCTTCGAGAGACTAAAGCCCGCCCTGCCATCTACCCCGGACACAGTTCCTTCGGCTTGGTCTTCATAAACGGGGATGTAATCCATCCCCATTTCATCTTTGGCGGGGACCGCAGAAGTGATCTCTCCCCTCATTGGATTACGATAAAATAGAATTTTTGGTTCCTTTCCATTTCTCGCCCTGCCTTCGTCGGAACTTTCGACCTTTTGAAGGTCCATGTGGCAAATAGGGCACTTTCCAGGCTGATCGGTAACAACGGAAGGATGCATGGCACAGGTATAGACGTCCCTTTTGCTTACGGACGTTGTTTGAGACGGAATGCTTGCGGATTTGTATAAGGTCCCGATATAGAGCACGGACATGGATATGAGAGCGATCAGAAGGACTCCGATCGTCTTTTTCTCTTTAATTGAGTCGAAGGCTTTCATGTTCAATCAATCTCCAACGGGCTCTCCGATGAGTGCCTCAATCTCCGCGATCTTGGACTCATAGGCGGTAAGCGCCTCCGCGTGGCTGACTTCCATCTGGAACTGCTTGTTGACCGCGTTTAGCAAAGTTGCGTAGTCAATCTTCTTAGTGAGATAGGCCGAGCGACCAGCTACGACCGCTTGGCGGCTAAGGGGGAGAATCCCTCCTTCAAAGAGCTGAAGCCTCTTATTGGATTCTTCGAGCTCTGCATAGATGACATGAACCATATGAGAGAGATTGTTGCGCTCTTCATCTAGCAGCGCTTCGGCGCGTATCTTTTCCGCTTCTGCCCCTCTCCTTTCCTCTGATTGCTTGGTTCCTGCCCAAATAGGAAGGGTGATACCCACCATTACGGAGACAAAATCGACACCTCGGTCGTTAGGGCTCGGCTTACGAAAAGAGTAGCCAGCTTTGAACTCAAAATCCGGGAGGTAGTTCCATTTGGCGTAAGACAGGCGTGCTTCCGTCGCACTGACCTTCGCTATCTTGGTCTTAATCATCGGACTTTTGAGAATGGCCTTATCGGCCAACGTTTTTTCAGAATGGTGCGAAAAACCAAATGGCGTTTTCTTAATTGCTTCCGGCCGGCCATAGACATATTGGCTATGGTCCGCTCTTCCGAGGAGGTGGTTCACCACTCCCAATTTCGCTTTGATTTGCTTTTCTACAGTAAGGAGCTGATCGAGAAGGCTCGCTTCTTCTACCTGCAGGCTCAATACTTCGGCCTGAGGGGCCTTTCCGAGAGAATAGTTATTGCGCGTGATGGTGACCAACTGGTTGAGGATCTTTCTCTGCTCGCCTAGCGAGTCATACTTCTTAAAGGCGAAAGACAGATCGTAGTAGGCAAGTTTCAGGTTCTTGATGAGATCGAGACGTTTTATTTCAGACATCTCCTTCTGCGCCTCAGCTTCCAGGCCGGCGGCCCGACTACGTTTCGACAGCTTTCCAGGGAAGGGAATTTTCTGCGTTAAGCTGATTTGATTTCCGGTCATGCCAAATTCTCTTTGGCTGAGCGTATCCACCGGATAGTTCATTGCCTCGAAGCTGAGCATGGGATCTTCATAAGATCCCGCAGGCCCTGCCTCGGCTTCACGGGACACGACTTCAGCCTTGGAGGCCCTCAGCTCCGCATTCTTTTCCACGGCTTCTGAAATAAGGCTCTGCAGTGTGATGGGAGCGGCATTGGTCGGAGTTGGAAATTCGAGATGGTCCGCGTGTGAGATCTGCGCCTGCCCGAGCAGGCAAAGCAGGGCCACCGAGAGGGGTGAGATTTTTAATTTTGCGACTTGATGCATGGCTTACTCTTCTACCTACGAATACGCGCGCCACGTGCCTTTGTGACATGGGGTGAAAGAGAACCAATGCCTGATACGGGTCATCCTTTCTCATCGGAGTTTTTTGGTGAATTATTTAGTGGTTTTAAAGGGTTATAATCCATAATTATTAATCGAACCCTCATGTCACAAACCCCTCAAATAGACGTATCTACTTATGAGCAAGCAGCGGACGAACGACTCATGGCGCTATATATAAACGGGGACGATAGGGCTTTTCAGGAACTCTTTTCCCGCTATAAAGGGCGGGTTTTTGGCTATCTCACCAAACGGCTCACGGACCCTAGAGTCGCGGAGGATTTATTTCAGGCGGTTTTCTTGAATTTGCATCGGTCGCGCAGCCGATACAATCCGGAGCGACCTTTCTCAGCTTGGCTATTCAGCATCAGCCGTAATGTGGTTAGGGACCATTTGAGGTCTCAAAAGCGCACTGTGGTTGCACCCCTTGCAGAGGGAAACTTTGAAGAGACCTCAGGGCAACCCCTGGATGACTCCTCCGCCCAGACACGGCTGGAAGAAGCGCTTCAGCAGATGACCCCCATGGAGAGAGAGGCGATTCGGCTTCGTTACGACAAAGCCTTCAAATTTGAGGACATCGCGAGGGAGTTGAATACTTCAGCTGGGAACGCACGACAGCTGATCAGTCGAGCCGTGCGAAAGGTAAGAGGCATATTGAAGTGAAAGATCCGAACGAAATGAAAGAATTCTCAGCCTTCGTGGCCGCCAAGGGGGAGTCTCCTCCCAAGGCAATTGAAGAGGCCTTGTTCCAGAAAATTCATTCCGCACTAAATCCTTCACTCCCTGTGGCCCTGGCTAAGTTCTTTGGCTTTCATGTTTTGGGAAGCTTTGTCACGCTTCTGATGTGTCCACAGTTCGGGCTGTCCCTATTCGATTCGGCGGGACTCATGCCGGAGTTTCTGATGGAGATTCATCCGGGGCTGTGCTTTTTCGGTTGTGGGCTGATGTGGATGGTCGTTGGGCAGGCGTTGACCTATCTATTTTTTACCATCGACGAACAGCGCATCCTTGGCGCCTATCGGCCAGCGGGAATTATTACCGTCCTCCTACTTAGTGTGCTGCTCTTTGGTTGTCTCGGATCCCTGCGCCTGGATGAATGGCTCCTGTTTTGGATTCTCGGCGCCGGAGCTATCACCTTCGCATTTAACTGGCCGATCGAAAGAAAATTAAGACGGTGGAAATCGCGGCCTTCGGTTATGCCGGGCTAAGCGGGAGTTACTTTCCGCTCTCATCCTTTTCCTCCCGACCGCCTTTACGCCCGTCCTTGAGATCTTCCGAAGTGAGCGGAACCATCTCAATGACTTGGCGTTCAGAAATAAATTTTTCCACCGCCATATTTACGAGTCGGTTGAGACTGACGTCATTCTTGCGGCAATAAGCGCCCACCTTGTCCTCAAGCTCTCGATCCAATCGAACAGTGCGTGGCATACATCCCATATCATCACCTCTAGTTCAAATGTATTACAAATGACACCATGCGAGTACGCGGCGTGGGAGACGAGAGATCTCTCCTCGCTCGACATCGTTTACGCGTGGGCGGATGGTTTGTACGTAAAGGCCGGGATCGAAGACCGAAAGACGGCGCTGCTGGTTATCGTCGGAGCGACGACTTCTGGCGAGAAAGTGCTCTTGGCGCTTCAATCCGGCGAGCGCGAAAGCAAAGAGTCGTGGCTGCGATTACTGCGCGGCCTCGTCGCTCGCCGGCTCGTGCTGCCTACCGACGGGGCTCGCCTGTATTGCTCCGGAACTGTGAATTAAACATTCGGGTAGAGGGTACGGCATCACTTTGAGCATCGCCCAAAGTGACGCCGGCCCGATCCGTGCCACTTGCGTTTGGCTCTGCTACCTTTGGCTCATGGCGAAGACCGAAAAGCACATCTTTCACATTTTCGAGAAGGCGCGGTGGATAGCGACTCAAAGTAGCGGCGAGTACATGCCCGAGGCCTTCGAGAAGGAAGGCTTCATCCACCTCTCCTCCAAACCTCAGCTCAAGGCCACCGCGGAGAGATACTACAAAGGCCAGACGGGCCTCGGGGTTTTGAAAGTGGAAATTGGAAAACTAAAAGCTCCACTCAAGTACGAAAATCTCACCGGCGGCGAAGAGCTCTTTCCCCATCTCTATGGCCCGCTCAATCTCGATGCCGTCACTCAGATCGTCTTCCTAGGGCTCACTCACGGGGGCGAGTTCCTCTGGCCCGAGGACCTTTTCTAGAGGTCATTGCGGGGTCTTTTTCCAAGTAAGGCTCAAAGCATCCAACCGGGTTTTGAAGGCGGGCAGCACCGCCTTGGCAAATAAAGCGTTCCCGGCCTCGTTGAAATGCCCATCATTCATATAAACCGGAACCGCGCTCGCCTTGACCAACCGGTCAATCTCCTCGGACTTATCGAAGAAATCGACCTGATGAAGCGGAAACCATTTCCCCATGAGGTTCCAAACCAGATGGGTCTTCAGGGGACCGGAGGCCACGGTGGTGACTACGAGAGGGACGTTTCTGCGATCGCAGATTTGCTTCAGCCTCAAGAACATGGCTTGGGTCAAACGGACGACGTCGTCGCTTTCCGAAACGGTCGCCGGTGCGGACGCGACGTCCCTGCTCTCTTTACGCGACCCCAAGCTTGCGATTTTATCTTGCGCAATCCCAATCACCGCCCGCAGGGGAGGCCGAATCATCTGGACGAGATAGGAGTTAAACAGCAGCCAATCGTAGATCGGAAACGTACGGGCAATGATATTGCGGTTTTCGACGAAACCCTCTGCGCTCCTCGACTCAACCAGGGTTCCATCGGCCTGCATGCGATAGATGCCGGGCGTTCGCTTCGTGTCCTCGATGTCATTCGGGCCCATGAAGAAAAAGATGAGGTCCGGTTTTAGCTGAGGAGAATAGTGTTCGACGTATGCCAGCATTTGCGCCGTGCCCCAGCCTCCGTGCCCCCCGTTAAGGAAGACGAGGTGCTCGTTCGGATACAGATTAGTGAGCTGGGTTTTGAGAGCGTGAAAAAAGCTCTGCTCAATCTCCACACCCCAACCGAAGAGAAAGGAGGCACCCACAAAAAGTATTCTTTTCTCTCCCGGCTTTTTCTCCTCTGCCAAAGACTCATCCTGCCGCAGTCCCACGTTATTGGTTCGGATGGAAAAACTTTTTCCTTCGATGATGTACTGGGTCTTCGCATTTTTTGCGTGGTGGTATCCGACCAGCTCGTCCTTCTCAATCAGAGTTCCCATGGTCCGATGGGGCGAAAAGACGCGAATGATTCCTTCCGTAAGCAGCAGGCCCATGGAAAGACTGAAGAGCAAAAAGGCGGAATAGGCGGCAATTTTTTTGGCTTTGGTTTTCATGAAAGGCGCCAGCGCTGAACAGGGTTTAGGAAGAGAGGTCGGTACTCTAAGGAAGAAGGGACTCTACTAGTTTATGCCGGTATGCCGAAAATTCCCATCTCGGGACGTCGAGCCCACCTAATACAGCGCGCCATGAGCTAGATCCTTCAGTCTACGGCAAAACCTTCGACACCCCTCGCTCCTCGCTCGGCGGCACTTTCCAGGTACGGATCGGGCTTCGAGATGCCCTCTCGCGAAGCTAAGTGTACGAGAAGCGAAGTCGCGCTAGAATGCCCTGCGTATGCCGTCGCTTAAATTCACCGTCCCGCAATCCGGAAAAGTTTCCGCTCTTCTCGAAATTCCAGCCAAAGCGCGGGCCCTCCTCGTACTCGCCCATGGCGCGGGCGCCGGAATGAAACACCCAGCCATGGAGGCGCTCGCGAAAGCGCTCCACAAAGCTGGGATGGCGACGTTTCGGTATCAATTCCCCTATATGGAAAACGGAACGAAACGCCCCGACCGCCCGAAAGTCGCGGTGGCCACCGTGGCTGCCGCGGTCGCGGCGGCGAGGAAAGCCGCGCCGAAGCTTCCGCTTTTCGCGGGCGGCCGATCGTTTGGCGGACGGATGACGACTACTGCGGCGAGCTTGGGGGAAATCGAGGTGGTGCGAGGTATCGTCTGTTTTGGGTTTCCGCTTCACCCGCCGAAAGAGCCGGGCGTGGAACGAGCCGAGCATCTGAAAACCGTGAAACAACCGATGCTCTTTCTGCAAGGAACGCGGGACGCGCTCTCCGACCTTACCCTCCTTCGCCCGCTCGCCAAAAAACTTCGTCGGCTAACGCTTCACGAGCTCCAAGGCGCCGACCACGGCTACGCCGTTTTGAAATCGTCCGGGCGAAAGGAAGGCCAAGTGCTCGAGGAAGTCGCGCGGAAGACCGCCGAATTCTGTGGAGCCTAAGGCTCGAGCAGAGCCTGAAGGTCCTCGCGAGAAAGCTTCTTCATGAAGTCGGTATCTTCCGAGATGATCGACTCCGCGAGATCCTTCTTTTTCTTTTGAAGGCTCAGGATCTTCTCTTCCACCGTGCCCCGCGTGACCATGCGGTAAGCAAATACCTTCTGCGCCTGACCCATGCGGTGCGCGCGGCTGATGGCCTGCGCTTCGACGGCCGGATTCCACCACGGATCCAGAATGAAGACGTAGCCCGCCGCCGTCAGATTGAGGCCGGTGCCGCCCGCTTTGAGACTGATTAGGAAAACGGGAACGGAAGGGTCCGTCTGAAAACGCTCGACGGGCGTCTTGCGATCTTGAGTCTGCCCGTCGAGATACTCATACGTAATCTTTTCGGCGTCGAGATTCTGCTTCACGATGGCCAGCAGGCTCGTGAACTGCGAGAAGACGAGTGCCTTGTGCCCCTCGGCGATCACTTCGCGCAGCTGCGTGAGAAGTAGCTCCAGCTTCGCGCTCGGCTCCGATTGTTTCTTCTCGTCGATGAGACCCGCGTGACAAGACGCCTGCCGTAACCGCAAGAGCGCCTCGAGCACGTGGAGCTTCGATTTCGCAAGCCCCTGAGTCTTGACCGATTTCTCGATGGAATCGCGGTACCGGTCGCGCACGACCGCGTAGTACTCCGCTTCCTCGGGGCTCATTTCGCAGAAGAGAACCTGCTCGGACTTTTCCGGAAGCTCGGTAAGAACCGCCTCTTTCGTGCGCCGAAGCATGAACGGACGAAGTAGGCGCGCGAGCGTGCCCTGCACGTCGTCCGACAGACCTTCCGCGGAAGGAATGTGGAGAAGACCAGGGTTCGTGAACTCCAAAATCGACATGAGGTCACGAACCGAGTTCTCAATCGGCGTGCCGGTCAGCGCCAGGCGATGAACCGCGCTCAGCTGCTTACACGCAATCGAAGCCAAGGCTTTCGGGTTCTTGATGAACTGCGCTTCGTCAATAATCGCGACGTCGAACTCTTGGGTGCGCAAAATCTCGATGTCCGTGCGCAGCGTGCCGTAGGTCGTGACCACGAGGTCGGCATTCTTGATTTCCTGCGCGAACTTCTGGCGGCCATCCCCCGCGTAACGAACGACGTTCAAAGTGGGCGCGAACTTATTGGCCTCGTCTATCCAGTTGAACACCAAACTCTTCGGCGCGACCACGAGGCTCGGAAGTTTCGTTTCCTTGCGCCGGGACAGGAGAAAAGCGAGGACCTGAATCGTCTTACCAAGACCCATGTCGTCGGCGAGAATGCCGCCGGACTCGAACTCTTTCAGAAACCGGAGCCAGGTGAGCCCCTCTTTCTGATAGTTGCGAAGCTTGCCCTTGAAGCCGAGAGGGGCCTTGGCGGTTTTCGCGAGGTCGAACTCCAGAATGCGATCGCGATAGGCCATGAAGCCTTTGTCGCCACGCACGTTCTCGTCGTCGCCGAGTGCGGCATCGAGCAAAAGGCCCTGGGCCTTTCCAAAACGGAGCGAGCCGTCGTCGTTCTTCTCGCTGAGATCACGCAAGGTCGCATAGCGCGCGAACCATTCTTCAGGCAAAAGTCCCAAGGTGCCGTCATCGAGACGGACAAAAGAGCTCTTTGCTTCGAGGGCCGCGAGAATCTCTTCCCGGCGAAGGCGGCTGCCGTCAAACGTTGCCTCGGGACTGACTTCGAACCAGTCCGTGCTGGAGGTAACGTTCAGAGCGAAATCGTCGGCGGCAATGACCCGATGGTTCTCGATGAAGACGAGCCAGCCGGCCGTGCTGAGCGCCGTCGCCGAGCGCACCAAATCGCCGACAGGCACAGTGCCTGCCTGATCGCGCAAAATCTCGAAGGCCTGAGTCAGAGCGGCCTCTTCGAAGGCGCGGTTACGGGAATAGACCTGGTGGCTCTCGATATCGAGGATGCTTTCCGACTGATCGGCCAGCGAAATGTCGTGGCCGCCGTAATCAAAGCTCACCGTCATCGACATGCGGCCGGTCGACGGATCGTTGCCGAGCGGACGGAAAACGCCTTTGGCGACCGGCGTGATCATGAGGCGTTTCCACCCCATGCCGTCGGGCCAAGTCACTTTGGGAGCGGTCGAGTCCGTGAGAATGCGCTTTAAGAGCAAGTCACCCTGGTCTTGGGGCACGATTAGCTCGCCCGCGCGTAAACTCGCGAGCCAGGCCGCGTGGCGCGCTTCCGCGAGTCGGCCAATGCGCTCGCCCACCAGGAGTCCAGATCGCAGTACGCACGCCGGATCCGTAAGGGCCTTACTCTCGTCGTCTCGCTTGAGACTGCCGGTCACGCGGAAGCTTCCGCTCGCGGCTTCCACCTGGAGCTCGAGATCCCACGGTTTTCCCCGGTCGAGCCGCAAAGGGCGGTCGGCATTATCGGGTGAGCCATTCGGAGAGCGAGAGAGATAAACTTTTCCGGCTCCGGCCAAAGTAGTGAGCACCTGCGTTTCCAGAATGGGATCGACGGTGAAACGCGTGCAAGGACTGCCAAACGAAGTCGCGATTTTCGGAGCTCCGGTGCGACAGAGGAGCGAGACCATCTCTTCATCGCGCGGGTCGGCAAAAAGCGCGGAGTCGGGCTTGGGAACCTGACTCGGCCTGAGCGGGCCGTTATCGCCCGCCGGACCTCGGCGCTGAGGCCAGAAATCGAGGACGAGAGAGCCGGTCGCGACCGTTTCGGCCGCATGAATCACATAGGCGGCTACCAAGTTCCCAAAGCCGGTCGCGCCGCGCGCGGCTTTACCTTGGATCTGATCGAGCCGTTCAAGCCAAGCGGTCGGTCCTGGCGAAAGGCCAGAGCGGGGCGCCGCCTGAGGCACCGGACCGCGCCCTTCCATCGCCCGGACGGGTTGCGCTCCTTCGTGAATGAGACGAAGCGGACCAGTTCCCGGCACTTTTTCCGAAAGCCCCGAGCGCTCGAGCTTAATCACCGATGCCCAGAGGTGCTTACAAAGGCCCCCTTGAGCGTAAAAAGGACAGCTGCAACGGACTTCGACCGCCCCTGTCTTGCCGGTCTGCGAAAAATCGATCCAAATGTCGTACCGCTCCCCGCGGCCATGGACCGTGAGTGAGAAAACATCGCCCATTTGGGTAGCGTCGGACACGTGCCCAGCCTGAAAGTACTGGCGGCCCCGAATGAGGGCGACGCGCGGAAACTGGCGCACGCAACGTTGTTCGAGTCCTGCCGGATTTACCGGGTGACGAGAGGGACGACGGCCGCCGCCATGCCGTTGGTTATTGTGTCTACCGCCCCCGCCGCCTCCGGCGTCGCGCCGGGTGCCGCCGTCCTCCTGGAGGGGCGCGCCTTCGGTCGGCGGAACTTCGCCCTGGGGAGCTTCACCGTTCGCGTTGGCGAAGGGTGGTTGGGAACCTGGAGGGCCGGGTCGTCTTCCGCGGCGGTGCCGACGTCGACGAGGGCCCGTAGGAGGACGCCGTTCAGTCATTCAGAGCCCTTACTTTGGCACTCGTCCGCCAGCAAGTCGACCAAAAACCCTCAAATTTACGACGTTTGCCCCCCGAAATTTTCGATTTTAAGTCTGGAATTGTCGGCACTTAATTTCCCCCCGTTGATTCGGCACTGGCAAATCCGCTAACTCATCCGTCTTCACTCTATTTCGGGCAGGGATGTGGACGTGGGTCGTCTCCGACTTTCAAAGCAGGTTTCCCTTTTTCTAGCCTTGCTGACCTGCGCCCTACTCACTCGGTGCGCCAAGAATCCCGAAGCCCTTTCCCCGACGCCGGAAGACGAAGCTCCTTACCTCACGGGCGGCGGATCCATCGGTGGCGATGATCTCCTGGATTCCTATACGGGCTCCGCCTGGTTTCTCGGCGAGCGCACCGTCCATTATTGCGTCGAAATCGATCCCAGCTTCCCCCTCTCCGAGCCGGTCGTCCGCGCGGGGGTCGCCGAAGCAATCCAAACTTGGGCGGATTACCTCTCCGACAACGACATTAACGAGTCCTGGACTCAAGACAGCTATGGAGTCATAACGACCAAATACGAGCCCCAAACCAAGTGCGACGAGACGACGGACCTTAGGTTCCTCTTCGGCGTGGATAACCTTGAAGTCGCCCGCGCAAAAAAGCGGCTGAACGATCCGCTCGCGTTCGCGGAAGCCTCCGGAAAGCCCGCCTCGGGCTGGCAAAAAGGAACGATCTGGCTTGCCCATCCGAAACGCATCCCGAGCTTTCAAAAGGCTCCCTTTGAGAAAGAGCATCTCCTCCTCACTCTTCTGCACGAGCTCGGCCACGTTAACGGAAACGGCCACTTGCCCGACACCGTGATGACGGCGTCCGCCATCGATCTTTTCAATCATGCGACCTATGCCTTCGGCCACGCCAAGGATCCCCAGAACACGTTTCCCACGAAAGTCGCAATCGATTGGCGCGAACAGCTTTACTCCTGTATTGGCGCTCAACTTTTTTCGGGCGATCCGGATAGTCCCATCAGCTGCAAGCGACGGCTTTTCCGCGCTTACCGTAACGACACCACGCGCGGCATTATCGAACGCTGGCTGGGCCATTCGGTATCCGACGACTACCGCGTCAGTGTCATCCTCGATAAGCCAAAAGCGATCTTTACGATTCTCGACGGCACGGAAAAACATCAGTTCACCATGGCCTTGAACAAAAACAGTTCCGACCGGCGCTTCTATAACACCATCGAGCATTGCAATTCAGGAGGAGAGCGCATTTTCTACCGCACTTTTCCCGTGCGTGAGAACGGCACGATGTGCGCGTACCTCTACCGAGTCGATGGAAGGACGTACACCAAGGTTCGTCGCGACGACGGCGGTTCGGATCTAGTCTCCGTGGACGTCGAGCTAGGCGGACGACTAGCGATCCACGCGAGCGGCCCCCAGAATTGGGAAACGATGAACTTCTTCAGCGCGGAAGCCGCCCCCTTCACTAGAGATTTCAAGACACCCTTAAAGCACTTCGACACTCAGCTGGACAAAGTAAGAAAGGCCTTCTCTTACAAGCTCCCCGAACGGTACGACGCAGGCGCAGCCAAGATCCTGGAGGACGCGCTAGAAAAGCCGCTGCGAGATCTCTATTTTGAGTTCATGGGGCTGCACAATGACGCCCGCTCTGAGGGACTCACGGTCTTTTTGCTGAATCCGACCTATAAAGAAGTCGCCGCCAAATACCTCTCCTTGAGGGAAAGCCTAAAACCGGTGAATCTGATTCTCAACGAGAAGGACCGGGAAGAATGGAACGAGTTAGAGCGCCGGTGGCACCTCGTCGAGGACGAATTCCAGTCGCCTTAGCGGGGGCGAAAGAAATCAATATTGAGACACATCAAGGTCTCTTCGGGCGAGTCTTCGACGACTTTACTCACCTCGGCGGAAAGGCGCTCGATCAAACGCTTCACTTTCGCGCAATCTGCTTTGGATAGCGTAACCGGACCCGTGAGGGCCAGCTCGTCGTCATCGAGGGTGGGAAGGCACTCCAAAGCCTTTAAACGCCAATTGGTATGGTGCCTGAGTACGTGCGGAGAATGACGAGACACGATCATCCAGGTTTGCTCGCACTTCAGCTTGCCGGCCTTCTCCGAGACCAACCCGACCCGCAAAAGAAAATCGATGGCCTGGCGCGCGTTCGTAAGGGTGAGGCCGAGCTGCCTGGCGATAGCCTCCGCAGTGTGGAACCCGGGGATTTGAGTCAGTAGCAGAATGGCGCTGTAGTACCACTGGGAATAATAGATCGCCTGCTCTCCATCGCTGAGCGACTTCCCCTTGGGGAAGTGGGAAGAAAGCGCCTTCGCCTGCTGTAACAATTTTTGTCGCTGCCGTTTTATGGCCGCCTTCAGCTTCACGCTGGCGGCCCGTTCTTCTGAGACCAGGTTCAAAAAGTAGTCCGATTCGAGCTGATTGAGCCCAAGATACTCGGCGAGTTCCACTCCCTGTTCGAGAGTCAGGTGCCGCTCTCCGCTGAAGACCTGGCTGACCAAGGTCGAGTGTGTCCGCAAGTGCAGCGCGATCTTCTGAAACTGCCCACGGCCGCGGTTGGGCAACGCTTGAGTCCGGGCGTTCACGAATTTCTTGTAGTCATCGAACTCGAAGATTCGCATCGGGGGCTTATACCAAAATACCTTACCCGATTGTAAACAATATTAATGATTGAAATGTAAATATGGAAACGCCCGGGTGAAGGGGGATCTCCACCCGGGCGTCCTGGGATTACTTGGCGAGGGGATTATTCACTTCGCCAAAGAACAAGACTGCGCCCGTCGCGTCGTCTTGAATGACGAAGAGGAAGGGACGATCCACCTTCATCTCGAACTGTATTTTCGGCGCGATACCGGCCGGTACCGCGGAGATCACGGTGACGGCAGCCGCTTCGGTGCCTTTTTCATCGACCTTGATGAAAGCGGATTGCTTGGCGTCTCCGATTTTCAGCCGCTCATTGGCGACGATTCCCGACAGATCCGAGGCGTCGGTGAACGCGACGCGCATCCCTAAGTTGATGAGCATCTCTTTCAGCGCGAGATCCGCGTTGAAGGAAAACTTAGGTAAAGTGACGCTGCCATATTCCGCGGTGAGCTGACCGTGGATCTCGGTCAGTTTATCGTCACTGAGGTCGGTGACGACCTTGCCCAAAGTGCTGTCCGTGTCCGGGAGGACGATCATCATGTGATAGGGGCTAACGGAAACTTGGTCGTATTTACCGACGGTTTTCACTTGGCGGTAGGGCAACTTGATGACTTCCATGCCGTCCCGCCGCATGTGCTGGTACGTGCCGACATCCTGCATGAAATTGGCCTTAACCACGGAGCCTTCGGCCGTCGTGAAGTCGCCGGTGCCAGTGACCGGAACGAATTCGTTCAGCCAATTGCCCTGGAAGTAGGTCGCATTGATAAGCATCGCGCGCGTGTCGACGGGGATTTGATCGAGGATCTTGGTGATCTTACCGTGGGTCTTGTTCTCGGCCCATTCGTTAATCATCGTGACGGTCTTCGGGTCGTCGAATTTCTCGGAGCGGACGACGCCGCGGTAGTTGAGCGAGATTTTGCTCTCGTAGTCCTGGTCGAGCTTTAAGCCGCTGCGAACCCAAAGGGAGTTCGCGATCTCGACTTGCACGGTATCGGCGTTGTTCAAAGCTCTGAGGAGCTCCGAGTTCGCGCTGTTCAGCGCGCCCTGAGTGAGGCTCGCAGCCTGAAGGACCTTTTGGATCTCACTGCTGGTCGTGCCGAACGCACCGGCGTTCACCATGGAAAGCGCGGTGAAAGCGGAAACGGGCGACAAGAGCACGTTCTTGCCGGCCGTGGGCTTGTTGATTTTCAGAAGGCTCGCTCCGAAGTCGTTATTGGCTTTCGAAATCGCGAGCGGGGCGCCGAGAGCAGTTTGCATTCCCATGACTAACGCCATGAGAGTAAGAAAAGTTTTCATTGGGAAATCTCCATAAAGGGTTTTGAGAATCAGATAACCAAACCCGATTCACGCGACGCGTTATATCGATTCGGCTGAAGTGTTCCTTTTCCTCTTTTGTCAGGAAAGTGGGGGATTCTTTACCCCGGAGTAAACTCGGAGGCGGCACCCAGCGCCGTGCGGTGAGGCGCGCGCGCAGCCTGATGGTATTCTTTCCTTAAGTGACCAAGCCCGTACGCCTCATTCTGCTCTTCACAGCCCTGCTTACGGGCATCACCGCCTGGGCCAGCTCGGATAGCGAGCTCGCGGAGGCCGCGGCCTTGGCGCGCCAAGGGGATCAGGAAGGGGCGATCCGCGCCTACCAGGCCATCAAAGAGCAATACGCCGATCAAAAGCCCGAGCGGCTCGCCCGCATTGCCTTGGGTAATCTTTTTCTAGAGAAACGGGACATTACGGCGGCGAAAAACGAGTTCTTCACGGTGGTCCACCGTTTCCCGAAGTCCGATCAAACGAACGAAGCGCTCTTCGGGCTAGCCCGCGCGGAATTCGCCAACCAGCGCCACAAAGCCGTCCGGCTCCTGCTCGAGAAGCTTCCTTCCCCCGTGATGGAAACGATGCCGCAGCAAGCGGTTCAAATTCTCACCCTCTCCTACCGAAACGCCCTAGCGCTGGAAGACAAACCGGGCGCGCTACTCGCCTTGGACGGACTGGTGACTCTCGGCTCACGCGAAAATTCCGGCGATCAAACGGCGAAGCTCCTTCCGCACGCGAAAGCGATCGTAAATGCTTTAAACCGGCGGGGAGAGCTCGAAGCTCTCCTCGAAAAAGCGCGGAGCGACGACGTGCGGAATTTACTCTCGGCCCGGCTTGGGGATTCACCCCGCGCCCCCGCCGCCGTCAGCACGCGCGCAAAATTTTCCGCACGGGATAGCTCCGAGACGCGCCTTTGGCTGGCGACCGGATTAGCCATGCTGAGCTCCGTGTCGCAAGATCGCGCCTCCGGCGCTCAAGCGAACCTCGCTTCCACCCTTTCTCCCGCGTTCCGCCTGAACTTCGCGCTGGGACTCTCCAAAAGCTGGGAGATCTTCACCGCCGTGGACGCCGCCTTGGTGAGCCTACTCGCGCCGTCCAATCGAACGCTCGTCGGCGCCTCTCAGCTGGATCTCGATTTGGGTCTCGGCCTGCGAGCTTATTTTGGCGAAACCCAGCGGGTCTCCGTCGCGCTCGAGATGGGCCTGGCCCGGGAAGTTTTGCTCCGCTCGACGGGCCTGACCGAGCTTACCGTCGACAACGTCTTTCTGCCGAAGCTGAGCCTTCAGGGCGGGGCCGAGATCGCCCAATGGCCCAAGGGCGGACTTGGGATCGAAGGGGAGCTCGGTTACCTGCTCGGTAAATCGACTGACACCCAGACCGTATCCTCGGGCATTCAGTTTCTGGGAAGGCTCTACACGCGCTTTCTCTTGGGCCAAAGCTCTCAACTAAAAATCGGCCTCTACCTGGCCGAGTCGCGGCTATCGACCGCCTTCGAGCTCAGGAACAACGACTCGCTTGGCTTGCAAGCCGGCGTGGGATTTCGGCTGTAACGGTGCCGGAAAACGGCGCACCAAACCCTGCCTTCCCTTTGCCGTTTCGAGCGTCTCGCCGACGAGGAAAAAGGTACGGCCAGACCGACCGCCCGCGATTGCGCCGACACTCGTGCCGAAGCGAGAGTCAGCGCTCTGCCCGCGCGCTTCGAGAATGACTTTGCCGTCGATACCGCTATGCACTCCGACCCGCCCGCGCGACGC
>JAYUGC010000046.1:0-6204 GCA_043767805.1 Pseudomonadota bacterium | reverse complement strand
TCCCTTTACAGCAGGCGTGTTTCCGCTCAAGCAGGATGCGGAGCCGCCCAAGCGCATGTTCGCCGGCGAAGGCACGCCCACGCGTACCAATAAGCGCTTTCATCTGTTGTGCGCCGGCGAGAAAGCAAAACGGCTTTCGACCGCTTTCGATAGCGTGACTTTGTACGGCCAGGATCCCGAAACCCGTCCGGACATTTACGGGAAAATCGGCGAGAGCGGCGTCAGCGTTTGCACTTTGGACGACGCAAAGAAGCTCTACGCGGGATTCGATCTTTGCGATCCCCGAACGTCGGTCTCGATGACCATCAACGGCCCGGCGCCGATGCTCCTCGCCTTCTACTTCAATACGGCCATCGATCAGCAGGTGGAGCGCTTCCAGAAGACGCATGGCAAAGCACCCTCGCCCGAGGAGCGAAACCGGATCGCGGCCGAGACTTTCACCCAAGTGCGCGGCACGGTGCAGGCCGACATCCTGAAGGAAGACCAGGCGCAAAACACCTGCATCTTCTCGACGGCGTTCGCGCTCCGGATGATGGGAGACATTCAGGAATTCTTCATCCAGAAGCATATCCGCAACTACTACTCGGTCAGCATCAGCGGGTATCACATCGCGGAAGCCGGCGCGAATCCCATCACTCAGCTCGCTTTTACTTTGGCCAACGGGTTCACGTTCGTCGAGTACTACAAAGCCCGGGGCATGAATATCGACGATTTCGCCCCTAATCTGAGCTTCTTCTTTTCAAATGGGCTCGACCCCGAGTACACAGTCATCGGCCGCGTGGCGCGCCGAATCTGGGCGCTCGCCATGAAACGGGTCTACGGAGCGAACGACCGTAGCCAAAAGCTCAAGTACCACATCCAGACCTCGGGCCGTTCGCTGCACGCCCAGGAGATTTCCTTCAACGACGTACGGACCACGTTGCAGGCGCTGCTCGCCTACTTCGATCATTGCAACTCGCTCCATACCAACGCGTACGACGAAGCGGTCACCACGCCGACCGAAGAGAGCGTCCGCCGGGCCATGGCGATTCAGCTCATCCTCACGGAAGAGTTTGGCTGGACCAAGAACGAAAACCCGCTTCAGGGAAGCTTCATCATCGAGGAGCTCACCGAGCTCGTGGAAAAAGCCGTGCTCGCGGAGTTCGACCGTCTAACGCTTCGGGGTGGCGTCTTGGGCGCCATGGAAACGCAATACCAGCGCTCGAAAATTCAAGAAGAGTCGCTCTACTACGAGCAGCTGAAACATTCAGGCGAGCTTCCCATCGTCGGCGTGAACACCTATTTGAACCCGAACGGCTTGGATACGACGGGCATTGCGCCTGAAAATCTGACGCGCGCGAGCTACACCGAGAAAGACGAGCAGATCGAAAATCTCCGCCTCTTTCAGGAGCGGCACAAAGACGTGGCGCCCGGTCACATAGACGCGCTCCAAAAAGCGGCGCGCTCGGGCCAGAATATTTTCGCGGCGCTGATGCATGCCGCGCGGGTTTGCTCTCTCGGCCAGATGAGCCGGGCCTTATACGAAATCGGCGGGGAGTACCGCCGGTCCATGTAGGAGTTTGGTAGTGCGAGTCATTTCCCTTTGTCTGGGCTTTTTACTGGCCGCCTGTACCGCGAAGCCAACGTATGAAACGCACGATACGCCCAGCCCGACGGGTCAGACTCACCCCCGATATCCCAGCGAGAACGCCTACTCGCTCCTGTACTCCATCGTGAAGACCGTTCAGGATCCGAAATGGTTTCGCGATCCGGCCATCGTTGGCCGTTGCTCCGCTTCGCTCGATCCAACCACCAATCTGCAGATTCCCTGCCAGAACGTGGTGGTCACGGCTATCGACGACAAAGGGCAGGAAAAAAGCCGCGCACCGGTCGAGACCGGCCGCTTCCGTTTGAGCGTCGACACCGGCAAAGCCTATTACGTGAAGGTCATCGCCCCGCTGTACAAGATGAGCAACGACAGCCGCATCGGTCCCCTCCACGCCGGCGAAACCATCGACCTCCGCCTCACCCGCAAATAGCCAAAAGGTGTGTGGATACTTTTAGCCGAGGCTTTGGCTAAAAGTATCCACACACCTTTTGGCGCTGTTGGCGCGCGAATTTCCCGAGCTAAAAGGTACCTTTTAAGGGGTGTGGGTGATGAGGTAGACGAGACCCAGGACCGAGAGGACGAGGAGGACTCTTCTCAAATTAGCGGACGAAAGCAACGCCGGGCCTCCTCTAGAAAATGTAGCGCTTCCGGCTGAGGTTCAGCAGAATCGCCGTACTCGTCATGAACGTCAGCAGCATGGAGCCGCCGTAGCTAAAAAAAGGCAAGCCTACGCCCACAATGGGGAGGACGCCGATGACCATGCCTATGTTGATGAAGACGTGCCAAAACACGATGGCCGTCACGCCGAAGGCGAGCAGCATCTGGAACTTGTCGCGCGCCCGGGCGACCGTCCTCAGCGCGAAAAAGCAATAAGTCCCATATAAGATGAGAAGCACCACGGAGCCCATGAACCCGCGCTCTTCCGCGAAAACCGAGAAGATGAAGTCGGTGTGCTGCTCGGGGATGAAGTTCAGCTGACTCTGCGTTCCCTGCAGCCAGCCCTTACCAAAGCCTTTGCCGGAGCCCACGGCGATTTTGCACTGAAGGGCGTTGTAGCCGCTACCCCGCGCGTCGCGGCCGGGGTTCAAGAACGTCTTCACGCGATCGCGCTGGTAATCGTGCAGCACGAACTCGTAGGCAATCGGCACGATGACCGCGCCGATGAGCGCGACAATCGCGATGGATTTCCAATGCACCCGCAGGAAAAAGATCATGCTCGCCGCGACCAGAGATAAGAGACCCGCGGTACCGAGATCGGGCTGCTTCAAGATGAGCAGAAACATCGGAGATACGAGGGCTGCGGGAATGAGCAGCCGCTTCAAGGTGTAGGGCGGCCCCTCTTTCTCGTCGCTAAAATATTTCGCGAGCGTCAGCACGATGCCGAGCTTTGCGATTTCGGACGGCTGCAGGTTGAACGGGCCGATGCGCAGCCAGCGCTGAGAACCGCCACCGATGTTACCGACAACGAGTACCGCGGCGAGCAGCGCGAGACAGACGCCGTAAAAGGGATAGGCGAGCTTTTCGAACACTTGAGTGTCGACGAACAAAATGACGAGGGTTACGGCGAGACCGATGCCGAACCACATGAGCTGGGTCTTGTAGAGGTCACCGAGCCCCGCGCCCCGGGAAGCGCTATACACCGTCATGAGCCCCATCATGTAGAGGATGCACATGGTGACCAAAAGGCCCACGTTGAAAGTCTTGATTACGTTTACATCGGTTCGTAGGTCGGCCATTTAGTTCACCTTCGTCGGTTCTGCGGAGGGCGGGGGAGGAACGGTCGGCTCTCCGCCTTCGGGCGCGGCCGGCACTTCTTCATCCTCTTCCATCAGCACGGCCTTCGCTTTGGCGACCCTGCCCCATCTAATTTTCTTCAAAGCCTCGTCCTCGACGAGCGCGACGCCCGTGAGCTTCGCCTTCTTCTGAAAGTACGCCTCGATGGTGTCTTTCACCAGAGGCCCGGCGAGCGAGCCGTGACAGGCGTGCTCGGCCACCGCCACCACGGCGATTTCCGGATTCTCTCGCGGCGCATAGCCCACGAAGAGCCCATTGTGGCGATCCTTGATGGGCATCTGCTCGCATTTGAGCTTCATGATCTCGGCAAACGACCGGACCTGCGCCGTTCCCGTCTTTCCGGAAATAGCGGTGTAATTGCTTCCGCTGCGCACGCCGGTTCCCCCGGGCGTATTCACCACTTCGAAGAGCCCTTCCTTGACGGCTTCAAAAATTTCCGAGGGAATTTCCAGCTTTCTGAGTAGTTCCGGCTGAAACTCACGGATGGTCTTGCCGTTCTTCTGCTCGATCTTGCGCACGATATAAGGGCGATACACGAAACCGCTATTGCCGATGGCGGCGTAGGCCGTTACGAGCTGCAGGGGAGTCGCGGTCACGTAACCCTGTCCGATGGAAACGCTCAAAGTCTCTCCGGGATGCCAGATGTCCTTGAAGACTTTCTGCTTCCATTCGGAGTCCGGGATGAGACCCGCCTGCTCGCCCGAAAGTTTCAGGCCGGTCTTCGCGCCGAAACCGAAGAGCCGGGCGTACTTCGCAATTTTGTCGACGCCCAGGCGATCGCCCACGGTGTAATAAAATACGTCGCAAGACTCTTTGATGGAACGATAGAAATCCGTGTGCCCGTGCCGTTTCCAGCAGTGAAACTTGCGGGAGCCGAACTGCATGGACCCCGCGCAGTTGACCGCCGACTTCGTGGTGATGACGCCTTCGGCGAGCCCCGCCACGGCGAGCAGCAGCTTGAACGTCGAACCGGGCGAGTAGTGATCTTGAATCGCCCGGTTTCTCAAGGGCCGGTCGGGATTTCTCTCCACCGACGCCCAAGTCTTGGGATCGATCTCGCGGCCGGAGATGAGACCCGGGTGGTAGCTCGGGTAGCTGACCATGGCGAGAATCTCACCGCTCCGCGGATCGAGGGCGACGACCGTTCCGTTGAACCCGCGCTCGGTGATGGCTTTCGCGGCAGCGAGCTGCACGTCGAGATCGATAGTCAAAAAGAGATTGTGGCCCGAGATCGGATCGGTTTGCGCCGAATAGCCGAGGAGCCGCTCGCCCTGCTCCGCTTTCTTTCTATGGCCGCGAGAGTCGACCTCGACGTAGCCGATGCCGTTCTCGCCGCGCAAATGCTTGTCGTAATACTCTTCGATCCCCATGCGGCCGATGTAATCGCCGGGCTGAATCTTGCCGCTCGGATCCTTTTTGACGTCCGGAGCACCGACTTCACCGACGTACCCCAGCACCTGCGCCGCCACGTCCCCGTAGGGATAGCGGCGCTGCACCGTGGGCTCGACGTCGACCCCGGGAAAGCCGTCGGCGTCCATTTCGATCGCCGCCAGCACGTCGGGCGGCGCATCGGAGCGCAAAAGAATGGAATGGAAGGCCGCGCGCTTTTTCGCCTTGGCGAGCTTTCGCTCCAGCTCCTCAAGCGGAATTTTGAGGGCCTTGGCGAGACGCGCGTTCACTTTGTCGTCGTCGAACGGATAATATTGCGAGAAAAGGACGACGTCGAAAGCCGCTCGGTTATCGACGATGATGGCGCCGTTGCGATCGTAAATCACTCCGCGCGTCGGAAAAAGGCGCTCCTTCTTGAGGCGATTCGCCTCCGAGTAACGGCGCAGCTCTTCGCCGTTTACGATCTGCAGAAAGAAAAGGCGGGTCAGAATGAGGCCCAAGGCCACGACCGTGATCACGTAGAAAAGATTCACCCGATCGCGATAAATGCGAATTTCTTCTTCGCGCCCGATCATCGCAGGCCAGCCTTTCGCTTCACTGTCATAGCTCGTGCTCCGCGAGCTCGATATTGGCCGCCGCCGTCTTGTAGGTGACGAGATCCAGGAAGCCCATGAATTGAAAGACGAGGTAGCCCATCAGAGAGCCCCAGAATATCGCGAAAAAGGAGACATTGCCCGGAGCAAAAACGGGCCAGCCGTGCCCGAAGCCCGAGGCCACGCCGGTCAATAAGAAGCGGGCGAGAGCCGTCAGGGACAAAATCAGCAGAAAGATGGAGATCCAGGTACTCGCGTACATGACGTAGCTGACTAGGCGAGCCACGATGAAAATCGTCAGATAATACGACGTGAAAACGCCGATGGGCGCCGCCGACGACAGGGAATAGAGATGGCTGCAGAACAAAGTCAGAATCAGTCCTTCAGCAAGCGTACGCCGTTGCCCGAAATAAACCACGGCCGGAAGTAGTACGTCCCACTCCAGCGCCCAGCCGAACACGGGCCTTCCCGTAGTGCGGATGAGTATGAGTCCCAACACCGCGCCCACCAGCACAATGGGGTTTAGACTGCTAAGAAGTCTTCGGTGGCTCGCCTGGAGAAAGAACAATGAACACCTCTTCCAAGCGGTAGATGTCTACCGCGCTCTTCACGACCACCGTCTGCAGGATCCCGTTGGGATCCGGGATGACCGCGCTGACGTATCCGATGACGAGGCCCTTTGGAAAAATCGAGTTGAACCCCGAGGACACGACTACGTCGTTCAAAGCGACGTCTTCCGAGCGATCGACGTATTTCAGGCGGCAGGTAAGCGTCTTGTTCTGACCCGAGACGATTCCCCTCGCTCGGCTCCGCTGAATGATGGCGTCGATATTGCTCGTG
>JAYUGC010000045.1:0-6213 GCA_043767805.1 Pseudomonadota bacterium | reverse complement strand
CACTTGGAACAAAGACACGCCGTTCCAAGTGGCTGATTTTTTTGAAGTGCTTTTGTATCTCGTGTCACATCGGTTTAAGCGTCCCGGCGGGTAAAAGGCTACTATTCGAGCGCCGAGTACCATTCCTAGGGTAGCTCGAGCTCCAGCAGCGGCTCAGGCGGGGGAAGCTCTGGCGGCGGCGGATTCAGCTCTAGTTGGTGATAATTTTACATTATAATTCAAATGGTTAGACCAATCATGCTGATCACAGCGCACCACGCCCAAAGTCGCGCCACGAAATGGGAATAGATTGGAAATGAGACCCCAGGCGGGTATCCACTCTAGTATATTTGAGTAGGACTCACGAGCTGCCACTCACTTGAAGGGGGATTTATGAAACGCCGTATGTCTTGGTTCTGTGCTCTGGCTCTTTTATCGGCCGCCTTCTCGGGCGGATTTACTTTTGCCGATCAAGCCACGGTCGCGCCGGTCGCCGAAGCCAAGGCGAAAGGGGAAGCTCCGAAGAAGAAGGAGAACGCGCCGGTCCTCGCGGGTTTCGGCATGATGATGCCGAAGCATAGCTGCACGGAGACCTACTCCGAGTGCATGGGCAGCTGCGGTAAAACAGGTGGCGCGAACTGCGACCTCGAATGCGTGAGCGACTGCAACGTCTGCGCTCTCGATTTCGGCGAGGAAGCCCTCGACGTCTGCCGCCAATAATTTTTTTTGAATTGAGCGAGAGGCATAGCGGACGCACCGTTTAATCGGAGCGTCCGCGCCTCTCGCCCACAGGCCCAAACCCGTGTTACTGTACGGCCCATGACCAAAAGCGGCCGCGCCTCGAGTTTGGGTATCGCGCTCGCGCTCTTCTCCGTCCTGGTCTTTCTTCCCACACTACATTTCAAGTTTCTCACGGGCGACTTGACCCGAGTGACCTCGCTCTCGGGTTTCGACGGCCTCTTTCTGCCACTGACATCGGCCGTATGGCGGATGACCGTTCAGCTCAGCGAGCGCGTGAGCGGTGGGCTTGAGCCCGTGTGGTTTCATGCCCTCAATGGGCTGTTCCATGCTTTGAATGTCGTCCTCGTTTGGTTCTGCTTGAGGCGGCTCGGCCTCGCTTTCTGGGGCGCCGTCGCCGGCGCCGTGCTCTTTGCCGTGCATCCGATTCAAGTCGAAGCCGTCGCGTGGATTTCCGCTTTCAAAGACGTTCTCGCCGCGACCTTCGTGCTTAGCTGCCTGCTTGCCGCGCTCTCCGAGCGTTGGGCGCTCGCGACCCTTTGCTTTTTGCTCGCTCTCGGAGCAAAGCCGGTCGCCGCGGTAGCGCCCGCTCTGGTGGCTGTTGCGCTTTGGCTGACGGGCGGCAATCTGCGGCGAGCGGCCCCTTGGCTTCTCGCTTGGTCGGTCGCTTCGATCGCAATGCTCGCCTGGACGGTTCATCTTCAGCCGGCCGAAGGCTACGGACTTTGGGGCCGGGCTCTCGTGATGGTGGACTCACTTCTCTTTAACCTCGCTAAAGCGATCTTTCCCGTAGGTCTCACGCCCGACTATGCACGCACGCCGGAGTCGGTTCTGGCTCGCGGCCTCGGAGCGTCGGTGCTCGCCCTTGGTCTCATAGCCGCGCTCCTCTGGCGGTTTCGCCAGCGCAAATGGCTCGTCGCCTCGGCCGCGCTTTTCCTGCTGCCTTGGATTCCAGTCTCGGGCGCCGTTCCCTTTTTCTCTCAAGCGCAGTCGACCACGGCCGACCGCTATCTCTATTTGAGTCTGCTCGGGCTGGGCCTGGCGGTGGGCCGTCTCTTCGAACAAAAGCCAGGGTGGGTTGCGGGCTTTGCCCTCGCGCTCTCTTTCGCGACGCGCGTTCAGCTTAAGTTTTGGGGCGAGGACCTCTCGGTGTATCACCGCATGGTGAGCATCCGCCCCGTGGCGGAGAGCCGGTACCGTTACGGCGTGGCGTTGAATGAAGCGGGCCATAAGACGCAAGCCGTGGAGTATCTCGGGCAGGCTTGCGCTGAAGATCCGAAAGACGCCCGCTACCCCATTCAGCTCGCCATGGTGCTGACCGACCTCGGCCGATTCGACGAAGCCGAGCGTGAGCTGCGCGGGGCGCTCGCCTGGATGCCGGAATCGCCGACTATCAGCGAGAACCTCGAAGTTTTGGAAAAAATTAAAATCGCGTCGAACCGAGGAGGCAAGGCCCCGTGAAGGCGAAATTCCTTTGGGCGATTCCGGGAGGGATCGGCATCGCCTATGTGCTCTGGCAACTTGTTCCTGTGGACGGCTTACTGGGGCACGATTTTTATCACTACTTCGCGCGTGCCTACTTGGGCGCTCTGCATTTTTGGCAAAATGGCCTGGCCGTCCCTCATTACACAGCGTCTCTCTGTGGAGGGCTACCGGTCTTCGCCGATCCTCAGAGCATGTATTACTCGCTCCCGCAGTGGCTGACGTTCGTCATGGATCCGCTGCTCGCGGTTCTCTCGACGCATTTGATCTTTTACTGCTTAGGCTACTGGGGCTTTTATCGTCTGCTTCGGGACGTATTGGGAGCGGCGCGGGAGCTTGCCCACTTCGGGGCCCTCGTTTTCATCCTGAACGGATTTTCGTTCGAGCATCTCTTGGTGGGGCATCTCACGCACCATAGTTACCTGCTCTTTCCCTGGTGGATTCACGCCATCATGCGGTCCACGGGTGATTTTTGGAAACGGGCCGGCGTGCTCTCGCTCATTCTCATTTACACGTTCTATAGCGGCGGCACGCACATCATCGTGGTCTTTCTCGCGGGTGGACTGCTGCTGTTGCCTTGGTGCGTGTTGAGAAAAAACAAGGAAGGGACGTTGAAGGAAACGGCTCTGCTCCTCGGTATTTCCGCGGGGCTGGTGCTCGCGGCTTGCCTGCCGAAGCTCGCGGCCTCGGCCTCGCTGTCGCCGTCCTTTCTCCACCGGGCCATCGATGCCAGCTCGCTTTCGGTGCCGACGCTTCTCTGGCATTTTCTCTGGTTCGATCCGAGGAGCATTCCCACGACGATCCCCTTCGGGGCCTGGCATTTCGGCCCTTGGGAATACGTGGGCTTCGTGAGCCGACTTCTGATGCTCGGTCTGCCGGTGCTTCTCCTGAGCCTGCTCGTCAAGATCACCAAGACTCGCTTTGTAGTGGTACTTTCCTATATCGGCGTCATCTCTCTCATTGCCTGGGTGGGCGCGGCGAAGCACGCGGAAAAGGGCATCTGGCTCCTTCAGGATTATCACAATCCCATTAAGCTCTACGGCGCCTTCATCCCGTTTCTGATTATCGGCACCATTGCGGCCGCTCGCTGGGTCGCGTCTTGGAAAGGGGCCATGCCGAAAACGCCCTGGGTGAGGGCAACTCTGTTTGTGACCGCTTCGCTTCTGGTGCTCGGTGAGTTCGGCTTGGGCTCCACGTATTTCGTCAATAACCGCCTCGTGTACGGCATGCATTACGATCCAGCCGTTTACCAGGCGCTCAAAAAATCGGGGGCGCTCCCGCCGGTGCGGACCGTGACCGAGAGTTTCGGCCACGACGTGGAAGGCATCGAGCGAGGCGAAACCTCCCTGAAGTGTTTCGAGCCCATGTTCGGCTACCGGCGTGAGGTCATGAAGGCCGCCGTTCAGCCCGGCTCCACGGCCGCCATTCGCGACGATCGTTTCAATCTGACTCACCCAGGTTGCCTCGTTTATCCGAACCACTTCAACTGTCAGCGCTGGGATCGTATTCCCAAAAATGAAGGGGTGGCCTTCAGCCGCTTCATTCACGGCGAAGCGGGCGCCTGGGGAGTGCCTACCTGGCAAACCGGTCTTTTGAGGCTGGGGTTTGTGGCCTTCTTGACTTCTCTCGGGTTCTCTCTCGGGGCCGTGTCCTGGTTCGCGCGCTTGCGTAAACGCGAGGTGGTCGTTTGAGCTTTGGCGCTTTTCTTTTTCATCTCTTGGTTTGGGCGGGGCCTCCTGCGCTTCTCGTCGTCAGCCGTACCGAGTGGCGGCGTTCCGCGTACGGGATGATTCCTTTTGGGTTTTTGCTTCAAGGCTTTCTCCTGGGAGCCTTCGCCGCGGCTCTGCATCCCGCGCTCGCTCCAGGATGGATTAAGCTTTTTGTCGTCGAGACTTTGGCGACGGTGATCACCTGGCGCGCCCTCGTTTGGGTGCATCCCCGCTTGCGGGGCTTGCGGCACCCGGTGTTCTCTCCGAAGGCGATGCTCTATTGTTTGCTGGGGGCGGCCATCGCCTCGGCCGACCTCGTCGCCATTTTTTCGGGCCAGGGCTTCGCGTTCGAAAAGGGCCGCTGGTTTCACGCCGGTGAAACTTACTTCCGTCCGCCGATGAACAACGATCTCACGCGCCACGTGGTGGTGACGAACTCCCTTTTGCGCCGCGCTGAGAGCACGCCGTTTCTTCCGCGAAGCCGCTACAGCTATCAGCTCTTCTGGCATCATCTCGCGGCGCTTTCCGTGGGGCCGCTTGCTTCCTGGTGGGCGCCCATTACGAATTACCCGCTAGTGGTGGGACACGTCCTCACCGTGGCCTTTCTTTTCTTTTTCATGCTGCTTTGGGCGATGCACGCCCGCCGCCCGAGCCTTTTCGAAACGCCGCTCATGGCGATAAGCCTGGGCATTTTGGTTCTCGCTCACGCCGACGTATTTCATTTCGTCTTGGCGCTGCTCTCGAAGGGCGCGCCCGGCATCGAAGCCGATTGGAGCGTGACTTCAGAGCCGTTTCGCACCTTCACGGCGAAGCTCATGGGGCTGACCGCTCCCCAGCACGCGCTCTTCTTTTTCTTTTTCCTAGGCTATTTGGAACGAAGGCACTGGGTATCGGGAAGCCGGGGCAGAGTGGCCTTCGCCCTTCCTTGTTTTGTGGCGTCGCCCATTTTGGGTCTTTTCATTTTTCCCCTGTGGTGGCTCGGCGAAGTCGCCCGGCTTTACGATCGGCTGCCGCGCGCGCTGAGTCTCATCAGAGACAGCGCCATCGCGGTCGTCGCCGGTATCGGCGGCTATGTTCTTATCTTGAGAGAGAATCCCGTCGATCTCGTGTCTCGTCCCGGAGCGAGCACCACGAGCTATTTTCCCATGGGGCTTTCTCAAAGCGTTCTCTTTCCGTTTCTGTGGCTTGCGACCTGCGGCATTCTCGGACTTCTTGCGCTGGCGTTGACCCGGCGCCGACGCTGGGCCTGGCCTTGGTTGCTGCTCCTCGTTTTTGGCCTTCCTTTTTTCAACTTCGTGGTGAGCGCGTCGGAAGTGCGCCGGCATTTCGCCATGGTGGTGGCGGTACTGTCGGCGGGGTATCTCGTGCGCGCGTTCCCCCGCCGCGCGGTCGCGTGGGAACGGGTGGTCGTGCTGGGCGCTCTCATTTGCCTGCCGCTCCACGCGTATTTTATTTTCTGTTATTTGGGAAAGCCCAGTTCCCTGGAGCCTAGCCTTCCGTGGCAGGATTACTTCGCCATGAATCAGGTGATTCACGCGCGCTTTGAAGGAGAGCCCATTCTCGCGGCGGTGCAACCGGGCGACGGGGGCCGCATCGGTCTCGAAAAGCCCGTGCCCATGGAAGCGACCACCAGCTTTTCCATGCCCTATCACACAGCGGCCCACGTCAAAGTTTCCGACGAGCAGATGACCGTGTTTCGGCGCATTTACCAAACGGGCGAGACGCTGCCTTATGCCGCGTCCCTTGGGTACCGGTACACCGTGTGGGGTCCGGTGGAGGAACGGGTTTGGGGCGAGCGCAACCGTAAGCGATTTATCGACGGGAACCAGCCACTCGCCACCACGGGAAGCGTCTCGCTCTATGCCCTTCGGGACTCGCTCGCGCCGCTGGCGAAAGCACACCGGACGGGCGAAGAGGGACTTCGCTACGCGCAAGCGCTCGAAGAAGGCGGATTCTCGGGAGAGGCCATGACCGAGTACGACGCCATGGCCACGTCGGGCGTACAAAGAGTCACCGCGCTGCTCTCGCTCGCGCGCCTTCAAGTCGGCACGGGAGATCCCGCGAGCGCCATTAAGGTGACCGAATGGATTCTCAGTCACGATCCGAATAACGCCGGGGCCCACAGCATTCGCGCGAGCGCGCTCGCGCGATTAGGGCGGGCGTTTCAGGCCGTGGAGAGCTATCGCCGCGTACTCGAAATCAATCCGAAAGACATTCCGGCCAGAAACAACCTCGCTCTCATTTTGAATCAGGTCGGGGACTTCCTGGGCGCTGAAGAGCAATTGCGGCCTTTGGTGGAACTCGC
>JAYUGC010000044.1:0-16145 GCA_043767805.1 Pseudomonadota bacterium | reverse complement strand
GTCCGAAAACGGATGGATGAACTCAAGCTCGTAGTGAAAGATGCTGGACTTGATGAGCGCGTGAATAGCCTTCTCGTTCTTCAGATACAGAAAAAGATCTTCCATGAGTCCCGCCACGAGTCTTGCGGGGGGAGCAAGGTGGGACACTTTCGAGCCCTTCAAAATTCCGACATCGGTTGCCCGCCATTGCCCTGCGTCTTCGACGAGCCCCTTCATCAAAATCCCGTGCGCCTTTCGCAGGGCCTTGGACGACGAAGGATCAAAGAAGGGAGCTTTCTCGTAGACTTTGATCGCGTTCGTGACTTCCAGGATCTCTCTCAACGGGCCTAAGACTTTTTTTCCATCGAAAATGGCGCTCACTTGGTCGAGCGTAAGCCGGTTTCCCTCAATCGCCAGACTGTCCCGGATGGTGCGGATTCGATTTTGCCGACGCAGCAAAGGCTGGGGGCGGGGACTCATCAGCCCTTCGTAACGACCTAGCAATTGGGTGATCTCGGTGCACCGAAGGAGCATGTTGGACGTTATCGAGAAGATCGGTTTATTCGACATAAATTGATAGTATCAGATGATACTATAATAGCAGAATTTATTAAGTTTTTCTTCGGAAATTTCCCGCCTGAAATCAAACACTTACCGCCGGATTAACGCCATGAATAAATTGCCAAATGTCATCCCTATATGTAGTATCTCTTCTATCGATAAGCCCTTGAATCCTCGGGCTCCGGTCTTTGAAAAGTTGGTATGGTCGGTGGACGATGTGGCGCGGGAACTTTCCGTCTCCGTTCGCCACGTCTACAAGCTAATGTCGGGCAACAAGATCCCCTACTCCAAAGTAGGGCGATCGGTTCGTTTCTCACCAGTGAAGATCGCTGAGTGGCTCCAAAAAGGAGGCACTAGATGATCACACGTAAAGAACAGCCGGTCAGAAACTATCCAGGAATTTCCAAAAGACTGGAGTTTGATGGCCAAACAAAAAAATGGAGAGAAACGGGTAAGTACAGAGCCATGAGGCGAATTGTCGAAAACGGAATCTCCCGAAAGGAGCAAGCCGTTTTCGATAGTCTCGAAGATGCGCTTCGATTTCGCCAAGGTGAAATTGAAAAGGCCCCAATAGGTAACAACGCTCCCCGGAACATGATCCATCGCAGTGATGGACGGCTAACTTTCGGAGAGCTTGTCGAACGGTGGAAACCATTCCACTTTCTGCAACTCGAACGAAGCACTCAACAGACATACGAAAAGCGACTTCCAAATCTGGATTTCTTGACGCGTACTAAAGTTGAGGAGATCGACACTTCACTCATTGATGCGTTGATCTCGTTTTGGGTGAAGAGTTACCCGAAAGGGGGACCGAGGCACACCTTTGAAAAGGAACTGAACCTTCTCAAAGTGATCCTCAATTTCTACCGGAAGCGGATCGACCCAAGTTACCTCATCCCGATTCTTGATGAACACTATAGGGCAGCGGACATCGCTAAAAAGGCACAAGCTCCCGTTCAGAGCTTGAGCCAAGAAGAGTTGTCGCTGTTCTTGCAGGATCTCAAGAAGTCAAAAAGCCCGATCTTCTCTTCGATGGCCCTAGCACAGTTTTGTTTGGGGTTAAGAATTGGAGAATTGGCGGGGATGACCTGGGAGGCTCTGGATCTGAAGAATCGGATCATTCGTATCGAACGCACCATTGATTGGGATCAAATCACCTGGGAACCCCGGGTGAAGGAGAGACCAAAGAATGGGAAAGTTCGGGTGCTAGTGATGCCGCAACTCTTGGTAGAGGAGTTGAAGAGACTCGAAAAGATCCGAAACCCCAATGTGCCCTTTGTTTTCCACAACAACGGAAAGCCCATGAATCGGCAAACGGTGGCGAAAGCCTACAACCGGGCGCTGGAGAGATTGGGCATCAAGAATGTTCGTGGAACCCATATGCTGAGGAAAACCTCGGCAACTCTGGCCAACGAGGCGACGGGCGATTTTTACGCAGTCTCGAAACACCTCGATCATTCTTCACCGAATGTAACGCTGAGATACGTCACTCAGACAAACGCATCGAAGCACAAAATCGCGGACGCCCTCAATGGGGTGCTCACGAAAAATGCGTTGGATGCTGTCCCCCCGGGGGACAGCGTTGCGGGGAATTTTGGACAGGAACGCAGTGCGCCTGTCCCCCAATGTCCCCCAAGCTCTGATCCAAATTTTTTAAGATTAGTGAAAACGCGATCTTAGAAAGTAAATGGCGGGGCGGACGGGACTCGAACCCGCGACCTCCTACGTGACAGGCAGGCGTTCTAACCAACTGAACTACCACCCCCCGATAAACTCTCGAAGACTCGGCAAATTAAGGCAATCTGCCGGGGCTTGTCAAACTTCCTCTAGTTGAGGATGACGACTTCGCCGCCAGCGCCCGCGATTGTGCTCAAATTGCCCGACGAATAGTAATCGTCGTCAACGCACAGAACGAGCTTTCCGCCCTTCGTGCCGGTCGCCGCCGCTTTGGAGATCGTCGAAAGGTTCGACGTCGAATAGTAACGGGTCGAGGAAAACACGCGAACCACGCCGCCCTTCTCCGCGATGCTCGCGAGAGCGCTGGTCGAGAAAGTGTTTCTGACCGACGTCGCCGTCGGCACTCCGCAATCCGCCGTGGAAGCGAACGCCGAGAGGGGAGCCAAAGCCAGCACGAAACCAAAGAATGCAGTCTTCATTAGAGGACCTCCGTTTCCCCATCCATGACAGGCAGGGTCCCACAAGTCAGGTAAATTTTCTCCAGTGCCTTAACCTCCTAAGTTCACCTCACTTAAACGTGGCGCATAAGGTCATTGCCATGCAGGGCAGGCCTCGCCGAAACGATCCAGGCCAACCGCCAAATACCTGGCCCCTTACACTGGTCCTGGACGGGCAGGAGATATTTGAAACCTCTCGCGATTCATTAGGATGTCGTCCGGTCTTTTTTCGATCGAAAGCGCTTCGGTAAGAAAGCCGCTCACTTAGGTTTTCGATGAGATCTATTTTCCGGCGAGCCGCCTCGGCGAGTTTGAGAACCGCTGCGACCTCTATAAGGAAAAGACCGCCCGCGAGAAGCTCATTAGCCATCTCAACGAGCTCCAAAAGGCCCTCGAGGACCACAGGCAGGGCTAAAGTTACGGGTCCCCGTTCCTTGTCGATAGCCCAGACATTCAGTATAGATAGAGGCTAGTTTTGGCGATTGACACCTACCGGCAAGGCCCTAAGATGCGAACCCGTTAGTGCCACCGGTTACGAGTCCTCTACCGAAGGAGCCTTGCCAGTCCCATGGACAAACTAATTAACGATTTCAGTTTCCGCGTTGCCACCGTCAACGGTACCGGCAGCCAATCTTCCAACAACATCCTCTACAAAACACTGTTCCGGATGGGCGTCGGCGTCTGCGGCAAGAACATGTTTCCGTCGAATATCCAGGGCCTTCCGACCTGGTTCCAAATTCGGGTAAGCCCGAAGGGATACCAAAACTTGCGCGAGCACGACGACATCGCCGTTCTCATGAACAAGGACACCGGAGCCCAGGACATCGGCGAAATGCGCGCCGGCTCCACGATTCTCTACAACTCGGACATCATCAAGTTCACGCCGGAGCAGATCAAGCCTGGCATGATCATGTACGCGCTTCCCGTAGAGGAACTGTCGAAGAAAATTACCAACGCCAAGCTCCGAACACTACTTAAGAATCTCTTCTACGTCGGAGTGATGAAGCACCTCTACGACCTGGACGAAGAAGTTCTCAAAGGCGTCATCCGCGACATGTTCAAGTCGAAGCAGTCCGCCATCGACGCCAACATGGAAGCGCTCCAAATCGGAATCGACTACGCGAAAGCGAACTTCGAAAAGAAGGATCGTTTCACGTTCGCGAAAGCCGACCTCAACGACAATAAAATTTTCATCGAAGGCAATGCCGCCGGCGCGCTCGGCTCCGTTTACGCCGGTTGCACGGTCGTCGCCTGGTACCCCATCACTCCGTCGAGCTCTCTCGCGGAATCGATGGAAGGCTACCTCAAGAAAACGCGCGTCCGTAAAGACGGAAAGCTCAACTACGCCATCGTTCAGGCGGAAGACGAGCTCGCGGCCATCGGCATGGTGATCGGCGCCGGCTGGGCGGGAGCCCGGGCGATGACCTCCACCTCCGGCCCCGGAATCTCGCTCATGCAGGAGTTCTTGAGCCTCGCTTATTACGCCGAAGTGCCGGCCGTCATCTGGAACATCCAGCGCGTCGGCCCCTCGACGGGTCTCCCCACGCGCACCCAACAAGGCGACTATCGCATGTGCGCGGGCTCGGGCCATGGCGACACGAAACACATTCTCGTCATCCCCTCCACTCCCAAAGAGTGCTTCGAGATGGCCAACGATGCCTTCAACCTGTCCGAGCGCTTCCAGACGCCCGTCTTCGTGATGAGCGATCTCGATCTCGGCATGAACAACTGGATTGACGACGATTTCGAGTACAAAAAGCCGCAATACGACCGCGGTAAAGTCCTCCAAGCCAAAGACGACAAGTTGAACGGCTGGGGACGATACAATGACGTCGACGGCGACGGCATCCCGTACCGCACCCTTCCCGGCAACCCGGACATCCGCGCCGGCTACTTCACTCGCGGCTCGGGTCACGATGAGTTCGCGCGCTACACCGAGCGCCCGGAAGCGTACACCCGTAACGTCGACCGCTTGCTCCGCAAGTGGCACACGGCGAAGAAGCACGTTCCGAAGCCCGTCATGCACGGCAGTCCCGGCGCCAAGATCGGCATCATCGCCTACGGCACGTCGGACTCCGCGGTCATCGAGGCCATGGATCGCATCCAGAACAAGAACGTGAAGTACATGCGCCTGCGCGCTTATCCGTTCTCGTCCGAAGTCGAAGAGTTCATCAAGGGCTGTGATAAAGTTATCGTGGTCGAACAAAACCGCGACAAACAGATGCGCGCCCTGCTCGAGTGGGACCTTCCCGGCTACAACTCCAAGATGCGCTCGCTCACTTACTACGGCGGATTCCCCCTGTCCTCGGATCTTGTGGAACGGGAACTTAAGAAAGAATTGGGAGCTTAATCATGTCTACCCCAACGACGACACCCGCAGCACCGGCCGCAAATTGCAACCGCCTGGGCCTCCCCCGTACGGATTACACGGGTAAGCCCTCGACCCTTTGTAAGGGGTGCGGACATGACTCCATCACCAACGCCATCATCCAGGCGTACTACGAGCTGGGAGTTCAGCCGTACGAAGTGATGAAGTTCTCCGGCATCGGCTGTAGCTCGAAGACCCCGACCTACTTCCTGGATCGGTCGCACGGATTCAACAGCGTCCACGGCCGCATGCCGTCGGTCGCGCAAGGCGCGAAGCTCGCCAACATCACGCTTTCGGCCATCGGCATCAGCGGTGACGGCGATACGGCGAGCATCGGCATGGGCCAGTTCTGCCACGTCGTGCGCCGTAACGTCGACATGGTCTACATCATCGAGAACAACGGCACCTACGGTTTGACCAAGGGTCAGTTCTCGGCCACTGCGGATCAGGGCTCGCTCGCCAAAAAAGGCGCGCCGAACCCGTACCCGGTCATGGATTGCGCCGCCGTCGCGATTGAATTGGGCGCCACCTTCGTGGCCCGCTCCTTCTCGGGCGATCGCAAACAACTCGTCGCGCTTCTCAAAGCCGCCCATGCCCACAAAGGCATCGCGGTCCTGGACATCATCAGCCCCTGCGTCACCTTCAACAACCACGAAGGATCGACGAAGAGCTACGACTTCGTGAAAGAGCATGAAACCCCGATGCAAGAGCTCGGCTTCGTTCCCTTCTTCAACGAAATCGCGATCGAGACGAAAGAAGGCGAGTCCCAGAGCATCACGCTCCATGACGGCTCGACCCTCACGATCAAGCCGCTCACGAAGGATTATGACCCGACTAGCAAGATGTCGGCGTTCAAGGCTCTCGACGAGTGCAAGAAAACGAAAGAGCTTCTCACTGGTCTGCTCTATTACAAGGCGGACCAGCCGACCCTTTCCGACATCGGACAGATGCCGGACGAGGCGCTCTACGCGCTGATGGAGAAAGATCTCGATCCGGGTCCGGACTTCCTGAAGAAGTTCAATCAGTCGCTGAAGTAACTAAAGCTTCATTCGGTAGTAGATCACTCGCTCGGTCTCCTCAAAGCCCCAGGCTTTGTGAGCGACGTGGCTCGCTTTGTTGTCGAGGAGCGCGCCGGAGCCGAGCTCTTTGCAGCCGACTTCGCGCCCCCACCCCGCGCACGCTTCGACGAGCTTTCGGCCGGCGCCTTTTCCGCGCGCGACGGGGTTCACCCAGATGCCCTCTAAAAACACGACCGGACTCGTGTCGCAGCCGCTCGCAAAGCCGCGCAAAAACACTTCCGCGAAACCCACCGCTTTTCCGGTCTGGTCGAGCGCGAGAAAGACCGCCGCTTCAAGATACTTTTCCCAAATCGTCTCTCCATCCGCCGCGTGATCGGCGGCAGGAGCGTCCGGCCAAAGGCACGAGCGCAAACCGACCCACGCCTCCTTGTCGTCCCGAGTCGCCCGCCGAACGGAATAAGTCATCATCACTGGACCATCGTCCCAAGCTTTCTAATGAGCTCTTGATCCTTGGGGCCCAAATGTTCCTGATGCGACGGCGTAGTCAGCACCGCGTGCATTTGCGAGAGCGTATACTGCGAGGCATTTAGACCGACGTGACAACGCTGACACGTGACCGACTTCACGAGGATCTTAAATTGTTCCTTGGCGCGCGCTTCTTCCTTCGCGCGATCGATCGCGGGCGTGGGCACCGGCGTATTGGTGGGCGCGGCGGCCGCCGCTACGAGCGGCGTCTTAGGATCAGTCGCCCAGGTGAGCTTCACCACGGCATTGAAATACGTCGCCAGTGCCGAGCGAACGCACTCCTCGAAACCCTCCTGCGAGGAAGTCGCTCCCTTGGGAAAATTCTTAACGCAATATTTCACGGCGGCGTCCAAATCACCGTTGGTTTTTAACGTGGAGACGTCCGCCCCGAAGGCTGGAAACGAAAGGAAAAAAAGCAAAAAATAGCGGCTCATGAGATGAGCCTACCACTAAGCCCTAGAAGGAGTAAGTGGACTCGAGCGCGCCACCCGAGAACGGGAGCACCTGACGACAAACGCCGCCCGAGCAGAGTGTGCCGCCACTCGTCGTACCGACGAAGGCTTTGGCGAGGAAAGCGCCTAGCTTCACCGTCGCGGAGGCACTCAAGAAGCGCTTGCCTACCTCTTCGGTATTGGTGGGTACGAACTCGACACCCGCGCCGAGATTGAACTTCGCCGAGAAATTGTAAGTCAGGTCGAGGATGTTCTTATCGTCGCGCGTGACGCTCTGGCCGACAACGGTACGGTTGAATACCCGGCGCAAGCCCACTTCCATACTTTGCCCTTCAAAGGTGGGCACCTTCGACTTGATACCGGCGTGCGTGAGATCGGCCACTTGAGGCATGTAGCGATAACCAGCGTTCATCTCCCAAGAAGTTTTTCCGGGGCCCTTAAACCCACCCGACAAAACGGTGTGGTGGATGGGGCTCTTTTTCACGCGATCTTCGCCGAACAAATAAGACGCCCGCGTGAAAGCCCGTGCTTCGAGAAAACGATACTCCGCTGACATCTTCGCCGCCGAGACGTCTTGGGTGTTGATGGTCTGGACGATATCTTCTTCCAAAGTCGGGGGGCGGCGGAACTCGAAGCGGTAATCGCGATAATCCTTACCTTCGATCCGAAACTTCCACGGAGCCGGCACGTAGCTCAAAGACGCATACGTTCCAAAACCGTTCGGCAGGCTCTCGTTGCGGACGGTGCCGACACGCTGGGTGAGAAGCACATTGCTCTCGAGATAAGCATCGACGCCGTCATTCGCGCCTTCGCGGGAAACCGAGGCGCCCACCGTATGCCAGCGTCGATCGACGCCCGGCCCGTTATCGGGACGATTCGCGGCGAAAAGATAGTGTCCGCCCACGGTCATTGAGGGCAGCACTTTGCCCTTGATGTCGCCGCCACCGAGGAAGACCTGGCGATTGAGAATCGGGTAGCCGACGGGATTCAAAGCCACCGGGACACGAAGCGCGTTCAAGCGGCCCGCGAAAAGCCCGGCTTTCATGCCGTTCGAAGAGTAGCGAGCCGAAGCGCCTTCTAAAGTATTGTCGATGCCGAAGACCGGGTCGCGATACAGAGACAGCGCAAGACCCTTACCCAGCTCCAGGTGACTATCGCCGAGGTCGAGCTTCCACTTGTCCCAATCGGCGGTGAGGTATTTCTTCTCTAAAGTGAAAGGCTTGTTGTTTCCCGATTGCGTCGAGAAAGGCAGCTGGCTCGTGAACTCGACGCCAAGCCCATACTGACGGTACCCCGTTCTCACCGTCGTCTCGTGCAACATGAGATCTTGGTGAGGGGCGGTGACGTCTTGTTGATCGTGGCGGCTAAAAACGAGCGTGTGACCGGCGATGGCCACCGTCGCTTCCGAGGCCGGGCCTTCCAGGACGGCGCCGTGAGCGGAAAACGACATCAGAGCGCAAAACAGAATGCTAGTTCTTCTGGCTTGCATCCGAGTTCCCCTTTAGTGCAACGTCAATCTGCGTGAAAAGGTCAGGCTGATACCCTTGAAAGGTTTTTTCCATTTGCCCTTGGCCATTCACTAGAACCGAAAAGGGAAGCTGTTTCGCGGACTGATACTTGGCGAAGATCTCGTGATTCGGATCGAGCACCACGGGAAAGTTGATTCCGTAGAGCTTTACCGTGGGCGCGACATCCGAGGAAGTCTCCGAAGTGTCGACGTTCACCGTCACCACATCGAGCGGGAACTCAGGGTGCGCCTTCACGTACTCCCCCACATGCTTCAATTCCTCGATACACGGCGTGCACCAGCTGGCCCAGAAGCAAATGAGTACACCGCGATTGGGCTTCAGTGTTTCCGCGAGCGATACGTTCTTGCCGCCCAAAGCCTCCGCATGAAACAGCGGAGCTGTTTTACCGAACGCGAACGAGCACAGTAATGAGCCTAGAATTATCCAAGGACGAAACATGGGTAACTCCTATTTATTCAGAACTTCGGCGACGGTTGCAACAATATCTGCGGGATTGAACGTGTCTTGTCCGGGCGGAAACTTTTTGTAGATGGTCCCGTCCGCCCTAAAAAGGACAGCGGCGGGAAGCTCTCTGCGGACGTTCGGAAAAAGCTCGACGAATTTAGGCCAGCGAACCGGCTTTTTGTTGGGCTCGCCATCCATGACGGCCTTCGCATTTAACTTCAGCAAATCGCGGTAGTACTCGGGGCCACCCACGTAGGGAGGAGCGCTCGGGGTCTTGCCCGTGGACACCCAAAGCTCCACCGAAACATCGTTAGCCGCCGCGCCCAGCCGCTGCCGAAGGGAGCTTTGCAAAAAGGGTAAGTCCCCCTTGCACTGACCGCACCATTCCCCCCCAAAGACGACTAGCTTGGCCTTCTGGCCCCCCGTGATCGGATTGCCCGGGCCGGAGACGGGCGGAAACGGGTTGAGCCCGCAACTTCCAACGAGCACAGCAATAACCGTCAAAAAAAGCAGGGATTTAGCTTTCATGAGGGGCTCCAAAGAGGATTGGCAAAAGCGGGGGTATATATCCAAGATTACCTACTTCGATTCAAGTGGGATCGAATGGCACGCGCCTTCCGTTAATGCTTGTTAACAGGCCAAAAGCCGCTATTGACGGGGTTTCCCTGAGATCACTAAGTTAGGACGATTCGAATGAATGTCGGAGAAGCCCAGCCGGTAAGGCTCTTGGGCCTTCTCCATTAATGTTAACAGGCAGGGGGTCGAGACAATGGCGCAGGAAGTTAAGAATGGTAAGCTTTTCATCAATGGCGAATGGTGCGACGCGCGCAGCGGCAAAACCTTCGAGGTTTTCAACCCCGCGACGGAAACCGTCCTGGCCACGTGCGCCGAAGGCGACAAAGCCGATATCGACCTCGCCGCCCGCTCCGCCCGCCGCGCTTTCGAGTCGGGCGCCTGGCCGAAAATGTCTGCCCGCGAGCGCGGCCGCATCCTGAACCGCGTTGCCGCTCTTCTCGAAAAACACAAAACGGAGTTTGCCGAGCTCGAGACCTTAAATAACGGTAAGCCCATCTACGAGACGATGAACGCGGATCTCCCGCTCGCCATCGAGACCTTCGAGTACTACGCGGGCCTTGCCGACAAGATTCACGGCGACACCATCCCCGTGAACGGAAACTTTTTTAACTACACGTTGCGGGAACCCGCGGGCGTGGTCGGCCAAATCATTCCCTGGAACTTCCCGCTCCTCATGGCGGCGTGGAAGCTAGGACCTGCGATTGCGACCGGTTGCACGGTCGTCTTGAAGCCGGCTGAACAAACGCCTCTCTCTGCTTTGCGCCTGGCTGAGCTCTTTCAGGAAGCCGGCCTTCCTCCCGGGGTGCTGAACGTCGTTCCCGGTTTTGGTCCCACGGCGGGCGCCGCGCTCGCGACTCATCCCGAAGTCGACAAGGTCGCCTTCACCGGCTCGACCGAAGTCGGCAAAGAAGTGATGCGTCTCGCGTCTCTCTCTCTCAAACGTGTGTCTTTGGAACTTGGCGGTAAAGCCCCGAACATCGTATTCGCCGATGCCGATCTCGATGCGGCCGTACAGGGCGCCATGCGAGGTATCTTCTTCAACCAAGGCGAAGTTTGCTGCGCCGGCTCGCGTCTCTTCATCGAAGAAAGCGCGCACGACGAGTTCCTCGCGAAACTGAAAACCAACGCGGAAAAGATCGTCGTCGGCGATCCGATGGACCCGAAGACGCGCATGGGCGCGCAGGTGTCCTCCGAGCAGTTCCATAAGATCTTGGGGTACATCGAAAAAGGCAAAGCGGAAGGCGCGAAAGTCGTCACTGGCGGCATGAAGGCTCGTGAGAAGGGTTACTTCTTGAAACCCACGGTGTTCGAAGGCGTCACCAACGACATGACGATTGCCCGCGAAGAAATTTTCGGACCCGTGGTGTCTGCGATTTCGTTCAAGAGCCACGAAGATCTCGTCCGTCAGGCCAACGACACGATGTTCGGTCTCTCGGCCGGCATCTGGACGCGCGACATCGGCAAAGCGCACCGTCTCGCGAAGCAAGTCAAAGCCGGCACCGTTTGGGTGAACTGCTTTAACTGCTTCGATGCGGCCTCGCCCTTCGGCGGCTTCAAGCAAAGCGGCTTTGGCCGCGAGCTCGGCAAGTACGCGATCGAGCTCTACACGCAAGTAAAGTCGGTCTGGATCTCCCTCGACTAGTCTCTTAAAAGATAGTTAGTACTTTTAAGATAACGAGCAGACGGAGCAGGCTGGGTTGCGGGGACATGGCTGGGTTTCGATGTGCAGGTCGTGGGTCCAGATGCCGACGCGCTGGTTGAGCGATTGGATTTGGCCGAAGCCTCCCAAGTAACGAAGACAATCAAGCGAAGCATGAGAGGCGGACGCCATGTTCACCGCGCCGAACGCGGGCGCTTGGTAGCGGCCGTTGATCTCTCGGATGAGGCTCCACGCCAAATCACCGGGCTTGGGCTCCGTCGCAACGAGCGAATGACAAGCGTGACAGCCCGTACGGCCGGGAATCACAAACGGTCCCCACACCGCCACATCCTGCACGAAGCCCACATCCACGTACGCAATCTTGCGGCGGACGGCGTGCGCGTTCAAACGCGGCATGAGCCCACCCGAATCCGCCGAGACCACAATCAAATCGCAGTCGGGGATACTCGCGAAGTCCTCGTCTTTTCGAAGCGGTGTGTCCACGATGTCGACCACCGTCTGTGAAGCCCTGCGCGAGAGCTCACGGCGCAAAGTTTCCGTGCGCGGCTGTCCCAGATCGCTCTCCGCGAAAACGAACTGTCGGGTAAGCGTAGAAATCTCGACTGGCTCCTCATCGATGAGAGTGAGCTTACCCACGCCCGCCGCGGCAAGGGCACAGGCGATCTGATTGCCTATGCCGCCGCATCCAAGAACGACCACGTGGCTCGCCGCGAGTTTTCCCTGAACGATTTGAGGATCCGCACCGGCAAGCGCGTAGAACAAAGCATGCCGCCCATACCGATCGGTCGACTTAAAAGCGTCGGGCCGAATGAGGTAACGGTTCAGCAAAAGAAAATCGATGGTCTCTTTGGCCTCAGCTTCGGAAGCGCCGGCACGTTTCACGAGATAGTCATGCGCCTCATTCACGGTCGAGGGAATCATCCAGAAGTGCGAGGTGGAGAGGAGCAGCTCCTGGCGCCGCCTATCGGTCACCTGCTTTTGCAGGGAGCCGAACCCGAGGAAAAGGATGCCGCCATCCAGGCCGGCTCGGACATAGGGAGAAAGGATCCATTGCCCCGTGCGTGGGGACGGCGTCACACTCTCTCCGGACTGGGCGTTCTCTAGTTCCAGCTCTGATCGTTCATGTTGCGTCCCCTTGCGTTTCGTCCCGTTGAAGAATTCCAAAACCGACATATGCTCTCGGCCCGACTTTCATATCAGTTGCTTTAGAGATAACAAACGTTGCATACATATGCAATATGAATAAATACGGAATATATGTATCCTCGTGCCTGGTAACCCCGGGCAAAGCCAGGTATAAAGAAGACGCGCCCGCGGCGGCGTGGTTTTAAGGAAGGCTAGAGACTTTGGAAACGTGGTCCATAGATGGGGCGGCATATCAGAAGTGGCTGGGCGACCGCGCTCTCGACTTCCGCGATACCCTGAAACTCGACAACGCCACGGTCCGCTCAGTGGTCTTTCTAGCCCTCCTCGATTTAAGAGGAAATCCAGCTAGTTATGGGGATATAAACGAGATCATCCGTAAGCGCAAAGCCGTGCGCTCCCCTCAGAAAGCCACCAAAGGCGGAGGCATTCTACCGGTTCCGACGCTCCGGGTAGCGCTCTCTGAGCTCTCCAAAACGCTGCCCCGCAGCGAAGTCCGCTTCCGGCTGAAGACGCTCAAAGTCGGCCGCGAGTCGAAGATGGAATTAGTGGATACGGATGGCTCCGCCGAGCCGTTAGCAAGTGTCGGTGGAAGACTCGTGGGAGTGGCCGAAGAAAGCGCGGGACTTCAAGATCCGCGCGCCATTGCCCGCGAATTGGTCCGTGATGGCGGCGGCCTTCCCTTCGCTTGCCTCTATAGCACCTACCGTGCGGCCGCCTGGTGGCTCAGCTTTTCCACCAAGACCGCTGCCGACAAAAAGATTTATGAAGCGGAAGCCATGGACGCGTATGGCATTCCGGAAACGCTTTTCGAAGCCGCCACCGAAGGCCGCATCTGTCTCGTTTCCCTCGCCCCCGGCGAAGGTCTCGGCGAATCGGAAATTCTGAGACGCTTACTCAAGCGCAAAGGCAATTTGCAGATCGAGTACCTCGCCATCGATTCGAGCGACATTCTCCTCATGAGCCACTCGAAGCTCATTCAGGAACGCTTTCCCGATGATCTGCGCACGGGACGTCTCAAGTATTGCCCCGTGATTGGCGATCTCTATCGTCTGAAATCCATTCTGCCTCAGGCGAGAATGAAAATGGGAGAAGGCTTCTTCAAGCCCGCGCCCACCGTCTGTACGTTTCTCGGCAATTGCATCGGCAATTACGAGAACCACGAATGGGATTTCTTCGTTTCCGTGAAGGAAGCTTTCAGCACCGCGAGACCGCTCGCTTTCCTGGTAGGCGCTTCGGTACTTCGGAGAAAAGGCCCCAAGGAAGACGGCGCGCCCATCGAAGAAAAGTACACGCTCGATCCGTTCACGCTGGAAACTCCCCGGCATCTTTTGCACGACTTGGAGCTTCTCATTTCCACGGACGACGAAGGTAATCCCATTCCGCTCGAGAAGAATCGCGAGTTTCTCTACGACGCCGAAGCCGAAGAGTTCAAGAGCATCATCCCGGCGCAAGATTACTCGAGCCCCCAAGGCATCCGCGGCCAGGTGTACCGCTTCTATTACACGCTGAAACACCGGCTCACCACCTGGGACGGCAAGCAGGTGATTCCGAAAGGCGAGCGCATCCTGCTCTATTCCATCATCAAGTTCGAGCTGGAGTCCCTGGCCCGCTTTCTTTCCGCGCGGGGCTTTGAGGTTAAGAGCCCGCCCACGGATTACCCCTATCAGGTGATCGTGGAAGGTGAGGAGGCGTTCAAGTATGCGGTGCTTTCCGCCTGCCTCCCGGAGTAAGGTTTAGCCGTGTTGCTCAAACTCCTAGTCGCGGCGAACTTTTTGGGCGCGTTGGCCTCGAGTGCCCTACTCACGAAAGGCATGTTCGCCTTCGGTCCCGGCAGTGACTCCATCCTCGCCTTTCTGGTCGGCTCGACCCTTTCTCTCGGCCTCATCTTGAATTTCAGAAAGCGCATCGCGAGAGTAGGTGGCTTCCTGACGCTCGCCTCAGCGGCGTTCACCCTCTCGCTTACCTGGGCGCTTCGAGGGGATAAGAGAATCGCCTTCGCTCTGCTTTGCCTGCAGTTCAGCTGTAGCTTCGTGTCTCGCGCCTTTCGAAGCGACCTCGCGGCCGGGCGGGAAGGCCGTCTTCCCTGGGTAGAGCTCGCGCACTCGTTGGGTTACACCTTGGGGCTTCTCGGCGCTCAACGCCTCGGTAGCGTCGGACTCGAAGCCGTCTTACCCATTGCGGCCCTCGCCTTTGGCGTGGCCGGAGCGCTCGATCTCGTGGCCGCCGGAAAGCTCACTCCCGCCGAACGGGGCACCGACTCGTCGAAAAAATCGCATTTGGGCTGGGGCGCGGCTTGGGCGGCGCTTTGTCTCGTTGGGCTTACTCTCTGCGTGCAGATTTTGACCCAGATGCTTTCCAAGTACTTGGGTACGGCCGATCCGCTGGCCGCGTTCGACGTGGGAACGACGCTCGCGCCCATCGCTTACGGCAGCCTCGCCTTCGGCCTCGCGACCGCGGGGAAATCTCTGTTTTGGAGTGAGCTCAGAAGCAAGAAGGGCGCGGCCCTTCCCTTCGGCGTCGCCGTCGTGCTTTGCTTACTCTTCATGGCGATGGGTTACTTCTTTCTTCCCACGGAAGATCGCCTGGCTGGTCTCTTACTCGTCGTTGCGGCCGCTTTCTTCTACGAGTTTCTCGCGCTTTCGCTGCTCGATTGGCTCGGCGAAACCTTCCCGGGAGCGGGAGCAGTCTCCATTGCGTACGGCCTCATGGCCCTCACGGGCACGCTGGCTTACGGAGCCTTCCTGTCTTTGAATTGGGGACTCGGAGAGATGGGGCTTCTCTTGGCGGGCTGCTCAGGGCTCTGCGCCTTGAGTCTTACTGGTAAGAGTCGAGCTTCTTCGTAATCTTCGAGTAGTACTCATCGCCGGGGCGCACGTAGTTCTTCGCCCGGTTCCAATACTGCTTCGCTTCTTCGATACGGTTCATGCTCTCCAGGATGTAACCGTACGTGTAAGCCTCTTTAGCGAGACGATAGAGCTGTTTCTTCGATTTCGTGAGTAGCTCGATGGCCTCGTCGTAAGAGCCGTCGCGTTTAAGCATCTCTTCGCAAAGATCGCGAGACGCGTTGTAATCCCCTTCGGCGTATTTTTCCTTCGCTTGGATGAGGAAAGGCTCGAACTCTTCTTTTTGGAGCATGCGGGCGCGATCGATGATCTGCTTCGCTTCGTTTAGATACTGGGTATCGCCGCGAAGCTCGATTTTACGGATCTTCTCCGCCGTATCGATGGCTTCCTGGTAACTCTTGTTGGTGAAAGCGGAAACGGCGCGCTGAAAGAGCTCGCTCACGACTTTGCGCTTCTCCTGCTCGTCGTCTTTCTCAGCCGGGATCTCGTCGAGGCTCTTCACCTTGAACTCGGCGGCCTTGAGGCCCCGGATGGCTGTGGGATTCGCCGGGTCGATGACGATGGCGGAGTTGAACGCTTCGGCGGCGCGCTCAAAGTCGCCACCCTTCAAGTAGTCCAAGCCTTCTTCGAGATAGAGCTGCAAGTCTTGCTTCTCGTCGTCTTTCGCGCGCTTTTGCGCGTCCACGACCTGGCGATCTTTGACGATCTTCAGGTACTGGTCTTGGAGCTCGAGAGAGTTCTTATAGTAGGGCAAGACCGAGTGGATGCGGCGCAGATACTCGACCGCACTCTCATACTGATTCTGCTGGGCGGCCTGAATGGCCGCATTGAAATCGCCTTCGAGCTTTCTTTGCTGCTCGGGGGTGAGA
>JAYUGC010000043.1:0-38614 GCA_043767805.1 Pseudomonadota bacterium | reverse complement strand
TCGGCGAGGCGGGCTGGGCGCAGCTGAAACAAATCGCAGAGCGCATCGATCGCGGGGAGTTCGCGGCCACCCCCACGTCCGACAACTGCGGCCGTTGCACTACATGTACCGCCCACACCCGGGAAATAGCCGCCGGTGCCAGCAAAGGCGAAGGGAGCAAGAAGCAAATTGGCGGGGTTAGCCGTCGCCTGAAGAGTGGTCGCCGTTTTGGTGGTCGACGTATTGGTCAAGGTAAAGACTTTGCTAACCGGGGTTCCGATAATCGCAGTGCCATACCCGTAAGTACCCGCCGAGATATTGGTAGCCCCGTCGTTTAACAATAAGACTGCCTTGTCGGCAGTACCGCTAAGATTCGACACGACGGGAGTCGCATTACCACTTCCATTGTTATAGTTGAGGGTAAGCGTTCCAGGATAGCTGGTGCCTAAAGTCGCGCCTGAGGGCGGAGAAAAGGCAACGTTGATAGTACAGCTCGAATTCGGAAGGACGACCCCGTTTGTCGTGCAGGTCCCGCTCGTTCCAGGGAAGCTGCCCCCTTTATAGTTATAGGGCACGCCTGAACCGGAAAAGGTAAACGCCACGGAAGTCGCCGGGGTTTTACCGCTGTTGGTGATCAGGAAAAGATGCTCTTTGGCAAGTCCAGGGACCACGGAACCGTAATCATAGCTGCTATCGCCGATGCTAAGTGAGGCCAGAGATCCAGCTCCCGATCCGGTGAGAGCGATGGAGAGCACTCGGCTGTTATTATAATCTGAGACATACAGTCGATCCGTACCATCCGAAAATACGCCGCTTACGTTTCCGAAGCTAGTTGCGGAAAGCCCACCACTGAAAGAATTAAAATTGGGCTCACCATACACCTGATCGGCGAGCATTCCGGTGGAAAGAGCGGTGATGTCGTTGTAAACAAGGACACGGGTACCATCCGCCACAAAAAGTCGTTTTCCGTCGGAGTGTAGCGCCTCGGGTTGGCCCATTCCTGACTGGGAATAAAGTACGATGTCTGAATTGGAGGTGCTCTGTCCGAGTACCACGTCGGCGGGGGCGCCACTTGTCAGAGGAAACGCGTTAATATCTTTCCAGACAAGAACTCGACGATTACCAGCGTCCACTACGAAAAGGCGTGTGCCATCCGAATAGACCGCTCCCGGACTCTTAATAGTTACGGCGCTTGGCTGGGCGCCGCGATTAGCGAGATTACCGCTAAAATTCGCTTGCCCAAGCACCACATCGGCGGGATGGCGGTTCATTCTAAACACCGTTGATCCGCTACCCGTAACGGCAGCAGACAAGACGACCTCTCCAAGGCCCACATTCACGCTATTGATTAGGGTTCCCGCCGCAACTCCCGTACCGCTGATGACCGCACCCACTTTGACATTGAGAATATCCGATGCCGACACGCCGGTAATCGTCGCAGTACCTGCCCTGGTTCCCGTAAATGAACTCACCGGATACTTGTTCCAAACAAGCACTCGATTATTTTGCGGATCGGATACGATGAGCCTCATGCCATCGTAGGCGAGTAATCCAGAGCGAGAAGCAAGATAGGAATAGATGGTATTGGCGGCTGCCGCGGGGGACGGCGTATTACACGAAGAGCCCGTATTGATGGAACCGCAGGTGAAGTCGGGCTGCCCGAGTACGATGTCCGCGGCAGTGCCAGGAGTCATAGCGTCGGTTATCGAATCCCAAAGAAGAACGCGATTAAAGTTCGTGTCGTATACCGCAGCCCGATTGCCGCCGATCCACACAGAGGTCGGAGTTCCCAGGGTGGAGGCGGTGGCATTAGTAACGTTTGAATTCGGAGTCGGCGTGAAGCCAAGCTGGGTGTTCAAGTTCATGGTCGTCTGACCCAACACCGAGTCCGCCGCGTATCTAAACACGCCTAAAACACTCGTCCCCGAGGCCGTCGCATTACTCGACATCGTGGCTTGCGAAGCGCCCGCATTAACCGAGAGAATAGTAGAATTGGCCACAACACCTGTACCGGAAATGACAACCCCCGCTTTCAGACGGGCCATGTCCGTCGGAGAAATCGCCGATAGAATGGCGCTTCCACTGGTCCGCGTGGCGGTAAAACTCGAAACAGGTACGGTATCCCAGATAAGAGCCCGATGATTCAAGCTGTCGGCCACGATGAATCGCTTGCCGTCTGAGTACATGTGGCGAGGGGTCTTAAGGGAAGCCGACGAGGGGGTGGTAGTAGCGCCAGGGGGAATCACATTCACACTGTTAGGCGCGCTCGCCGTAAAATCCTGCACGTTGGATACATTCGCCTGACCGAGAACGACTTGACCAAAGCTTCCCGCGTAGGGATTGATCGTAAGCGTTTTCTGCACTAACAAACCGGAACTGCCAGGGCAGCTGCCGTTTGCATCGAATACGCCCAAACAAGCCTTGACCGTCTGATCCCCGCTGCTCAGAAAAGTGGCTTGAGAGGACGCGGAAATTTCCATGTTGGTGGAATAAAGCTGAGCCGCACTCGCCGTCAGTGTCGCCGCAGCGGAGATCTGCACGTGGGTAGCGTCGATAATCGCTGTAACCGTCGCGCCCAAAGGAATGCCTGGACCCGAGATGGCCTTGCCCATTAAGCCGGCAGACGAGGCGACCGTAAGAGTGGTGCTGCCGTTTACGGTATCAGCTACTAAAGATTCCAGATTACCCCAGCTGACAGCCGCGGAAACATCTTGCACGTTGCCGTCGTTAAACTGAGCCAGAGCGGTGAGCGTCGGCAATGAACCAACCATGTAGCCGTAGCCGCCGGAAATAGCTAAACTCTTTAAACCGCACATCCCACGGAGGGGCGCCGTCGCATTGACCACTGTTGACCCGTTGTTGTAGGCAATTTTATAAGTCTGGAATACGGCTCCGTCCTGAGTAGGAGTGTATTTAAGCTTCACCGTGCAGTTGGTGAAACCTCTTAAAGTAGTGCCGCAGGTTCCGCCGTTGGTAGCGTAAGCGCCGAGTCCATCGTAAGAAAAGGGAGCTGCCAGCCGGTCGACACTAAGGGCCGGATCGCCCATGGCGGTTGCCTCTTTACCCGTGAGATTGGTGACGGTCGCAGTAAGTAAAGCAGTGCCCGCGGATGCCAATTCCGAGGTGATCGGACTTACACTAACCGCCAAAATTGATCGGGTCGGAACGGTCGCCAAGATGCTGACCGCTTTCGAAGGCGTACCCGGCTTTTGCATCATGCAGCTCATCAAGTAAGACGGGGCCGTTCCAAACAAACAAGTTGCCTCGGCGTTCGTTACGCCGTCCGAAGCATAGAGCTTGCCCTTACAAAATCCGTTACTAGGAGTGTTGCGCGCCGCCGTCGCACAGGTAAACTTGCCCCGGTAACTCCCCGCCGAGATATCCAAACTCGGGTTCGAATACGCGCTTACGTGAGAAGCAGCGGGCATTTCATAAAAGTAAAATTCCGTTCCGTTTACTACTGTCGTGGTCGCGCCAGGCATCACCGGATTGGCCGTTCCGGCAGTCACCGTAGAAGGAACGATGAGAACGCTCATCTTCGTCTGCGTGCTTCCCGTCAAAAACTCGGTGTAGATTCCGGAAAATCCGTTTCTCGAAAGATCGGCCCACTTGGTCGACGCGTTTAAATCCTCTACCTTAGCGCCGACTGCCACAACGGGGTTTCCACCAGTACCTATGTAGACGAACCGCTCTTTATCTAAGTAGACGTTGCCGCTCTTATCCAAAATACCGTTACTGGGCAGGGTCGGAACGGGGTTGGCGACGGTTTTCATCACGCCGTTCAAGCAACCACCGGTAACAGACCGATCAAGGGAAAAGCTGGCTGCATTCGCAACGCCGTCAAAACCGAAATACCCTGTGCTCGTAAACGACACGTTTGAGGTTGGGTTGTACGTAAAAGTTCCGCCTACCTCAAACGTAGAGGCAGTCGCGTCCATCGGGCCCTGACCGACATTCGTACTCGTAACGTCGGGAGTCCGGGCGCGAACCAAGATCCAGTTGAAACTTTGAGCACTATTGTCCGCGCTAGAACAAAAATTACTATTCGAAGACACGACCGTGAAGAAATTCGGCGTGATGATACCTTGAAACATCTGAAAGGCGCCAAACGTAATCCCATAACGGTCCACGCCGACTCTGGAATTGTAACTGCCACTTCCCGCATTCAACCGATAGCGGTTGATGCCTGAGTAACCGTAATAGGCAGAACCTTCGCCGTACGAGTAGCTACCCGTCGTAAGCTGCGCATTAAAATTATCGTAGGTGCCCGGCTGGTACGTCGGCGCCACCATCAGGCAGGTTTGCTCCCCGCGGGCGAAACCACTAAATAAGGTAAGAAAAAGTATAGCTGCGGTATGAATTGCTTTAATTCGCATTTTTCACCACCTACGTTCAACAAAAACAAAAAAGCTCAAAACACTGTCTCCTCAGCGAATCGAAACTCACCGAAGAGAAAATAAAATCAGTTCGCGACTCCGTTATATTCCACAAGGGGCAGCCGCGGCACCTCTTGGCCCTGTGGCACTAAAGGCTGAAAACGATTGCCCACCTGAACTATCGGGACTTCGTCATTTTCGGAAACCACCGGAGCCACCACGGGCGGTAAACCATCTCCCGCGACAGGCGCCGAAGGAGACTTGATATTGCAACCGACCAAACTCAAGCTAACGAGGAGCATAAGCACTCTTGCCATAAGTTCATTTCCTCGCGTTTTCCAGAAATTGATTCGGGCGTGACTCAGGAGATTTGCTTCGGCGTGGGGCTATACCCAAGTAACGAGAGCGAACCACGTCCTACAGTTACAGTGTAGCCTGACGCAGCCTAATGCTCAAGGGGTAGGCAATATGTTGTGTAGTGATTTCAATAACTTAGGAGAAACTCTTCACAGTCCTGTTAATCAGTTCGACAAGAAAGCGCGAAAGGCGAGCGGGGGCCAGATAGGGGATTTAGAAGAAACGATCACAATCCCACACACAATCGTACGGCACTCTAGAACCTGATACCTGGTCCCCTTGGCTGCGCCTTCGCACGGCCGAGGGAAAGCAGGGAAGTGCTTCAAAACGCGCTCCCCTCTAGCCATTGCTGGGGGGCCCGGGAACAAATATTTGTCTCGGTGTGCGTCCCCATTGTCCCAACTGCTTTACCAGCGATGTCTGGAAGAAGGGCTATTTTAAGACTCGTTGGAATGCGCAGCCAGTGGCTCGCTATCGCTGCCAAGGTTGCGAGCTCAATTTTTCGAGTCACACGTTGCGAGCCAGCTACCGGCAGAAGAGGCCCGATCTGAACGCCGTGATTTTCAAGCTCTACGCCTCTGGCACGACCCAAAGACGACTGGCGCGGGTACTAGGAATCAATCGCAAAACGGTTGTTCGAAAGTTTCTCTATTTAGCGCGGCTCTCCCGCGAGGCTCACGAGCAGATGCTCGCGGAGACCCGCGTTGGATGCGCGCAATTTGACGAGATGGAGAGCTTCGAGCACACGCGTCTGAAGCCACTCTCGATTGCCTTGTCGGTGGGAAGCTCTGACGGGAAGATCCTCGCCGCCGAAGTGGGCTCTATGCCTGCGCGAGGAAAGCTCGCCGTCATTGCGTTTAGAAAGTACGGATATCGAAAAGATGAGAGGCCAGAGACACGGAGTCGGGCTCTCTCGTCGGTTGCACGCCTTTCGCCGGTTCGAATCATTACAGATGGCCATCCAGCTTACCCGGGTCTTGTCGCCGGGTGTCTTCCCAAAACAATTCATTGCGCAGTCCCGAGCAGAATGGGTAGGCGTTTTCGTCCGGAAGGTTCCAGAAGAAACGTGGACGATGCCCTATTTGCCCTCAACCATACGTCTGCGAAAATCCGCCACGACTTATCTCGAATGATGCGAAAGGTCTGGGTCACCACCAAGAAAGCTTCTCGCCTGCAGGCTCATCTCGACCTCTACATCGCCTTCAATAATGGCTATCTCCTGCCACGCTAAGCGGCATTTCTCGCCTCTAAATCTTTCCGCACCTTGGAAGACGCCTTTCAGGGCGGACTGGTCTGACCAAAAGGCGCAGCCAAAGGGGCCAGGTATTAGAACCTGACGGGGATTCGCTCAAAAACAGCGTAATTGCCGTCCTCGTAGATGCGTTTGAAGTCTTGGCTGCTCTCGAGCTGGGCGGAAAGCGGAGCCCGTTTCGGCCAGAGCACGAGGTGCGCGCGGCTCAGATCCGGCTCGTGCTCCCAGCCAACGCCCGTACTCATGAGCTGCTTATAGCGAAGCGTTCTTTCAACGCCGTGAACATTGGTTCGACCGTCTATGGAAACTTTCATCTTCGGCAAACGCCACATAACGTATCCACCAAAACTAAACGGATTAAAAATAATGCCCGTGTCGTTTCGCTTTTCCAAAAAATCCAAGGCCCGGACGGGAAAAGTGTCAGCGACGGTAAGCCCGCGTGTGAATACCTCTCGTTCATTCCCCCAATAGAGAAAAACCGCGGTTAGAGCTAAACCTGCGCAGGCGATTTCAGATCCCCACCGAATTAGGATAGGACGAGGCGCGGGACGCCACTTGCCCAGCGACTCGGCAAGAATCAAAACGGCAACGACCACTACCGTCCACACGTCTCGGACCGATCGAAAAGCAAGAAAACAGGTAAAGCCAAAGCATAGCGTTTTAAAGGAGCTTAAGCGCCGACCTCTGCCAAGCGCAAAGGCGGTCGCGATAACTAAGCCAAGCAAGGCCCAGTCCGAAAGGCTGCGAAAAAGCGGGGCCGTGAACTCTGTCAGGGCTCCGAGATCGATAAGTGCCTTCTGCTGACCGTACTCCCAGACTGTTTCATAAAGGCCAAAGAAGTAGGGGTTGATTCCAGTAGCGGCGATACAAGCGAGAGACACCAAGGTAAGTTGTTTAACCCGGCGCCAATCAATAGGCCCTTCGTCGGGGTAAAAGAAATGGTCGATGGGAACGGACACAAGGGCGGCTCCCAAGAGAGCAAGCCCGTAGACGAACTGAATGTGAATATTCGCCCAAAGCGCAAAGAGGACGGGCAAAAACCACAGCGCCTTGGTTTCCCCCTCCTTAAAGGCAGTCACAATTTCCCAGATGACGCCAAAAAACAAAATGGAAACCAGCCAAGGCCGCTCGTAGAGTAGCGGCAGTACCGTTACCAATGCCGTGCCCATCAGGGCAAATGCGCTTCCCACCGGAACGCCTCGGCGAAGGACCGCTCGATACCAAACGGCCAATATGCCGAGTACTAGAGCGAAGCGATACATGAGAAGCGCGCTGGTCAATCCGACGAAATGCTGAAGCTGATAGAGACCGAGCTCATAGAGCCAGCTGTAGGCCGTAAGCGGCCTGCCTTCGCCGTAGGAAGAGAAGGGATCCGTTCGAGGAACGGTTCCGTGCTCGGCTATCCATTGTCCCGTACGGAGATGAAACCAGATATCCGAATCCCGGTATAAAGACTCGGTCAAAGCGGAGACCGGCCACCAAAGAATCAACGCCCAAAGCACTGCTTTTAGAAAAACCGGGCGGGCTAGTATGGAGGGCCCGGTCGATCGCTCTCTTGTCATAGGCAACTACTGTACGCCAAGAATACAAAAGCGAAAGGGGCCGGGTCCCGATTTCTCGGTCCCAGCCCCTTTACGCGACTTATAAGAGGCAAAGCCTCAGCTATCTAGTTCTTTTGAAGCGGAGCTTTTCTTAAGCCACCCGTGCAATTGCCGTCATTCGGCAACGGGTAACCGGTGGTAGCGCTCATGCCGCAGCACCAATCGTTTACGCCGCAACGGGTCGCCGTACAGCTCGCCGATCCGACAGTGTTAGCCGTGTCGTAATCGGCCAGAAGCGCGGGCCAACCCGTGTTCGCATCGTTGTTACACGCGGCAAGTGCCGTCGCATCGTTGGCGTAGGTCGCATAGCAATTGTCGTAGACGTCTCTGCAGTAGATGTAAAAATCAGCACCCGTAAGAGTCGGAGGCGGATTGCTGATACACCATTTGGGCAATTTGCGATGATGCGACGCCGCCATCGCGCAGCGCTTGAGATTATGATGAGCGCAACCGCCGCCGGTAGTCGTCGCGGGAGTGCCCTGAACGGCCGCCCAGCAACCGACGTGATCGGAATCGTCGGCTTTACTTCGGCAAGAGCTGTCTTTGCGAGCATTACCAACACGCGTCTCATCGTCTGACCCGACGAATTCAAAATCCTCCGCCATGCGACACGCGGCCGAAGCTAGTACCGTATAAGTAGCGCGAGTGAAATCACATGGAACGGTCGCCACGCCGACATCCACGCAATTGACGGCAAAAGCCGCCCTGCTACCGCCAAACGCTAGCGCCATCGCTACTAGCGCAAAAACTGCCAACCCATTTTTTGCCTTCATGATTAGATCGTCTCCTGGTGTTATTTGAATTTCGTCCTACGTAGATCACGTAAAAGTTTTGTATTCGATATCCGATGCATTCAATGGGACGAATCAAAGCGAATGCACCGAATGAATATCATAATTCTATCCCCCTACGCGCTTTTCAAAAGGTGCGTTCTGTCAAAACAGGAAACCGTTTATAGAGCGCAAGCGTCAGGATTTATTGGATTGATCCGCGTTCGACGAACGAGAGCGCACCAGAAGGAGAGATCCGGCAAGGGAAAATAAGAAAAGTCCACCAAAAAAATAGTACTTAAAGGGCCAGGGAAGTTCTCTAACTACGCCGCAGGGAGTAGTGCCGTTTCGGCATTCGCTCGTCGACCAGATACAACCCGGGTTTAGACCGCAGGAATCTTGGTCGGGAAGATCGCAGCAGTCGGCGCAGTTCGCGCCTCCGTCACAGTAGGCGCAGGTGCCTGTACAATCCGTGTTGTCGGAGCAAAATTCACCACAATTGGCTGCCATTAGACTCGAAGTGGACAGCAGGAAGCCAAGCCACAAAATAGCTAACCAAAGCCACCCGGAATTGAACCTTCCCCGCTTTCCCTTCGCGACAATCATGGTTGGCCTTTTCGGTTAATCACCGCGAAGCAAGATGCCAACTCCGCAAGGAAGCCTTGAAAGAGAACCCCGAAGCGATCTCTGGCGTGGGCCATGCGCAGGCACCACGGCATGTAGAGAAGGATACCGGGCGTATAAAGCAACCAACCCAAGTGCGGATGAACGATGGAATTGAGAAGTTGGCCGCCCGCCTCTGCGCCTAAGGCATTTTGGGCCCAAGCGCCAACGCTGATGAGCAGCACCACACGCAACACGTTCAAAAAGAAAATCATCGAAAGCCCAAGAAAAAACCCGCCAGTCCAACGAACCAGACGAAGGCCCTTACGGTAAAGCGCCGACAAAAGCAAAAACACCACCGTAAAATAGAAGAATCCATCGAATCCCAAACACGGTTTGCTGACCCGCGCGACAAAAGTTCCCAGAGTCAGCCGTAGGTGGGTCGTACCCGCCATGCTCGACTGCATCTCGTTGCCGAAGAAGGCAGCTACCAAGCCACCAGTTACCTTTGAGGTTAACGTTCCGATGCCGTCGTACCAGCTTTTGGGGAGGTTCGTATAGAGTGCGACGGAGAAGGCAAGCAGAACGCAAGGAAGAATGGCGGCACGATTGGGGTTCTTTAAAAAATAGCGTGGATCCACCCAAACACAGAAGGCGCTAAGTACGGCGACGGCCACTACCGGCGGCCAGGGATGAACCCCAAAAGCCAACGCCAGGGCCGCGACATTCACGCCCAAAGCGACCTTTTGAAAACTCAGGCGACACGGCGCTCCTGTTTCCAGTAAAAACATTAAAACAAAAAAAGCGGTAGGAACCGGGAGAAGCAAATCGAGATAGGTCCATCGAAACCCGCGAGGCTGGCTGCCCCCGGTGAAGACCATGAAAAGAACGACTTCGACGAGCGGAAGAGCCAAAATCGACAACCATTTGCCGGCCAGAGGGAAACTCATTGGTTGTCTTTCCTTAACCGTAGATTGCATAGCTTCCCAAGACGAGGAACAATAACTGTAGCATGAATGACTTTCCTTCTCAAAAAAGCACAGTCGTGCATCGGATTCATTCGCCTTTCCATTTTTCGCTGAACGGCCTGTTCATCAGCGCCCTTTTCGTTTTGCCCTCTATCGTTGAGCTTTTTATTCTCCACGCTTTCGTCGTGGCGCGTTTCGGCCCTAACAATACCGCTTTCGGGATGTATGGACGCGATGTCCTGTTTCCGCTTTTTCTCGGAATTTTTCTCTACGTGTGTCATTTACAGCGAGAGATGGGACTCGCACCCCGGTTTTTTTTAGGTCCCGTGCTTCTAAACTTTTTTCTTTTAGTTTGTGCCCTCGCGATCTTCGCGGCACAGGCGGAATTTGCCACCCCTTCCGAGACGGGCTGGGCCATGGCGCTCTTTTTTCTTTTCGGACTGGGCGCCCTCGCCTCGAGCTATTTTCTTTTCTTGGCCCCTCGCACCTGGCTCGAAGCCACGAGAGAGCTCGGATCTAAAATCATTTATCCCAGCCTCGGATTAATCCTATTGGTGGGTTACCCCATTTTTCTTAAATGGGCCTGGATTCCGATGGCCCAGTTCACCGCCCAAATCGTCAGTGTACTCCTGCACGCCTTCGGAGTTACCACGCGGGTTAGCGCCACCAGCCAAATACTGCTTCGGCATCCGAAAATGTCGGCAAATATCGCTATCGCTTGTAGCGGACTGGAGGGAATTTTTTTCTTTTCCTTTTTTCTGCTGCTCATCCGTACTTTTGAAAAACCGGCGCGGGGAATGAGGTTCGAAATCTCATGGTTCGTCGCCGGAATATTCGCGATGTTTTTACTCAACGCGCTCCGAATTGCTTCCTTTTTCTTAATAGGCCTCTATCTCGTAGAGCACGATTACGGGACGGGATATCAATTCGTAGGCTGGGCGTTTCACAGCAACGTGGGATGGATTGGGTATTTTGTCGGGCTGGTGGTCCTATTTCAGCTCCGGCACTGGATGCGCCTTCGCCAAGCTGTCTAGCCGATCAGAAGTGCGATCAGCCGCAAACAGGTGGCGCTTTCTCGATCCCCGTCACCGCACGGCTCTCATTGAATTTTTTTGAGTACGGCTGGGGACACCGAGATTTTCAGAGCGGTGCGATGGGGCGGCACAGGAAATCCAGTCGCGGCCAGCTGGGGAACGGACTTAGAAATCGGTTTGTCGGGCAGGCACGCGATAAATTGCTCCAGCTGCGTTTTCAGTATCGGATTTTGGGTCTCGCTATCGAGTAAACTCGACTGAATATCGGCGAGAACCGTTTTACTCTCGAACGTTTTTACCGCGTATTTTTGACTGGCAAACACTTCACGAAACCAAGGATTCAAATTCTCGGCGATCCAGCCGTGAGTAAGCCGCTGCCCTCTTCCATCTACCTGCTGCGCCAGCGCGCGCGTACGAGCGGAAAGTGACCATTTCTTTTCTTCCAGGGCGAGCTTTAGAGCGATGCTTCGCAGCTTCGCAGCCAAGATCTTTCCCGACCCTTTGGAAACGTCTGACTTTCCGAGTTTCGCGGGATTCGCCATGAAATGCGACTGAAGACCCATTACCCAAACCGCCAACCGAGGAATACCGTCGCGTTCGGTAATTTGAGTCTTTAAGGAAGGCTCCTCTCCAGAGCTGAAGCTCGCCATTTCCAAGGTCGCCGATTCGCCATTTACGGAGACTTCATTTATCACCAGCTGTTCGGACGACGGATTATCCATGAGAGCGAACGCCTGAGTAGCGAGCACTAAAAGCCCAATAAGCCACCGCGATGCCGAAAAATTTGAGTTAGATCGGTTCACTCGGCCTCCCATTCATTCGATTTCACAAAAACTCTGAGGAAAAACTTCATTTTCCTCATTGTAGCCTACCGAAGAAGTGTGAACCAAAAATGAGGGGCGAAAAAAACAACAATCAAATGGATTTAGCGAGCCGGATACCCATCGTAGTCAATTCGATGGGGGCAGCGGCGAAAGCCGAAGGTTGAGCTCTAAGTTCCTGAACCAGCCGGCCCAAACAATGGGGGAAGACATAGGCGTCTTGATTTAGGAGAACGATTATTTCCGTTTCCCGGCTCAGCGCATAGCTCATCCCGACATTACAAGCCCTCGCAAATCCGATGGTGCCCTTAGTGGGCTCACTACAGAGGCGCCGGCTATTACGTTACGTCGACGAGCTCGACTTCGAAGATCAAGGTCGCGTTGGGCGGGATCGCGTCCCCAGCTCCTTTGGAGCCGTAGCCAAGCTCCGGCAAAACGGTAAGCTTGCGTTTGCCACCTACCTTCATCCCCACAACGCCCTGGTCCCACCCTTGGATGACTTCGCCGTTACCGACTTTAAAATCGAGAGTATCGTTCAGATCCTTGGACGACGCGACTTGCTTACCGTTGGTGAGCCAGGCCGTATAATGTACGGCCACCTTACTGCCCGGTGTCGCCTCCCTCCCCTTTCCCAATTTGAGGTCTTCCCTGATGAGAGACTGGCTGGACGCCACCGCCCTCTCAGACTTGGGCCTTTTCAGAAACACCGTTAAGGGAATGATCGCGAGGCCGATCGCCACTATTAACCAATATGGAAATTTCATCCTGGGAAGGTAACGTCTCGAAACACTTTTTCCAAGATGCAGTGAGGCAAAGGCCGCGTCCTAATGAGGAAGGACGAACTCGTTTCGCCCAGTCCCGCGCGGCTCGGGCAAGGGAACTTCCAAAGTTTTACCGCCGGAGGCAAGCTCAGATACGGAAAAAGGTCTTTCGCTCCGGGCCAACATTCCGGTGAATAACTCGGCCAGTAATCCCGCCAGTATCATCTGAACGCCGAAGAGAGAGGCGACGGTCGAATAAATGAGAAGGGGCCGGCCGCCGATGGCATGTCCAAAAACCCAGCCGACGGCGAGATAAATCAGTCCCGCCCCTCCTGCCATCATCAGCAGAAATCCGAGGGTTCCAATCAAATGCATGGGCCGGAATCGGAAACTATGGAGACAGGCGACGGTAATCAGATCGAGAAAACCCCTCATCACCCGGCCGTAACCATACTTGGAGTGGCCATAAATACGTTCCCGATGTGACACTTCCACTTCGGTAACCCGGAAACCCGCCAGGGAGGCGGCTATCGGAAACACCCGGTAACGGTCGCCGTAGAGAGTGGTGCTGGGAACGACGTCAGATCGAAAACATTTAAAGCCGCAATTAATGTCGTGGAGCGTGATACCCGTGAAAAGCCGGGCCAAGCCATTGTAAACGCTGCTCTGCAATCGCTTTATCTGCGTGTCGTGGCGCAGCCGTCTCCAGCCGACGACAACGTCACTTCCGGCATGAATCTGCTTGAGCAGTTTGGGAATGTCGTGCGGATTGTCTTGAAGATCGGCATCCAGAGTAAAAAGGATCTTACCCTTAGCGGCTTCGAAGCCCGCCGTAAGCGCCGCTCCCTTGCCGAAATTGCGGCGAAGGCGGAAACCCCGTACCGCCTCATGTTGAGCGCAAAGCCGCTGGATCTCTTCCCACGTTCCGTCCGTGCTTCCATCGTCGACAAAAAGGAGCTCGAAAGGCAGCCCATAGGAGTTGCAGACTTCCTCGATCTCTTTGACCAATGTGCCGAGGCTCTCGGACTCGTTAAATGCGGGAACGACGAAACTAATCAAGCAAAGCCTCCTTTAGACGCTTGGGGCCGGGCAGCGAAAATATACCATCACCCCCAGCCTAAAGGTAGAAATGTGCCGAGCACAAAACTAGGCGCGGCTTGACCCTGCCTCACCGCGCCACTACATTTTTTTTTAAACTCGCGCGTACCGTAAGAGAGACAAGGCCATAGCGCGAGGCATAAAGGTCGGACCGTGCACACAAGCGACAACTCGAAATCTCGTCCCTTGGTTTCGGTAATCGTGCCGCTGCATAACGAGGCCGAGCGGCTTCCCCGTCTCCTCGCGGCCCTGCAAAACCAGTCCTATCCTAATTATGAAGTCATTCTCATCGATAACGATTCGACAGACGGGACAGCCAGCCTCGCCTCGAAATACGCGCAAGGGATGACCCGGATCGTCTTCGAAACCAGAGTGCGCAATGCCGATACTGCCCGCAATACCGGAATCGCCGCGGCGCAAGGGGACCTCCTCGCTTTTACGGATGGCGATTGTTTACCGGACCCTCAATGGCTCGAGAGCGCGGTGGAACGTTTGGTAGCGAAAGCAGCCGACTTGGTGGCGGGACGCATCGATTTTGATCTCCCCAAGCAGCCGGATTCCGCTCAGGTATATGACTCGATAAGTTTCTTGCGCCACTCCGACAGTGTCGAAAAAAGAGGCGTGGCCTTTACCGCGAATCTCTTGGTAACCCGAGCGGTGGTGAACGCCACCGGTGGTTTTCCCGCTAACGTAGGCTGGAACGGCGACTCCTTATTTACCCGGAGTGCCACGCGCCAAGGCTACCGGCTCGTTTACGCCGACAACGCCCGCGTACGTCACCCGGTCCGTTCCTGGAAAGGACTGGTCCAAAAAGTCTGGCGAATTGCCTTCAGTAAAGGCTCGTGCACCGTGGACCACGGACGACCGGCGCGCGATTTTTTTTTGGAGCCCAAGCCCCATATCCGCCATCTCAATCCTTATTTTGTCGCGGTTACTCTGAGGGAAAACTTCGGCAAAGCCCCGCTGCCCCGGATCCTATCCGTGGTGACCGTCGCCTGGGCGATGGCCGCGGTCGGCGCCGCTGGATTTGTGCTAGGACGAGGCGCTCGCTCGGTTCAATGAATGGGCGGTTTCAGGCCAGCTCTTTGGTCAGCACCACCGCCGTCTGATAATCGTGGCCTTCAGAGTGGATGCCCTGAACTTCAAAGTACTGTCCCCATCGCTTGCGAATGAAATCGCGATCGTGAAACACTTGAGTGCCCCGCTCATCCTCGATGGTAGCCATCTGAAAGCGGGTCGGTGAACCTTTTAGCATCTTCAAGCGGCGCAGATCACTGCGGAGCGGGCTCGTATGCAGTGATTCGCCAGGGTGGCTGCTGATTATAAGGTCGATCGTATGGGTGTCGTGCACCGTAACGAACAGAAAACCACCCGGCTTCAAAAGGCGTCTCAGTTCCAGGAGCCACATATCCTCGAGGTCCCCGATATGGGTAAAAACGGACCCGGCATAGACCAGATCAAAACTTCGATCTTCAAAGGGGAGATGGGGAAAGGTCGTGACGGTCGCGAATCTCATGGGAGGACTCAAGTGGAGCTGGCTCCAAAGAATGAGATCGGCGCGGATGTCCACGCCCCAAAGCTCGTGTGGTTGCGTCAATCCGGTAAAAGCCCGAAGCATCCGTCCCGAAGCGCAACCGAAATCCAAAATACGCTTATTGCCCCTATCGAGGTCGAAGCACGCGCCCGCGAGAATCGACTTCATGGATTGGAAATCCCGTCGTCCCGATTCAAGATACTGGGCTGGATTGGTGTCGTATCCCATGAAATACGCGGCGGGAGGAACGGCCAGCCCATCTATCGGGCAACGTTCTGGTGTCTCCGGCAAAGGGCGTCTCAGGATTTTGGTGTGAGTCCGGACATGGCCACGACTTAAGACCCGGCTGCGCCTGCCTTTGAAAAAAGGAAAAAATTCCGCCGAAGCGGACTTAGGATTGCGACGGAGGATTTGAGCCAAAGCGCTGTTGTCCAGCCACTGAAATATCCGGTTAAGCAATTTATCCTCTCTTCAGAGGGCAAGCGACGTTGCTTTTCTCCCCCTACGTTTTCGATGCCCGGGGAGCGTAAAATACTCTCACCTAATTTTCCACCTCCGCAAAGTTAAGACGAACTTTTGTCGAAGCGGCACAGGCCAAAAGGGGTCTGACGCGCCGAGCGTGGCGTCAGAGCTAAATACGGTAATATCGCAAACCGTCCCCTCGGAGGCGGTAGTTTTTTCCTCTACTGGGGCAGACCGATTTTGATATTCGGAAGGATTGGTGTGGGGCACTATCTTGGCGACTTGGCGCGTATTTTTCGTCAGATTTTTCTATTGGATTCGAAGCGGACGCGGAACCCCGCGATGGAAGGCCTTCGGGGCTATGCCATTTTTCTGATTTTCCTGACCCATTTCTATACGCCGTTGAAAGGCGGAAAGACTGTGGAAGCCGCCCTTTCCCTGCTCCAAAGGTCCCAGTACGGGGTCGATATCTTCTTTCTGCTCAGCGGCTTTCTAGTGTTCCGCCTATTGAAAAAGACCAAGGTAACCTCACTCTCCGAGCTGGGAACTTTCTTTTTACATCGGGCCATGCGCATCTATCCCACTTTCGTTGCGATGATATTGCTCGGATTTTTGCTCAAATACCCGGCGAAGTGGAGTGAGGTGTCCGCGCTGACGATCGTCAAAAATCTTCTCTTTCTGAACGGCATTCCCGGCTATCGGTTCAGCATGTTCGAGCTCAACCCCTGGTCCTGGTCGTTGTTCTATGAATGGACCTTTTATCTGGCGGCTCCCCTTCTGATGTTCGTCGGGCTGAATCGGCGAAAGTCGACCTTGGGCTGGCGGGCGCTGCAACTCTTTGTCGTCGCGGGCTGCTGCTTCGTCTTCGGTCCGATGCCGCGCTGGTGGATGATGCTGGCCGGAGGTGCCCTCGCCGTGATCGGTGAAGCGCGCTTGCGGCAAGTGGCCGCGACGATGCCGGATGCCCTCGTGGCAGGCGTCTTCCTCGCCAGTGCCGCCCTTTTTGGTTATTCCGACTTGAAGTACGACGACTATCATTGGTTCACGCCGATCTTTTGCCTCTCCAGCTCAATACTGTTCGTAAAAGCCTGCTTCGGTGAAGGATCGTTAAAACGCCTCTTTTCCTGGGTGCCCTTGCGCTTTCTGGGGAATGTTTCGTACTCGATGTACCTTACGACGGGCTACGTTTTTGGCTCGATGGACACGCGCTTTCATCTGGAAAATTTCCTGCCGTCGAATGCTCTCGGCGTTTTAGCGGCGATGGCTGTTTTGCTTGCGGCCTGCGCGGCCTTTGCCGCCCTGTTCTTTTTGGTAACCGAACGCTGGTATTTTTGGTACGCCGCGCGCCGAAACGCCCTCACGGGAACTCCCCTGCCATCTCGGCACACCGACGAAGCCGTGTCCTTTCCAAACCCGCTCGGCCCCCCGGGTAAGGTGTCACCCATGAGCAGCGTCAAGGTGTCCATCATTCTTCCCTGCTTCAATCAGGGTCCCCAAATTCAAATAGCTCTCGACAACCTTCGGGCCCAGACCTTTCGGAACTTTGAAATCATTGTTGTCGACGAGGGATCGACCGATTCGGGTACGCTCGATACCTTATCCAGGCTTTCCGGCCCGGGTCTGCGAGTGGTGTCGATGGCGAACGGCGGCGTCTCCTCCGCGCGTAACTTTGGCATTGAGCACGCCCGGGGTGAGTTTATCTTTCCTATCGGGGCCGAAGATGGGATCGAACCTACCCTTCTCGAAAAAGGCGTCGGGATTCTCGAAGCTAACCCGAAGGCGGGCGTAGTCACCTGCGGGGTGGACATCGGGGGGCGAAGTAGCGGTAAACGGATGCCCAGCGGCGAAATCGAGTGGCTCCTCGTATCCTGCGATATCGCCCCGGGCTCCCTGTTTCGGCGACGCTGCTGGGAAGAGGTGGGCGGCTACGACGAGACGCTGACGGGCTTCGCGAGCTACGATTTTTGGCTAAGCATCGCCTCAAAGCGTTGGGGCATTGAGATCATTCCTGAGTATCTCCTTCATTCAAATGAACCCGGCGGCGCCGCCCTTTTTCAAACAGACGAGGAGCTCCATAAGCGTTTTCTACGTAAACACGCGGTCCTATATGAGTCACATGCCATCGGCGTGATCGGTAAGCTGCAAAGGATCCGCGAAAAGGAAAAGGAAGCCCATGAGAAAACAAAAAATAGCACCAGCTACCGTCTCGGCAACGCCCTGACTTCGCCCTTGAGAAAATTTCCCTCACGGAAATTCTTTTCGTGGGTTCGCGAGAGTCAAAAACAGAATTACTTCGATGGCTCGCGCCAACTTTGGTTGAGCACCCATCGCTCGAAAGTTCCCAGTTTTTACAAACGCCTGTTTTGTGAGACTTCGGTCAAGGTTCCTGGAGTAGGACGATACCGGCTGGAAAAAGGAGATGCGATCGGCGCCTTTCTCTATTTTTTTCGGGTCTGGGAACCTTACATTACCAATTTCGTCGTAAGCAGCTTGAAGCCCGGCGACGTCTTTCTCGACGTAGGCGCTAACATTGGCTACTACAGCGTCCTTGCCGGCAACCGCGTCAAGGCGGCGGGAAGGGTTTATGCGTTGGAACCGGCCCCGCGCATCTTCGGGAAGCTGATCGAATCCTTGCGCCTAAATGGACTCCACAATTGCCGGGCCTTCAACTTGGCGGCGTCTTCAGCGAAGGAAAGACTCCCTTTATACGCTGGTCCCGCGGAGAACTCCGGAGCCACGAGCCATTACCCGCTCGCCGGCAATCAAAGCGCCGAGGGTTTCGTGGATGCGGTTCCAGCGGCGGAGCTCATCGCTCCAGAGGACGTAAAAAAACTTCGAGTGATCAAGATCGATGTCGAGGGCCACGAGTCCGATGTACTGCGCGGTTTGCGTTCCCTCGCCGACCAGTTGCCGGACTCGGCAAGTATTCTTTTCGAATATACGCCCAATGCAGCCGCGCCGGAAAAGTGGCGGGAAATCACCTGGTGGCTCGAGCAAGGGTACCAGCTCTTCCGGATTGAAAATCGTTATGACACCGGCTTCTATTTACACGCCAATCCTTGGGTCAATAACGGCATTGCTCCGGTTTTGGAGTCCCATTCACCACCCCTGGTGTTAAGCGATCTGATTTTATCCAAGCAGGATCTTCAGCAAACCCCCGCGCTGGCTCGACCGAACTATTTTGCTTGGGCTGAGACCGAGGAGCGAAATGAATCAAATGCTTAAAATCGCGGCGCACCAGCTATTAGATCGCTTCGGCTACAGGATTACGAAAAAGAAAAGCGTAAAACCGGAGCCGTATTCGGCTCCATATCCGTCTGATTTTCGCGACGAGTGGAAGGAGATTCTCGATCGGGTCTCGCACTATACGATGACCTCTCCGGAAAGAGTCTACAATCTCTGCTTAGCGGTTAAATACATAAGTCAGAACTCCATTTCCGGTTCGTTCGTCGAATGCGGCGTCTGGAAGGGCGGAAGTGTCATGGCCATGGCGCTTTCCCTTTTGCAATTGGGCGAGACATTGCGCCCCGAGATTTTCTTGTTCGATACGTTCGATGGAATGCCTGAGCCAGCGGAGACGGATCGGTTCTATGAAGGAACCAGCGCAAAGAAATTCCACGAGCTACATTGGGGGCCGGGAGCGGATATCAAATACTGGGCGTATTCCCCCCTCGAGGAAGTCCGCCGTAACGTCCTGTCGACAGGCTATCCTGCCGAGAAATTCAGGTTTGTCCAAGGCATGGTCGAGGACACTCTTGCCGCAAACTGCCCTTCTGAAATTGCGCTGCTAAGACTTGATACCGATTGGTTCAGTTCCACCTCCGAAGAAATGAAAGTTCTTTACCCAAGACTAGTTAAGGGTGGCGTTATCTTAATCGACGACTACGGAACCTTCACTGGCGCCGCCAGGGCCGTGGATGAATATGTCTTGCGGGAATCACCTAGGTTGTTACTGACTCGTATTGACGATGGGCTCTATATGGGAATCAAACAATGAGACGGTCAGCGCCTTTATGAAACGCCGTTTATTCAATTCACTTCTGTTGCTTCTTGGCTGGGCAGTGTTCAGCAGATTTGCGTGGAAAACCTTGCCGATCCCGCTGGTATTTGTCTGCTTTAGTTTTGCCTTGGTGTGCCTCTACCTGGCCATCAAATCCGCGAGCCCGGACCTGCGCTCGATCTGGATCTACTCTTTAGCGATATCGACGGCCATAGGGCTAGCCGAGATCTGGTTTCAGGAGCCGATTCAGGCACTGGTTCAAACCCACCACAAGAAAAAGTACCCCGATACTATCCATGACCTCAAAGATCTGGGCCCCGCTAAAGCGAGCCGGACCTTTGACCCCAATCTTGGATTCGTTTTGCCGAAGAACGTCCAAGTCCAGGACACCGCGACTATTTTGGGGCGCCGGATTTACGACGTAAAAATCTCTTTCGGCCCAGAGGGCTTGCGAACGGTTCCGGAACGGCCGGAGCGGGGAACGAAAGCTTGCGTCCTGTTTTTTGGTTGCTCATTCGTTTTCGGATGGGGGCTAAATGACGACGAGACCTTGCCGGCCTATACCAGCCGCCTGCTGGGCTCCGGTTACCAAGTTACGAATTTTGGGGCTACCGCCTACGGACCGCACCAGGCATTGGCCATGCTGGAAAGCGGGATGGCCGAGAAAGTAACGGATTGTTCCGGCAAACCCGTTTTTGCGATCCTGGTGGGCATGCCTCATCATGTGATCCGCGCGAGCGGTGCATGGGAAGGAAACCTCTTTGGACCGCGCTATGAACTGCGGGGAGGTCGCCTAGAGCGTCGGGGGAACTTCTGGAGTCCTTTTTCGCGAAGTGAGGCCGGCCGCGGTTTCGTGCTCGGCCTGGTTTGGAAATCCGCGCTAGTTCGGGCGCTACTCAACCACGAATCCGCCGCCGATCAAGATCGGCACGTAGCGATCCTGGAGCATATCTTTGCCGAAATGGGCCAGCGTTTTCCAGGTAGCAAGTCGACTTTGTTGTATTGGGATCTCGCTGAACCTATCGCCAATCAGTTAGGGCGGCATCGCGTGCCCTATATCGACGTGGATTCTATTTTGCCGCCAGCGCCTGGGACTAACCCGTGGCGAATCAGCGACTATGACTACCATCCCAACGCTAAAGCCAATCAACGCCTTGCCGAGTACGTAGTCCGAAATATCGTCGGCCAACCGCTCCCCTCGTCGGCCCTGAAAGAGCGCAAGAAGCCCGCCCTCAAACGGGGACGAGTGGCGTCAGGTCGGCAAAGGTAGCCATGTCGTCGGGAACGCTGATTACGCCAAGCTCGGCGAGCTGTTTCCAGCCTTGGTAGCGGACGGCTCCGTCGGTGGCGAGACAAAGGCCCCGCGTCGTCTCGGTTTTCTCGGCGTAGCTCTCGGTTTCAGCCGCGTAGACCGCATCCAAGTGACGGGCGCGGCGAGCCTGGAAAGCGCGATCGCAAGTGCGGGACGGGGCGAAGTCGGAAAGAAACTTGAAGTGAAGCAGCGCACCCGTAGCCGCCGCAAGGCGGGCTCCGGGGAGGACGTGTTGGCCTCGTTTCAGGCGCATCCCTCGTTTAAAACGAAAGATCGGCACCTTGTCGAGATAAGGGTCGATCCCGAAGTGACGCCGACGCGTCCCCAGGTCGGGGTCGAACAGGGGAGCCGCCTCGAGCAGAGTGCGCTCCGGCAACGGAGTGGCCTTTTCCACGCTGCCTTCGGGGAACATATCGACGAGCTTACAAGCAAAACCCGTAGCCCCTCGATCCTCCAAGTACGCGCAGAGTCCGGCGATACCTAAATCTTCTTGTCTTGGAAATACGAGAAACTCGTCGATATCCACTATAAGACACCAGCGCCCGCGCCCATAGGCTTCCACCATCGCCGTGAGCCAAACGTCCTTGTGAATGAAGTTACCGCGCACCGGAATCATAACGGCGCCACCGGCCCGCAGGATTGCCGCCGTCGCATCCGAGGAGCCGTGGTCCGCGACTACCATTTGGGAGATCCCAAGGGATCGGTAATATTCCAAGAAGTGGGGTAGACGCAGCGCCTCGTTCCTCGCCACCGAAAACAACACGATGCCTGCCTTGAGCCTGGGCCGCCCGATTCGGGCCTTCAAGCTCCAGCGGTGGAAGAGCCTGGCGAAAACGTGTGGCAGAAAGCGTAGACGGAAAGATCGGACTCTCGTCATCCGGCGGGCCCCGCAGGTAAGGGTTGAGGCGTCAATGCGGATACACTATATATCTAGGACACGGACCACAAGTCTCGTGCGTGGATCTTTGTCCTCAGTGGGCGGCGCGACAAAACATGGAACCACCCGAAGTTAGTATCGTGATCCCGGCTTATAAAGCCCAAAAATATATCCTCGACGCCCTGGGTAGCGTGCGGCGACAAACGTTCTCTAGCTGGGAGTTGCTGGTCGTTCTTGACGGTCCCGACGCCCCCGTCCGCGAGAAAGTGGAAGCGTTCTCCAGTCGTTTTGCCTTGGGCGCCCGAATCCTGGAAAACGCGGAACGGCGCGGCCTGTCGGCGACGCGCAACAAAGGCATTGAAGCCTCAGCGGGTAAATTCATCGCCTTTCTCGATCACGACGACTTTTGGGAAAGCGATCATCTCGAGAGATCGTTGCGTCGTCTTGAACAATCTGGAGCGGACCTAAGCTATTGCCCGACCCGCAATTTCCGCGGCCGGGTTGGCCGAGAAGTCGGTCGCTGGGGACCAACGAGCACGGATCTTGAAACCTTTCCGTCGAGTATCTACCACCGAGCTTTCATTCCCCCGTCGTCCGTGGTGATCCGAAAAACCGCTTTCGATGACGTCGGCCTCTTCGATACCAGCCCCGAAGTACGAGGCGGCGCGGAGGATCTGGACTTGTGGATTCGCCTCATCAAAAAGAAAAAGCAGTTTGAGTTCCTGTCGTCCCCGAGTGTCTGGTATCGGAAACATGAGAGGTCCGTCACTAGCCGGCCGGCCCCCGTGCTTCGTTCGACCATCTTCGTGCTGAAGAAACATTGGGACTGGGAGGCCGTTCCAGAGGCTGCGAAGAAAATGAAGATCCAGCAAGTGGAAAAAGCTTTGTTCTGGGCGGGCCCGATAATCTGGCGCCTTCGCAAAATTGGCTGGATGGCGCGCAGTGTTTTGATCCGGCTAAGTCGCTTCGTTCGTACTTTTCCTGAGGGCATGAGATCGCCTGGGCCCCAAAGAACCGAGGAATGAAGTCATGATTAGAAAAACCTTGAACCGATCGCTCATCAAGTTGGCCGGCAGGTGTGGCTACACCCTGTTGAGAGGCAATCTTCGCGCCGAGCTCGCGCGCGTTGCCATGCCACGGCTGCCGGCTGCCCTACTCGAGAACTCACGGGTGCTGCCTAACCGAAACGACGTTTTGAAGCTTCTGCCTAAAGGTGGCTGCGCCGTTGAAGTAGGCGTGGCGTATGGCGACTTCTCGGAAGAAATTATTCGGGAGCTGCGCCCGGATAAATTTATCGCCATTGATTACTTTCTCCTTCGGCCGGGGCATGACCTCTGGGGCCGGAAAGATCTAACCGAAAGTAAGCTCTCCCACATTGAGTACTACCGGCGGAGGTTCCGCGATTCGATCGAGGCCAAGCGGCTCGAAATCCACCAGGGTCTCTCTTGGGATGGGCTCGCGGAGCTTCCGGACCACTCGATCGATTATTTGTATTTGGACGCTGGGCATTCCTACTCCGATGTTTCAAAGGACCTAGCCCAGCTGAAGCGTAAAGTGAAGCAAGGGGCCTTCATTCAGTTCAACGACTACACGAACTTCGACTCCATTCAATTGTCGGCTTACGGAGTGGGGAGAGCCGTGAACGAGTTCATGGTGAAAGAGGATTACGAAATGCTTTACCTGACCTTTCAACCCAACGGGTTTAACGACGTGGTCATAAGAAAACGGGACCAACGATGAGGCCGCGGGAGCCCATGACCGTCCGCGATTTTTAGTGCTAGCGTGCCCGAATGCGAATTTCCTTTTGCTTACCCCAGCACGGCAAGGGGCCAATCGGTGGCTTTAAAGTCGTGTATGAGTATGCAAATGGATTGAGCGCTCGTGGCCATGAGGTGCACGTCGTGCACCCCGCCCTCCTCTTGCCTGATTCGCCGCCACTCGTTAAGGCCGCCCGCCTCGGTCGTTTCGTACAGCGCGGCCTCACCGGCGATTGGCGTCCCGGCTCCTGGTTTAAGGTTTCCGACCGAGTGCAAATGCATTGGGTACCCAGTCTTCACGAGCGCTATGTTCCAGATTCGGACGTAGTGGTGGCAACGGGGTGGCAAACCGCCGAATGGATTGCCCGCTACTCCCCCCGCAAGGGCCGCCCCTACTACCTCATCCAGCACTATGAAAACTGGAGTGGGCCTGAAGCTCGCGTCGAAGCGACTTGGCGTCTGCCTTTTCGGCACATTGTAATCGCCAAGTGGCTGGCGGAGTACTCTCGTCAGCGCGGACAATCGCCCGTTCTCATCACCAACGGTCTCGACTTCAAGGCCTTCGGCGTCGACATTCCTCCCGCGGAACGCAATCCCGCTTCGGCAATGGCGCTCTGCCATCCCGCCAATTGGAAGGGCAGCGCCGATGCCATCAAGGCTTTCGAAGCGACGAAAGAGAAAATCCCCGAGCTGCAAGTCACGCTTTTTGGAGCCTGGCCAAAACCTCGCCTGCCGTCGTGGATAACGTATCACCAGCAGCCGAGCCAAGAGCGCCTTCGTCGCCTATATAACGAGACGGCGATTTTTGTAGCTCCCAGTCTTACGGAAGGGTGGGCCTTGCCGCCGGCGGAAGCGATGATTTGCGGTGCCGCGCTGGTGGCGACCGATATCGGTGGCCATCGCGATTATGCCATCCCCGGCCAAACCGCCCTGCTCGCTCAACCGGGCGCCCCGTCGACTTTGGCCGAGGCGATCACTCGTCTGATCCGTAACCCGGAGCTCCGCCACCGGCTGGCACTGGAGGGACAGCGGTTCCTCCAGCCATTCACTTGGGAGGTCGCCGTCAATGCGTTCGAGCGCGCACTTCTGCCCTAGTCTTAGGGCGTTCTATTCCCACTTGCCTGAAATCGTGCTGACGGTACTCTTGTTCCGCTTACCTCTCGATAAGAGGAAAGGAGGCTAGATCGGATGCATCCAGCGGTCAGTGTAATCATTCCAACTTATAACCGCGCTTCGATAGTGCTGAGAGCCATTCGTTCCGTTCTGGCGCAAACCTTCACTGATTTCGAGATCCTCGTGGTCGACGATGCTTCGACCGAGGATATCCAAGGGACCATCGGGCAGCCTCTCAACGACCCCAGAATTCGGTACCTTTGTCTCCCGCGAAATGTGGGCCCGGGTGAGGCGCGCCATCAGGGAGCGAAAGCGGCGAGCGGAACCTATCTTGCGTTCCTGGATTCTGACGACGAATGGTTCCCAAATAAGCTAGAGGCTCAGATTCACGCCGTTAAGGGTGTTTCCGGACCGGTCTTTTGTTTCAGCAAGTACGTCTTTGCCTTTGATGGCGGCAAAAAATTTCTGCCGGCTCGTGGCATACGGTTGCAGGAAGACGTTGGGGAATATCTTTACTGCAGTAGCGGGACCATACAAACGAGTACGGTTTTTATGTCGCGGAGTGCGTGGCGGCCAGGGCCCTTCTCTAGAGAAATCGGCGAGGACATCGGGATGGTACTCGACGTTTGTCAGGCCGGAGTGTCCGTCCGTTACGTTGACGAACCCTTGAGCCTTTATCACGCCGAATCGAGACCCGATAAAATGAGCTTGGGCTGCAGCGCCGCGGACCTACTCGCGCTTCGGCGGCGGCTGGGCCCTCGCCTTACCCGCCGTGCCGCGCGCGGATTCATGGCCACCCTCGTCGCTCCCAACTTATTAGCGCAGGGGCGCTTGAGGGACCGGGTGCGGGCGGGAGCGATTATTTTTAAAACGATCGTCTTGGGCGGTCTCTCGTGCCGGGGAGCCACGAACTTAATCGCCCTGCTCCTCTTGCCGCACTCGATTCATCTAGCGTTGCAACGAGGGAAGGCGCGTTTTCAGGGCGTTGACGGGGTCGTCTCCGGTTGAGCTCCCGCCCCGCGCTCCGGGGAAAGCCCTCTGCCCACGACCTTGCCGTTAGAAAGCTCGATTACTTCGTCGCCAATTTCTGCGAAACTCAAGTCGTGAGTGATGATCAGCATCGTTACCGTCCCGCGCAATCCCTTGAGAGTTTCCATTACGAGGGCCGCGTTTTCCTTATCGAGCGCGCTAGTGGGCTCGTCCAAGAGCAGAAGCCACGGACGCCGGTACATCGCCCAAGCGAGAGCGATTCTTTGCCGCTGCCCTCCGGAAAGCATGCCTCCGCCCTCCCCGACGGGGGTATCGATGCCGTTTTCCAAGCCTCCCACAAACTCAACTAGCTGCGCCTGAACCAGAGCAAGCTGAAGGCGGCTCTCGTCGAATTCGGTCCCGCTACCGACGATGTTTTCGCGGATCGTTCCGGAGCTCAAGGTGACGCCTTGAGGAACGAAGGCGATATTACGCCGCCATAGGCCGGTGTCCAACTCACCCAAGGGAACGCCATCGACGAGAATTTCTCCCCGGGTCGGCACGAGAAGGCCGGTCACTAAGTCGACGATTGTGGACTTTCCACTACCGGAAGAGCCGACGAGAACTAGGCACTGGCCGCGGCGAAGCTCGAGACTCAGGTCACTGACCGCGTCGACATCAGGCCTCTGGGGGTAGCGGTAGCTGAGGCGATTCATCTGAATGCTACGATGCAAGGAAGGCAACTTCGTTCCAGAGGGCGGCATGGGATTTTGCCGTATTTTGGAATAGAGATCATTCCACGACTGCGCCGACCAGTGGACCGCTTTAAGAAGATCATAAGTCTTCTGTACGGCTTGCAGCTGAGGAGCCGCGCGAAACACGAGCACCAGAAAAGTTACGAACTCGCCCAAACGGGCCTCTTCCGAAGTCAGCCCAAAAAGAAGTCCTCCGGCGACGACGCAAAGGACGATAAGCTCCGAAGCCAAACCCTGTTTCTGCCCATGCCTCAGGATCTTGAGGTTTTCTTTATATACCTCGTCGAACTTATCCTCCAGAGACGCTGAGACTTCCGCCGTAAGTCCATTGCCCCGAACATATTTCATTCTTAAAATAGTCTGAGCGGCTAAGTCGCTATACCTTCCGTGCGCCTGGCCGAGGCGTCCGGAGAGGGGAGCCTGCCGAGCCGCCCGCAACCTTACATAGATCACTCCTAGCACGATCAGCCCGATCGCCACCAAGGTGGCCAGGGGCATGATGAAGGCGGCGATCCCTATGAGAGTCGCTGCAAGAAGACTATGGGCAAGAATTTGAAGCACCAGCTCGGAGGCGTAGGCGTAAACCCAACCGTGATCGAAAACCGTTTTAAGCGTGCTGCCCGCGCCCAACTCGAGAAAATATTCCCAGCGCAGACTGAACAGGCCATCCGTCAGAAGACGGCGCAGCGTCGCTTCAACCTTCAGGCGAAACAAGTTCACTTGCTGTCCGGCCCCGTACTTGAACAAGGCAGAGGCCGCGCCGAGACAGGCGAATAAACTTAGATCGAGAACGACCTGTCCCGACACACTGAGGCCTTCTAAGCCCATGAACTTTAGCGTTTTCGCCCAGGTCGGGCTCGTCTTCTGGTGCAAAACGAGCGCTAGTACCGGACCCATCCCGAGGAAGGCCAAGCCTTCCAAAATTCCGCTCGCCACTTTCATGGCCAGGGCGCCTATGGCTTCCCGACGCGCGGCGAGTATCGGCATACGATAGCTTCGTAAAAGCGCGACGGGATAAAAGGCGGCAAGACGCCTGCTGAACGAAACGGAAGGAACCCATCGAAAAATTGTAGCCTCGCCGGTCATTTGCGGAAAAAGTTCCCCCTCAATACCAAATTCTTCCGGCGAGAGCCCGAACCTTGCGCAACGCCTGCGGGTTCAACGGAGTTCTCATGGCTAAAACGCGAGGCGTTCCGGATAGCGCATCCACGATCCCCCGCCAGAGAAACCGAAGCTGTCTTCGGCGAGTCGCAAGAATCGCGAGATACCCCCACCAAGCGAAGGCCGTCGTTAAAACGGCAAGCGGCGGCAGCCATTTCAGCGCAACGTGAAGGCGGTTGCGCGCATTGAAGTAAATAAACTGTCCGGGCGGCCGAGCGTTCGGGTCTTTCCAATGGAGAACGACAATGTCGGGAGTGGTTAGGATCTTCCGGCCGCCCGCCACGAGAGAGTAGGAGTAATCCAGATCTTCACAGGCATAGATCAACTGATCCCAAAACGGGCCTTGGTCCGGAACTAAATTTCGCCGCAAAGCAAAGCCGCACCCGCAAAAATAGGCCGTCTCTCCCGTGTGGGTCTGAAAGACTTTGTCGGTACGAGCAATCGCGTCGCGCTCTGGCCGGCCGGTGTAAGGGCTAACGATGGAAAAACCAACGGCCGCCAGAGTAGCGTCCGCCTTGAACAGCCCGATGACCCGAAGCGTGGCATCGACATCCCGAAATTCCGCGTCATCGTCAATGAAGACGACATACTCGCCCGTGGCCCGGCGAAAGCCCAGGTTGCGAGCCCCGGCAACACCCAGATTAGTGGGAGAGGCGACGACGATCACCTCGTCGAAGGCCGAACGGACGGCTTCAATGGTCCCATCCGTGGAACCGTTGTCCACGAGAATGATTTCCCTGGCTGCGTCTCCGTCCTGCTTGCGCAGTTCCGCCAAGCAGCGGAGCACCGCCTTTTGGCGATTCATCGTAATGATGACGAAACTAACGTCCGGACTCATGGGCGGTATAATTCCCCGCGTTAAGGATGGTTTTGAAAAAATCGGATTCGCCCAGACTATACAAAATGCCATTTGGGGTGACAATCACCCAGTCGGCCACGCCGAGCCCTCGAAGTGGCCTTGGCAGAAGGGGAGCGGCGCGACACGGCATTCCTGATTGGTTCAGTAGTGCCTCCCATTCGAGGCGGTTAAATTAGGTTGTCTCTCTCCGCACCGGGAAAGTAGGATTCCCAAATTAACCCAGGCATTTCGACTAACCCACCACCGGAAAGCCTTTAAAAAAGAGCTATCCCAGGAGGGGACATGTTTCCTTCGCAGCTTCGGCTAGATATATCCTCGGTTTGCCAATTGAAGTGCCCCGCCTGTCCTACGGCTACCGGTGAGATAGGTAGATCTGTGATTGGCGGAGGCATGCTGCGATTCCCGGATTTCGTTAGCTTTGTGGAAAAGACGAACCTTTCGTCGATCGAGCTCTCAAATTGGGGCGAAATCTTCCTTAATCCCGATTTAACCAAGATCCTGCAGTATGCGTTTGAAAAAAAGATCGCTCTGACCGCCACGAACGGCGTCAATTTAAACACCGCACGACCGGGTGATTTGGAAGCGTTGGTAAAGTATCAATTCAGAAAAATAACCTGCTCCATCGATGGAGCAACGCAAGGCACTTACGAAAAGTATCGGGTAAAAGGCAACCTCGCCTCGGTGATTCAAAACATTCAGACGATAAATAAGCACAAGCGGGAATACTCGACGCCCTACCCTCTTCTCCAATGGCAGTTTATCGCCTTCGGCCACAATATTCATGAATTGGAAAGTGCCAAGCGGCTGGCGAAAGAGCTCGGCATGAGTTTCAAGGTCAAAGCGAACTTTGACGCCTGGGACGAAAAATTGGGCGCCGGCCTTTCCAGGCGGAAGGAAAAGTACACCGAGCGAAAGCGAGTGGACTCTCTGGCTAAGGCGATGTGTCTGCAGCTTTGGACGAACCCGCAAGTCAACTGGGATGGTACTTTTCTCGGGTGTTGCATGAACCAATGGGGAGACTTTGGCGGGAACGTGTTCTCCTCCGGTCTCCCATCAGTGCTCAAGGGCTGGAAATTGCGTTATGCGAAAAGGATGTTAAGAGGACAAGCAGCGGAGCGATCCGAGATTCCCTGCGTGAACTGCAGCAACTATCAGCAAATGAAAGAAACCGGGGATTGGGTCAAGCGGTCGGAGATCGCAAGGTCGACCTTGATCCAAAATATATTTCAGCGATTTTATACCAAGTTTAAGCTCGACCGCCTCCACCATTGGATTCGAAAAACGCTGAAGAACGGCAACTCGATAGAGGTGACCGTGCCTGAATCGGCCGAAAACGCCATATGAAGTTAGCAGTCTGCATGGCGGTTTACGGGAAGGACGAGCTTACTCATCGCGTTCTAGATCAATTGCGGGCGCAGAGTCCTCAGGTTCACATCTACGTTTGCGACAATCTCGGCACGCTCCGAGTTTCGATGCCGAACGTCCAAGTCTTGCCGCAGCCGACTAATTTAGGCTGGGCCAAAGGAACCAACCGGGCGTGGGAAGCGGCAAGCCGCGCCCCAATCCCCTACGATGGATTTGTTTTGCTCAATAACGACGTTATTTTGAGCGAAGGATTCCTGGAGGGGCTTTGGGCGGGCGCCAAGCGAACCGAAGTGGGGTTGGTCGGCCCTCTCTACGATTGCCGGTCTCTCTACCAAAGGATCCCCGCCGTGGCGGCGTCGGACTTCTGCGGCAGGGATCTCGATACCGACGTGCCCTACTTGGATGGTACCTGTATTTTGGTAACCCGTGCGACCTGGGAAATTTTGGGGAGGCTCGATGAAGCCTCTTTTGGATTCTTTGGTTGGGGGGTCGATGTCGATTATTGCATTCGGGCAAGAAACGCCGGAAGGAAAATCGCGGTCTCGCACCGAAGCTATCTCAATCATCTAGCCCGATCTACGGCGGATTCGGTCTTTCCTGATTACAAGCAGCGCGCCCTTGGCGACTACCGGCGGGGAATGGGAAAGAAGTATGGACGTTTTTGGGGTAGGCACCTGTCGTTTAACCCGGTGGCCCGGGGGGCTTTTGCCCTGCGCAGTTTCGCCAATTCGTTGAACCCCGATTTTAGCTTCGGACACTTTCAGAAGACCGTGCGGTAGTTAAAAAAGGCCGTCTAGCTTTCTACACAGATAATCGCCAATTCTTTTGGCTCCAGTAGGGGTATTGTGAAACCAGTTTGCCAAGAGGTAGGCGTAAACCTACTTTTTCCTCTGGAAACTCACAACAAGAGCCTTCCTTGAGGAAGGCTCACCAATCCTGTTTAATAGGACCCAATGAAAGCCGTCCTCCTGACCCTGACCCTGGCCCTGGCGTTCTCTACCTTTGCCTGGGCGGAAGACAAGGAACCTGCGGGCGTCCGGTATTACGCCGACGTGGATACGCCGTTCTATATCGGCGGTAGCCTCCAGCTTCCCGGTCAGGGCTTTTCGCTCATTCCGCGAACCTCGGGCGGGTTAATCGGAGTCGAGTCGGGCCTGCGCTACCGGCCCGCGACCCAACTGCTGTACGGTATCAGCGCCCGCTACAAAATCTTGGGCGGCGGCCTCACTTTCTCGCTTCCCATTCTCGGTTTCCAGGCGGCCGAAGGAACGAGCACTCATCAGGATTACGGCATCAACTATTACGGAAAGACTTGGGGCTTTGAGCTCAACTACTCCGATTGGACGGGGTATCTCATCGACGGGGTGCGCGGCCTGAGCGGAGAGACCTACTACTTGGAGCCAAATCTTAAAAACGTCGGAGGCGGAGTGGTCTTTTACATCCCGCTGTCTCCCGACCGCTACTCGCTGGGGGCGGCCTTCGACCAAAGACAAAGGCAGCTCCTCTCGGCGGGATCTTTTTTTATCGTCGGTAGTTTTCGTTACCAGGACCTTCGCTCACCGGTCGAAATTATTCCGGCTTCCCATCAGGCCGACTTCGGCGCGGATGCCACCCTCAGCCGATCCGCCATGAAATCGATCGCGGGCGGCATCGGCTACGGCCTGCACCTCGTCGCAAACGATCTCTTTTTTTCCACGGCCCTCATCGCGGAGGTGGGGCACCAGTGGATCGATTACACGCTCGCCTCCGGCCCGCTCGACAACACCTTCATTGGCGTCAACGGGCGTCTCAAAGTCGCCTTGGGGCACAATGGGAAAACTCTCATCACCGGGCTCAGCGTAAACGTCGACGCTTACACCGAAGCGACCCGAAATACCCTCATCGTGCATGTCGGCTATACCGCGCAGCTCTTCTTGGGCTTTCGCCTCTGAGGCGTTCCGCGACCTCCGTAAGACTCGAGCAAGGTTCCCCACGAAATCCGGGGAAAACCATGAGCTGCCGCTAGCCTCTGGCCTGACCAAAAAGTAGACAGGCTCGCTTCCCATTAAGCTTTCCTTGCATGGGTTTCGAATGGATCTCCCCTCATTATGAAGAGAAAGGAGACCCCCCCTATGAAACTCAATCTTGCGATAATTTGTCTTATCCTTATCTCGGCCCCCGTATCCAACCCTTCATCAGGGACCGGCACCCTTCCGTAATTACGAGCAGCTCAACACTTCCGTCTTCACATGCTCGACGACGGCATTCTTCAAATCGAAGTACGGGATATCAATCCGCGCTTCGTAACCCACCTGAATGAATTCCTTACGCTTACAGTGCGCGGGCAGCTCTCCCGTCGGCGTGTCGAACCGATTGGCCGAGAACTTACCCTTGGCGACCAAAACCGCGCCCACCGATCCCATGACCAAGGCGTGGTTCTGCTGGGCCTCTTTCAGATCGAGATCCCAAGAGTCGAGTAACTTCGATCCCTGGTGCATGGCGTACGAAGGCACGATAGACGCCTCGATGAGGTCTTTTATCGAAGCGCTCGGGACGGCATCCAGTTTTACGTAGTTTAGCCGCATCTCTTGTTGCGTCCCCACTCCCGGAAGGTGGGCGATCTGAATATCGCTCGCCTCGACGTTAAGGAAGGTCGTTTGGGAAAACCGGTCTCCGCCCAAAGGATCGATCGTGGCCTTTACCTTGGGATCGCCCAGCAGGGCATCGCCGTATCCGAAGAATTTTCCGACAACCGTCGAGAACTGGATCTTGCCCTCTCGGTCGTAAACTGAAGCTTTTGCGAAGAGCTCGGAATCCGTCTCGCCTTGAATGCGGATCTCCGGGAAATTGGTCCACATCGTCTTCGCGATGACTGGCCCGCTATGCTCGGTGCCGTTGACGTCGGTAAATTTCATCTCTCCGCGGAAAACGCGACGGGCTCCCGTCCCGAAGTTGCGGATGTTGCGCTTCGCGAACATCTCGCCAATCTTCAGCGCCCGTGAACATAGGACCTCGGGCTCGCCGTCACAAGGGTCCGCGGCGAGAGCGCTAGTTCCGATGATCAAAGCCGGTAGCAGAGCCAATAGTTTTACGTAGTTCATAATGTTCTCCTGAATTAAGTAGATTACGGGATGAGATTAATGACCCAGCCGCGCGATATATCTCCCGTCGGCGAATCATAAAAAGTACCTAGCTGGACTTCGTCGCCGTTCGCTTTCACGGCCGACATCGAGTACAGGAAAATGAACTCCAGATATGTGCTGTTCACTGGGGGGATGTCGTAGGAACCCGCCATGAGACGATCCCATGGCAATGCCGGGCCACTGCGCACCCACAATCCGATATGCTTCGTCCGGATGCGGGAGAGCTCGAATTTTTCGCCGAGAATGGCCTCAAACGTATCGCTAATCGCTTTGTCGTGATGGATAAGGCTGTACCAGCGCGCATCCATCGGCCGTTTCTCGTCGAATTTGAATTCCGCGCCGACTCTGGGCTCGGAGCCTGCGACCATTTGAAACTGGGGGGTGCTCTCGTCTCTCGGACGCACGGTCTGCTTACCGCGCAGACTGAATACGTTGGAAAGCGACTGAGCCACGCTGGTTCCTTGCACGCTCGTTACCCCTCCCGTCGAGCGATCGATGGTATGGCTTAGGCGGATCAGCACGGCGGTCGCTTCCTTCGGAATATCCACGACCGGCGCTTCGAGCACGAAGTGAGCGGGATTAATCGAGCCGTTACAGACCTCGCATTTTTCTTCCTCTCGGTCGTCGATCTCGCGAGTCGTATCGACCATCGCCTGCGAGAGCACTTTTACGCCGGAGAGGAAAGTCAGAGTGAAGCGAGCCCCGGATCGGTTCGTGTCCTGCGGAATATCTTTACGAGCTCGTACCTTGGGATGCTCGAGCAGCCACATCTGATAGGAAAGCACCCGCAATCTGAGCTTGCTGCCAGGCAGTAGCTTATAGGCAGTGAACTCACCGACCGGATCCGAGAAATGCAGGGCGGCCTTACGGTAGGCGTAGCCGATATCTTCGCTATCCTCGAAGGCGGTTCGATCTACGCCGAAAGTCATTGTCCCCATCGCCGGCGGCACGAACTCGAGCGACGCAGGTTGAGCAAAGGCCACGGCTCCCGTCATTAGAGCGATTACGCAAGCCCAGGACATTTTACTTTTCATTTGGCATTCCCCTTTTGGTAAACCACTAACTCGAAGCGCCGACCGATCCGGGCTCCACTTTCACTGAAATTTGCACTTCATCGGCCACCGTCACGCCCATGAACTGAGGCGTATCGATGCCGAACTCCCGGGTCGAGACTTTGAAATCAAAGGACATCCCGAGCTGCGGACGTTTCACCGTGGCCGTGCCCGAGATAGGCTTGGTCTTTCCGTGGAGCGTAAGCTCGCCGGTAAAAGGCACGGGGCCTTCCCCCGCCGGTAAAGAAAGCTTTATCGCTTTCAGCACCGCCGTCGGATGCGTTCGGGTCTCTAGGTACTTCTCCTTCATGTGCCTATTGCGAAGCTCCATGCCGGTATCGAGAGCGTCCAAAGGAAGCGTCGCCTCCCCCGAGACGGAATCGGCCGCCACGTGAAGGACTCCCGAAATCGAAGCACCGTCCTTCAGCTTGCCGCGAATGTTCACCGCGCTCGGCTGCCCCACCGCGAGAAATTCCACCGTCACCGCGCTTTTAGCGAGATCCACCGTGGTGGCGCCGTGAGCCAGCGTCCCAAGAAACCAACCCATAAAGACTAAGTGTTTGATCATGACTTTCTCCTAAGCTTCAAAGATCGCTCAATGGGCCTCAGGGAGCCACGAAGGCCCGCTTAAAAGAATGATGCGATTTGATTCAATTCTCTATATAAGGGAATCGATGGCGGGCGCGGATCTAAGAGCCGATTTTCACAAAGGTAATTTTTCGAAAATTTTGAAGCGCACCGTCGATTCTCCGTCGGGCGCCTTTAAAAAGTCGGAAAGCGACCTCGTTCTCGGCGCCCTGACCTTCGCGGGGCGCATGGAGGAGGCGGAGAGCCTCCTAACCAAGTACGGCCCCACCATGAAAGCGGAAGCGCTCGCGGCCTCCCGCTTCTTTCTGGGCACCGGGCATTGCCGGCAATCCGGTTACGAGCCCTGCCGTCGGCATCTCGTCGAAAACTTGCGTGCCGCCCGCAAGTCGAAGAGCCCAGCCGTTCATTTCTTCGCGTACCAGGGAATCGCTTATTACCGCTACTACTGCGGGCGTTACCGAAACGCGCTTCTCCTCGCGAGCCGGGCGTTTGAGAGCGCTAATTTGAGTAAGCTCACTCACGCCAAGGCACTCGCGACTGACCTCATAGGCCATGCCCTCGTGCACCTGGGCCAGATCTCTCAAGGGCTCGCGCAGCTAAACCGTGCCCGCGCGTTGGTGGCGACTCTCGGTAAAGGAGGCTTCTCCGATGCGTTTCAAATGTCGATTGCCTACTACAGCGCGCAGCACGGCTTATCTCCGCAAGAAGACATCAAGTCTTTAGAAGATCTTTACGAGCGGCTCTCTCCGGAAAATAGCTTTTCCCGTTCTGATTTACTCCTCGAGCTCGGCCGTCAGCTCACTCTGAGAGGAAAGCTCGTCCAATCGAAGCGCCGTCTCGATGAAGCGTGTAGGTTAATTTATTCTTCGGGTCACCGGCGCCAGGGCGCGACGCTGAACTTGCGGTACGCCCAGAATTATTACTTGGAGGGAGAGTTCCCTCAGGCGCTCAATCTATTGAGAAGCACCTACTCCGCGCTTGATCGCCAGGTCGATAAAGTGCTCGACCTTCAAGTGGCGGGCTTCGAGCGGAAAGTGCTGAAAGCCATGGGCCTCCCGCAGTTGCCGCAAGAGCTGGAGAACCGCATCCGCCGTTTGAGTAAAGTCACTGGCCGCGCGGTCGCGGCCCGAGTCTCGGCGCGAATCGCTGCCACGGCGGCGACTTATCTCGTCTCTCCCGGAGAGGATCCTCTCGGCAACCTCGTCGACAAAGCGCAGGCGAAAGACGCGAGCGCCATCAGCGAGATTTTGAAATCGGGGTACCTTTCCCTGCTTCCCGATTTACTTCAGCTCGCCGCCGGCAAAGCGGCTGCTCACGCCGTATACGTCGATGTCGTTCCGGGCGCGCTTCTAACGGTGGCCAAAGGTAACGTCGAGCTCGCCCCGCAAGGCACTTCGACTCTCATGCGGCAGTTACTCAAATGTCTCCGCCAGGGGGAGGCCACCAAAGAACAGCTCATCGAAAAAGTTTGGGGATACCGTTACGATCCTTTGAGACACGATCCGCTCATTTATCCTGCCATCTCACGCTTGAGACACCTTTTGGGCGATCAGGGCAAGGCGATCGAGGCGACCGAAAAGGGATATCGCTTGAGTCCCGACATTGCCGTGTTTTTCCTGGGGGAAACCTTTGCAGTCCCCACCCCAGTGGAAGAGAAGGACGACTCCGGCACCGAGGCCGCGCTGAATTACCGGCAAATTACCTTGCTCCGCCAGCTCGATAGCTCCGAATTCATTGACGTGAAAACCTATACGAAGCAGTTTGAGATTTCTCGCATAACGGCGACAAGAGATTTAAGTGACCTCTGTAAACTGGCATTATTGAAACGAGTCGGAAAAGGCCGGGCGGTCCGCTATAGCCGCCCGAGCCCTATCCACTAATTTAGGAGAACCCCCATGCGCCAACCCACTCAATTTTTCGCCCTCGCTCTCTTCGGATGGGCGGCCGCCTCGAGCGCCGCACCTCTAAGAGGAAGTTATTCGGTGCCCGTCGCCCCCGATCTCGCGCCTTACGCGACCTTCGATGTCGTGGGAAAGATGGTCAATTCCCGGCCGACCGCCCGGGTTTTCAGCTACAACCTCCCGGAAGATCTGGTGGGAGGTAAACCCGTCGAAATTCTTTTGCGCGAGACGGGCTCGGACAAAGGCCTCGCCCTCTTCGAAGGTAAAATCGCGAACGCCGCCTGCATCGACGGCAACGACGGCAACGACAAGCTCCTCATGTGCTTTGCGATGTACCATTCTCTTGGTGTCGACCCGGCGATTACCACGCAGTTCTTGCAGAATAAGTACACGGGAGCCGAAGGCGTGAACGCACGCATCAACGTCGCCGTCGGCTTCATCGAAACTCCGGGCGGAGTTATCAGATTTCCGTCCGTCCCTTGAGTCCCGGGTTGACCCTGATGATTCGATTTATTAACTGAGCCTCTACTCGTAACTCGGAGGCCAGATGAAGCTCTTTTCCGCGCAGGCCCCGATTCGTCAGCGCGGAACGAATTTCTGTTCCATCGCCTCCTCGAAAGCGCCCAGTTCCGAATGCGGGCTGAAACTCGGACCGACGAGAGATTTTCACGAAGTATGCCTCTCGTTAAAGAAAACTAAACTGGAGAAATTATAGCTCGCCCTTTCGTCACCTCGTTCGTTCAAGATCTCGAGCTCGCGGATTGCGAGGTTACCTTGCGCGAGTCCTACGACGTAAAAGGCGAAGCCTCTATTCTTCCCAAGTAACCTCCCTCGAAGGAGACTCAGTCGAGCTCAGCCTTATCGACGACAAGTTTGCTTGCGCGGCGAACTGGCGTTACAACTAAAAGATGCCCCTTTCAGAACAGAAGAGCTCGACGATCCTGGCGGTGGACGACACGCCTGCGAATCTCGTGGCTTTGGAGGCGGTGCTGGGTGCCGAGTACCATCTGCTCGTCGCGCACTCGGGGGCCGAGGCGCTTTCCCTTTTGCAGAGCCGCGCGGACATCGCCGTCATCTTGATGGATCTGCAGATGCCCGACATGGACGGCTTTCAAACGACCGAGCGGATCAAGGCCATCCCGCATTGCAAAGACATCCCCGTCATCTTCATCACGGCGGTGTACCGGGAAGACCCCTTCGTCCTCAAAGGATATTCCGTGGGCGCCGTCGATTATTTTTCCAAACCCTTCGATCCGGAAATCCTCCGGCGCAAGGTCGGCATTTACGCCTCATTTCGCCAAAAGGCCGTGGTCCTCCAGGAACGCGAGCGGCAGGTCAGGGAGTCCGAGGAGCTTCTGAAGGTCGGCAGAAAACTTTCTTCCCTACTTGAAAAACTTCCCGTGGGCGTGCTCATCGCAGACATCACGGGACGAATTTGCCAGACAAACGAGGAAGTCTCGCGTCTCTGGAAAACGGAAGAGCCCATCGCTCACGATCGCTACGGCGAGATTTTAGGCTGGTGGGACGCGGGCGGCTCACTGCTTCCCGCTAAAGGAGGCGCCTTGGCCCGCGCGCTAAAGGATGGCGAGTCCACGCACAGCGAGGTCGTCGATATTCAGTGTTTCGACGGCACCGAGAAATCGATTCTTAGCTCTGCCTCTCCCTTGCGCGCGCTGGACGGCCATATCGTCGGAGCGGTGATTCTTCTCCAAGACATCACCGAGTCCAAAGAGATCGAAAAGGCCCTCGAGTCTCGCGTCACTCGCTTGGTCAACATCGGCTTGGAACTGGAAAACAGTCCCGTCTTTACTAGCTAAATCCTGTCGTGTTTAGCAGAGACGTTGTACGGAGGGGAACCTTTCCTGTTCATTGGCTAACCTCATTGCGTTATCGCCGTTGGCTTAAGGGACAGATCTCGCATTAGGTGAGTCAAGTTGTAGGCCAGGGTGGATAAATCCATAACCGTGCCGCCACCCGGGAGCTGAAAGACGCCGGGAGGATGGTACGTTTGGCTGGCCTGGGGCCGTTGCGCTTGCGCCTGTAATACTAGCTGCTGCCGCTCTCTCTCGGCCCGCGCCGCCAGCTGGCGATCATGGCTCACGCAGCATTGCGGACGGCGTTTATAACTGCGTGATGATTACCATCTCGGATCAGGTAAAAACGTTGG